>NZ_JBJNMH010000013.1:0-161643 GCF_052168635.1 Serratia sp. CY47444
CGTATATTACGCTTTTCACCCGGAGAGTCAAGCGTTTATTTCGCTTTTCTCTCGCTGACCCGGCGGCTTGTCAGTCGTTGTTCCCGGTCAGTGGAGGCGCATTATAGGGAGTTCTCGGCGGGCCGCAACCCCTAAATGCAAAAAACTTTTCAAGCGCGGATTTTTTCGGCAAAACGCTGGCCAAACCCGCGTTTTTGTCACTTTTCGTACTGGATCTGGCTAAATTCCTGGGCAAAGCGGTCGACCTGTTGCCAATCTGTGTACTCCACTTCCTTACTGGTATCCGTTTCACCGCCCGCCATACGCATAATGAATTGAATCATGATGCGATCGAACCAGCGATAGCGCGGATAACGCAATGCGCCGGCAAACACCGCGCACTGTTTTGGCTGCCACGGCGAAGCCAACAGGAACTTGCGGGTATAGGCGTTGGTTTGTGGCGAACGCTTTTCCGGTTTGCGCGCGGTCAGGTTGACGGCAAAGAATGCGCTCGGCATCCGATTCAACTGCTCAGCATGACGCTTGACGAATTTATCCAGCGCCGAGTTAAAGTGCCCATAACGGATAGAAGCGCCGATCATCACCTGCTGATACTGGTTAAGATCGACCTGTTCTGCCTGCAGCAGATCGATCACCTCACAACGCAGCGTGTCCTGCAACTTGCTTGCTATATAAGAAGCGATAGCACGTGTTTGCCCGTCACGGCTCGAATAAAGTATCAATGCCTTCATGGCGTACTCCTTATATCAGGCTTACTCACGCCAGAAGGTTGGCGTGAACAGCACCAGCAATGTAAATACTTCCAGGCGCCCGAACAGCATCGTCACCACCAGGACCCACTTGGCCGCCGCCGGCATCGTGGTGAAGTTATCCGCCACTACGCCCAGGCCGGGGCCAAGGTTATTGAGCGTTGCCGTCACTGCGGCGAACGCGGAAAAGTCGTCAACGCCGGTGGCAATGATCGCCAGCATGCTGACGATAAACACCAGCGCATAGGCAGAGAAGAATCCCCACACCGCCTCCAGAATGCGTTCCGGCAGCGCGCGGTTGCCCAATTTGATGGTATAGACCGCGTTGGGGTGCACCAGCCTTTTCAACTCACGCGAGCCTTGCAGGTACAGAAGCAGGATACGGATCACCTTCAGGCCGCCGCCGGTCGAGCCGGCGCAACCGCCGATGAACGCCGAGCACAGCAACAACATCGGCAGGAACAGCGGCCACTTGGCGATGCTGTCGGTCGTGAAACCGGCCGTAGTCGCCATCGATACCACCTGGAAGAACGCCTGATTGAGCGTTTCCATACCGCTCTTATAGACGCCATGTCCCCAGAGCACCAACGTACACACCACCACCAGCGTCAACTGAACGAAGATAAACATGCGGAATTCAGGATCGCGCCCATACACCTTCAGGCTGCGGCCGCTCAGCAAAGCGAAGTGCAGGCCGTAGTTACAGCCGGAAATCAGCAGGAACACGGCGATGATGGTGTTGATGGTCGGGCTGGCGTAATAACCGATACTGGCGTCGTGGGTAGAAAAACCGCCGATGGCGATGGTCGAGAAACTGTGGCCGATGGCATCGAACACCGACATCCCAGCCCCCCAGAGCGCCAGCGCACAGGCGACGGTCAGCAATACATAGATTAGCCACAGGGTTTTGGCGGTTTCGGCGATGCGTGGACGCATCTTGTTATCTTTCAGCGGCCCGGGCATTTCCGCCCGATACAGCTGCATGCCGCCGACGCCGAGTATCGGCAGTATCGCCACCGCCAACACGATGATCCCCATGCCGCCCATCCATTGCAGCATTTGGCGATAGAAAAGAATAGCCTTCGGCAGCGAGTCCAACCCCACCAGCGTCGTCGCACCGGTGGTCGTCAATCCCGAGAAGGATTCAAAGAAGGCGTCGGTCAGCGACAAATTGGGCCGTTCCGAAAACAGGAACGGCAATGCCCCCACGCTGCCCAGCACGGTCCAGAACAGCACGACGATCAGGAAGCCTTCACGCGGCTTCAGCTCGTGTTTTTGCTTGCGGTTCGGCCACCACAGCATCAGCCCGATGGTCAGCGCCACGAAGAACGTTTGGCTGAACGCGCGCCCCGCCCCATCGCGATAAATCAATGCCACCAGGCCGGGAATAAACATCGTCCCGGAGAACAGGATGACCAGCAGACCAACGATACGGGTTATGGCGCGAAAATGCATTTCAGCACGATCCTTAGCAATTCAATTGGGAGGAATTATTGCGAAATGGGGGTTAATTGCAAATTACCGCGACTGAGATCACGCAATTTATTCCCAAACAGCTCGACCTCGGTGGCCGGCAACGCCAGATGCAGCACGACGGCGGCACCGTACTCGCCCTGCAGGATCCGACCTGCGGTTTGCTGCAGCAAGTTCTCCACCAGCGCCAACTGCGCATAGTCGCACTGCAAGATATATTCGGCTTCCGGCACCTTTTCTACCAACACCAGCTGCTTCAACGCCTGTTGAACACCGTTGCCATAGGCTTTCACCAGCCCGCCGGTGCCCAACTTGACGCCGCCATAGTAACGAACGACCACGGCGGTCACTTCGCCGATACCGCTGCCCATCAGCTGCGCGAGGATCGGTTTGCCAGCGGTGCCCGACGGTTCTCCATCGTCGGAGAACCCCAGCTGCTGTGAGTCATCGGGGCTACCGGCGACGAAGGCCCAACAATGGTGCCGCGCCGCCGGGTGCTCATCCCGCACTTGCTGAATAAACGCCTTTGCCGCTTCTACCCCGCTGGTTGGCGCCAGCAGGGTGATAAAACGGCTCTTCTTTATTTCTTCGGTAAAGCGGGTTGCTTCCGCCGGTATCGGGTACGACCGCATCAGGCCAGGTTCAGATCGCGCGTCATGTTCTCGATACGCTTTTCATGGATCACGATATTGTCTTCGATGCGAATACCGCCATACGGTTTCAGCGCATCGATGCGATCCCAGGCGAAGTGCTGCTTGAACTCACCGCTGCGCCACGGCGCCAACAGAGATTCGATGAAGTACAGACCCGGCTCGATGGTCAACACCATGCCCGGCTGCAACACGCGGGTACAACGCAGGAACGGATACTTGGACGGCGCCGCCAGATGGGTGCCTTGCTCGTCCTGCATAAAGCCTGCGGCGTCGTGCACCTGCAGGCCCAGCGGGTGCCCCAGCCCGTGCGGCAGGAACGGCGTGGTGATGCCCGTTTCAACCATCACCTCTTCGCTGAGGCCATTCACCAGTTTGTGATTCTTGAGCAACTTGGCGATGCGCTGGTGCATCTGCACATGGTAGTCGGTATAGCGCACGCCGGTTTTAATGGTGTCGATCAGCGCCAGCTGTTCACTATTGAGATCTTTCACCAGATGAGCGAACTCGCTGCCGCTTTGCGCCGCATAGGTACGCGTCAGATCGGCGGCGTAGCCGTTATATTCCGCCCCGGCGTCGATCAGAAAACTCAGGGACTCGGCCGGCGGCTGATGATCCAGCTTGGTGTAGTGCAGCACCGAAGCGTGCTCGTTCAACGCCACGATGTTGTCGTAAGGCACATCGGTATCGCGGTGGCCGGTCGCCGTCAGGTAGGCCAGATTGATGTCGAATTCGCTCATGCCGGAGAGGAAGGCCTCATGCGCGGCACGATGGCCGGTTACCGCCGTCTTCTGCGCTTCGCGCATGCAGGCCAGCTCATAGCCGGTTTTAATCGAACGGTGGAAATCCAGGTAGTTCAGCACCGCTTTCGGGTTGATGTTTTCCGAAGGGATGCCGAGATCGCGGGCGCGCTGTTGGGCATAACCGATATAGCCGACACGCTCGCGCTGCGGCGGAAGCTGCTGGGCGATGGCGTCGGCGTTGGCCAGCGGCATCAATTCAAGGGATTTGGTCCAGAAACTGTCCGGCAGCGGCTCTACGCTGTGCCAGTAGTCAACCGGGGAGTAGAACCACAGCTTCGGCTTGTTGACGCCATCTATCCACAACCAGCAGTTCGGCACCGACGTCACCGGCACCCAGGCTTTGAAATGCGCGTTCACTTTGAACGGATAGCTATGGTCGTCCAAAAATACCTTTTGCAGTTCCCCGGAGTGAATCAGCAGCGCATCCAACTTGTTGCGCTCCAGCACTTCGCGCGCGCGTTTTTGCAGCTCTGCCAGGTGGTCGTTATACAAAGAAGCCAGCGTTTCCATCACAGTACCCTTATGCCTTAGCACGAAAGAAGTCATCTTAACACAGCGCTCCGACGCTCCAACCTCATCGCGTTGGGCATGCGGAGCAGCTCGCAATTCCCTGCAAATGCCGTTACATCCGCAGCTTAACCATTAACCAGCCGCCCAAACCGAGCAGCGCTATCGCCAGCGCCCACAGGCCATGGTGTTCCAACAACACCGCACCGGCCGCGGCGACGCCCGCCAGACACTGCTGCAGAAAGCCGCACAGCGCCATCGCATAGGCACCGTACTCTTTGGCATCGCTGACCGCCATCGCCATGCTGTTGGGAAACAGCACCGCCTGGCCAAAAATGGTCAGGCAATACAGCGCAATGAACAGCGCCATACCGGAAAGGCCGGCCAGGACGCCGCTCCACCACAGCAGCAGGATCGCCGCCGTCGCCAGCGCCACGATGCCGCTGCCGGCCTGCATCAGTTTTTTCCCGCCGAGACGCGCCACCGTACGGTTCACCGTCAGCGCCCCGCTGAAGTAGGCGACGCCGATCACCAGCCCCAGGGCGCCGAACGCCGTGACGTTGAGACCAAACCCCTGCTGCATGACGAACGGACTCACTTCCTGCAGTGTCACCGTGGTGGCAAAACCCAGCCCACCGACGCAGGCCGGCCAAAAAAATCCCGGCCGCCGCAGGATGGCGAAGTAGGTGGCCGCCATCGCCGGACGTGGCCCACGAGCGCGCCCTGCCTCCAGCGGCAGCGTCGCCATCAGCGCCAGAATGGCCAAACCGGTGGCGCCCATCAAGACGAAGCCCATCTGCCAGTGTGAATATTGGCTGAGCAGGCCGCCGACGAACTGGCCGCCGCCCAGCGCGGTGATAAAAGCGATGGAGAGCACCGACAGCCGTCGCGCCAGCTCGTCACCGCTCCAGTTATCCCGCACGATGATACGCGCGATGATCGCCGCACCGCCGGCACCCACGCCCTGCAGCGCACGCAGCGTCAGCAATTGGGCGCCGTTGCTGCACAGCGCCAACAGCCCGCTGCAGCCAATGAAAAGAAACAAAGACAGCGTCAGGGGCGCGCGGCGGCCAAAGCGATCGGCGGCCGCGCCCCAAAACAGCACCGGCAAGGCGGCGCCGATGACGAAGATTGAAATGGACAGCTCGGTGGCACGCCGGCTCATCGCCAGCTCCCGCATCACCGTTGGCAGCGAAGGCAAATACACGGTCGTCGCCATTTGCGCCATAAACACCAACAGACACGCCAGCGCCATGGTTCTGGCGGGAATGCTCCACAAGCCGCTGCGTTTAACACAAGCCGCCTTAGTCATGCGTAACCTCGTCTGAATGTTCATTCGCTGCGAGCAAGTGTATGAGTGCCGACACACTCCAGCAAATGCCGATAGCACATAAAATATAACTTCGTTTCAAATCAAAAAACTAACTTGGCGACATGTGATCCGACCAGCAAATATGCAATCTCTCATTTGCATATTTTTAACATAAAAACCACACTCCTCTTCATCTGGTCATACCAGATCATACGCTGATTCAGGAGATAGACATGCTCTACCAAGGCGAAACATTACAACTGCACTGGCTCGATAACGGCATCGCCGAGCTGGTGTTCAACGCATCAGGCTCGGTCAACAAGCTGGACACCCGTACCGTCGCCAGCCTGGGTGAAGCGCTCACCGTGCTGGAAAACCAGCCTGAGCTCAAGGGGTTGCTGCTGCGCTCCTCCAAAGCCGCGTTTATCGTCGGCGCCGATATCACCGAATTCCTTTCTCTGTTCGCCGCACCGGCTGAAAAGCTGCACGAGTGGCTGGTATTCGCCAACAACGTCTTTAACCGGCTGGAAGATTTGCCGGTACCGACCATTTCGGCCATTAACGGCTATGCACTCGGCGGCGGTTGCGAATGCATTCTGGCGACCGATTTCCGCGTCGCCTCACCGGACGCGCGCATCGGCCTGCCGGAAACCAAATTGGGCATCATGCCGGGCTTCGGCGGTTCCGTCCGCCTGCCACGCCTGCTGGGTAACGACAGCGCGCTGGAAATCATCGCCGCCGGCAAAGACGTCAGCGCCAAAGACGCGTTGAAAGTCGGCCTGGTGGATGCGGTGGTAGCACCGGAAAAACTGGCCGAAGCGGCGCTGAAAATGCTGCAACAGGCGATCGACGGCAAGCTGGACTGGCGCGCCGCACGTCAACCTAAGCTGGAGCCGCTGAAGCTCAGCCCGATCGAAGCGGCAATGAGCTTCACCACCGCCAAAGGCATGGTGCTGCAGACCGCCGGTAAACATTACCCGGCACCGATGACCGCGGTGAAAACCATTGAAGCCGCCGCCAAGCTGGGCCGCGATGAGGCACTGAAACTGGAAACCGCCAGCTTCGTGCCGTTGGCACGATCCAACGAAGCGCGTGCGCTGGTCGGCATCTTCCTTAACGATCAGTTCGTGAAAGGCCAGGCGAAAAAGCTGGCCAAGAATGTGGACGCGCCGAAACAGGCGGCGGTGCTGGGTGCCGGCATCATGGGCGGTGGCATCGCCTACCAATCGGCGCTGAAAGGCGTGCCGGTGATCATGAAGGACATCAGCGACAAATCGCTGACGCTGGGCATGAACGAAGCGGCCAAGCTGCTCAATAAGCAGCTGGAACGCGGCAAACTGGATGGCCTGAAAATGGCGCAGGTGCTGTCGACCATTCAACCAACGTTGGACTACGCCGGCATCGAGCGCGCGCAGGTGATCGTCGAAGCGGTCGTGGAGAACCCGAAGGTCAAAGCCGCCGTACTGTCGGAAGTGGAAAACCTGATCGGCGAAGAGACCGTTCTGGCGTCGAACACCTCGACCATTCCGATTAATCACCTGGCAAAATCGTTGAAGCGCCCGCAAAACTTCTGCGGCATGCACTTCTTTAACCCGGTACACCGCATGCCGCTGGTTGAAATCATCCGCGGCGAACAAACCAGCGACGAGACCATTGCCAAAGTGGTGGCCTACGCCAGCCGCATGGGCAAAACGCCGATCGTGGTGAACGACTGCCCGGGCTTCTTCGTCAACCGCGTGCTGTTCCCGTATTTCGCCGGTTTCAGCCTGCTGCTGCGCGACGGCGCCGACTTCCGTCAGATCGATAAAGTGATGGAAAAACAGTTCGGTTGGCCGATGGGCCCGGCCTACCTGCTCGACGTGGTGGGCATCGACACCGCACACCACGCGCAGGCGGTAATGGCGGCCGGCTTCCCGGAGCGCATGAGCAAAGACTATCGCGATGCCATTGACGTGATGTTCGACAACCAGCGCTTCGGTCAGAAAAACCAGCTGGGCTTCTACCGCTACAGCCAGGACAACAAAGGTAAGCCGCGCAAGGACAACGACGAGCAGACCGATGCGCTGCTGGCCGAAGTGAGCCAACCGCGCCAGACCATCAGCGACGAAGAGATCGTTGCGCGCATGATGATCCCGATGATCAACGAAGTGGTGCGTTGCCTGGAAGAGAAGATCGTCGCCAGCCCGGCGGAAGCCGATATGGCACTGGTGTACGGCATCGGCTTCCCTCCGTTCCATGGCGGCGCATTCCGCTACCTGGATACGCTCGGCACCGCCAACTACGTTGAGCTGGCCCAGCGTTACGCACACCTCGGCGCCCTGTATCAGGTGCCGGCCGGTCTGCGCGCCAAGGCCGAGCGCAATGAAAGCTACTACCCGGTGGCGACACCGCTGTCCGACGTCGCTACCCGCCAACCGGCATGAGGTCATAAAGATGGAAAACGTAGTTATTGTTGATGCCGTACGCACGCCGATGGGCCGCTCCAAGGGCGGCGCCTTCCGCCAGGTGCGCGCCGAAGATCTCTCCGCTCACCTGATGCGTGAAGTGTTGAGCCGTAACCCGGCGCTGGACGCCGCCGAGATCGATGACATTTACTGGGGCTGCGTGCAGCAGACGCTGGAGCAAGGCTTCAACATCGCCCGCAACGCCGCACTGCTGGCCGAAATCCCGCACCGCGTGCCGGCGGTGACCGTTAACCGCCTGTGCGGCTCTTCGATGCAGGCATTGCACGACGCGGCGCGCGCCATCATGGTTGGCGACGCACACGTCAGCCTGATCGGCGGCGTGGAACACATGGGCCATGTGCCGATGAACCACGGCGTGGATTTCCATCCGGGGCTGAGCCGCAGCGTGGCAAAAGCCGCCGGGATGATGGGGCTGACCGCCGAAATGCTGGCCAAGATGCACAACATCAGCCGCCAGATGCAGGATGAGTTTGCTGCCCGCTCCCACCAGCGCGCACATGCAGCGACGCTGGCGGGTTACTTCAAAAACGAGATCATTCCGACCAACGGCCACGACGCCGACGGCGTGCTGACCCGTTACGATTTCGATGAAGTCATTCGCCCGGAAACCACCGTCGAAAGCCTGTCGGCCCTGCGTCCGGCGTTCGATCCGGTCAACGGCACCGTCACCGCTGGCAGTTCTTCCGCCCTGTCGGACGGCGCTTCCGCCATGCTGCTGATGAGCGAGTCGCGCGCCAAAGCGCTCGGTTTGAAGGCCCGCGCCCGCATTCGCTCGATGGCGGTCGTCGGCTGCGATCCTTCCATCATGGGCTACGGCCCGGTGCCGGCCAGCAAGCTGGCGCTGAAACGCGCCGGTCTGAGCGTGCAGGACATCGATCTGTTCGAACTGAACGAAGCGTTCGCCGCCCAGTCGCTGCCGTGCATCAAAGATCTGGGGCTGATGGACAGTATCGACGACAAGATTAACCTGAACGGCGGCGCCATCGCGCTCGGCCACCCGCTGGGCTGTTCAGGCTCCCGCATCTCGACCACCCTGTTGAACAACATGGAACGTCGCGACGCACAGTTCGGCCTGGCGACCATGTGCATCGGCCTGGGCCAGGGCATCGCCACCGTGTTTGAACGCGTTTAGCTGTGTCTATCTTGGGATGACCGCGTCACCACTTCAAATCGCGGCATCCCGCCAAGTTTAGTTGCCGTTCTTCCCGCCTGTCAGGGGCGGGTTTTTTATACCTGAAATTTGCCGACGCCCAAATAAAAACGGGGCGACCCTCGGCCACCCCATTCACTGCGCATCGCCTCGGTCAGATAAACGAAAACGCGTCGCCAAACATATGCGCTTCCTGCGCGCCGCGTTCGGCGCAGAAACGCTCACGGGCAATTTTCGCCATCTCGAAACGCCCGGCGATGTAGATGTCGTGCTCCGCCAGCGTACCGAAATCCTGCAGCACCGCGCTGAGCACGGTGCCGCTGCGGCCGCGCCATTCGGCTTCCGGCTGCTCGACCACCGGGATCACCTTCAGATTCGGATGCTGCAACGACAGCGCTTCCAGCTCGCTCAAATCGTACAGGTGCTTCAGCTCACGCCCGCCCCAGTAGATGGAAATGTCGCGATCGGGCTGCTGCTCCAGCGCGGTCAACAAGATTGAACGCGCGTAAGAGAAACCGGTGCCGCCGGCGATCAGCACCAGCGGACGGCTGCCCTCTTCCCGCAGCCAGGCGTCGCCATGCGGCACGTCAACGGTGATCGCCTGCTCTTTCAGGATGCGATCCATCACCGCCATGGCGTACAGATTCAGCTCCGAAGCACCGATATGCAGCTCGATGTACTCTTGCTGCGTCGGGGTTGATGCCAGCGAGAACGGGCGCTTGTCGCGCTCGTCCATCACCACCATCAGATATTGCCCTGCCTTGAAAGAAAACGGCTGCTCGGGCACCAGACGTACCCGATAAACCGTATCGGTAATGGCCTCTACCGAGGTCACTTTACAGCTCAATATTGTCATGCGTTCCCTCTGTCGGGTCATCAATGCAAAGCTGAGAACAGGGCCTGACGCTACAGCGTCGGTTCCCTGTCACTGAAGATTGCGAGCTCATCCCAGATTTCGTCGACGCGCGCACGTACCTTTTCATCCATCTGAATCGGACGGCCCCATTCGCGATCGGTTTCACCCGGCCATTTATTGGTGGCGTCCAGCCCCATCTTCGAACCCAGACCGGAAACCGGCGAGGCGAAGTCCAGATAGTCGATCGGCGTATTCTCCACCAGAACGGTATCCCTTGCCGGATCCATTCGTGTGGTGATCGCCCAAATTACGTCGTTCCAGTCGCGCGCATTGACGTCGTCATCGCAGACGATAACAAATTTGGTGTACATAAACTGCCGCAGGAACGACCAGACGCCCATCATCACGCGTTTCGCATGGCCGGCGTACTGTTTTTTCATGGTCACTACCGCCAGGCGGTACGAGCACCCTTCCGGTGGCAGATAGAAATCGACGATTTCCGGGAACTGTTTTTGCAGGATCGGCACGAACACTTCATTCAGCGCCACGCCCAGGATCGCCGGCTCATCCGGCGGGCGGCCGGTATAGGTCGAGTGGTAGATGGCGTTGCGGCGCTGGGTGATGTGGGTGACGGTGAACACCGGGAACTGGTCGATTTCATTGTAGTAACCGGTGTGGTCGCCGTAGGGGCCTTCCGGCGCCATTTCACCCGGCTCGATATAGCCTTCCAGCACGATTTCGGCGCTGGCTGGCACTTCCAGATCGTTGGAAAGACACTTGACCACTTCGGTTTTATTGCCGCGCAGCAGCCCGGCAAAGGCATATTCAGACAGGGTATCCGGCACCGGCGTGACCGCACCGAGGATAGTGGCGGGATCGGCGCCCAGCGCCACCGCAACCGGGAAACGCTCGCCGGGGTGCGCCTGGCACCACTCCTGATAATCCAGCGCGCCGCCGCGATGCGACAGCCAGCGCATGATCACTTTATTCTTGCCCAGCACCTGCTGACGATAGATGCCGAGGTTTTGCCGTTCCTTATGCGGGCCACGGGTCACCGTCAGCCCCCAGGTGATCAGCGGCGCGGCGTCTTCCGGCCAGCAGTGCATCACTGGAATACGGCCCAGATCGACATCCTCACCCTGCCATACCTGCTCCTGACAAGGCGCGGACCCCAGCACCTTGGTCGGCATGTTCAGCACCTGCTTGAACTTCGGCATTTTGTCGAACAGATCGCGGAAGCCTTTCGGTGGCTCCGGTTCTTTGAGAAACGCCAGCAGTTTGCCGACTTCGCGCAGCGCGCTGATGTCTTCCTGCCCCATGCCCATCGCCACGCGATTGGCGGTGCCGAACAGGTTGCACAGCACCGGCATGTCGTACCCTTTCGGGTTTTCAAACAGCAATGCCGGGCCGCCTGCCCGCAGGGTGCGATCGGCAATCTCCGTCATTTCCAGGTAAGGATCGATCGGCTGGCTGATGCGTTTTAGTTCCCCTCTCTTCTCCAGCAACGAGAGGAAATCGCGTAAGTCACGGTATTTCATGCTGATCATTATAACGGCCTGTGGGGAGGGCATTATAAGCCCTCTTCACGGTTGTTGCTGCAATTTTGTTAACGCCGCCCGCTGCCGGGTGGCTCTCAGCCGCAGTTGAACGGCACCAGCGCAGCCAGCGCGCGCGTATCCTGATATTCGCGCGTCTCCTCGCCATGGCGGAACACCTTGAAGCCCTGCCCATTAGCGCCGAAGTAACGCAGCGCATTGCCTTCAACATGCAGCAGGCTGCCTTCCCGCAGCGCCACCACCGATTCGCTCGGGTTGATCGCGCAGAACTCCGCCAGGCGCTCGTCACGGGTTTCGCCCATGTGGCCGCTGATGTGCGCGTCGATGTAATGCGGGTTGATCTGTACCGGGAACAGCCCCAGCGCCGACAGCACCACGCTGCAGCGCACCGGCATGTCATTGGTGGTGCGAATGCTCGGCGTGGCCACATTGCAACCGGCGCTCCAGCCGACGTAAGGCACTTCACGCTCGCGCACCGCGCGCTGGATAGGCACGATCAGGCCTTGCTCATGCAGCATTTGGTTCAGCAACCAGGTATTGCCGCCGCTGACCAAAATGCATTCCGCCTGCGCGATCGCCGCCGCCGGTGAAGCGGCGTGGTGGATGCTGGTGACTTCGATGCCCAGCGTTTGCGCCAGTTCCTGCGCACGCTGGTCGTAGTCGTAACGGATCAGGGCGTAAGGGATAAAGACGGCGGATTTGATGCCACGACGCGCAATCATCGCCAGCAGTTGGCTTTTAGCGTACCCCAGCAGCTCGGCTTCACCAGACAGCTTGCCGTTGCTCAACAGAAACAGCTCCATTTATTTCTCCCTCGGTCGAAAACGATGAATAGCGTCACAGCCGGTAGCGCAACGCCTTGCCATACTGTGACGGTAACAAATTTTTAGCCCTCTGTTATACCAGCGCCGTATCGATAAGTGTGTGACCCCTCGCTAATAGCCGCAGATTCATAGAGATAGGTGATGTTACACGCTGAAACTTGCATCACTATGTATCCGGAATAGCTTTTGATATGCTTACCGGCTGGCAGAAAGGCATGTGAAACTATGGAATCCTGGTATCTACTTTATTGCAAACGCGGTCAGCTGTTGCGAGCGCAGGAACATCTGGAGCGGCAGCAGGTAAACTGCCTCAGCCCGATCATCACGCTGGAAAAGATCGTGCGTGGTAAGCGCATCGCGGTCAGCGAACCCCTGTTTCCCAACTATCTGTTTGTGGAGTTCGACCCGGAGCGCATTCACACCACCACCATCAGCGCCACCCGCGGCGTCAGCCACTTCGTGCGTTTCGGTGCGTTGCCGAGCGTCATCCCGAACAAGGTGATCGATGAGCTGCGCACGCACGCCTGCGAAACCTATGTCGATCCGGAAACCCCACAGCCGGGGGATACTGTTCTGATCGTCGACGGCGTGTTCGAAGGGCTGCAGGCGATCTACACCGAGCCGGACGGCGAGGCGCGTTCCATGTTGTTGCTGAACCTGATCAACAAGCAGGTCAGTCAAAGCATCGACAACCGACAGTTCCAGAAGATGTAATGCAAAAGGCGCCCTCAGGCGCCTTTTTGTTGGCTCATGTTCCGCTTAGCGGCGCATCGCGTCGTCGTGCAGCCACTGGGCGACACGCTTGGCGAAGTAGGTCAGCACGCCGTCGGCGCCGGCGCGTTTGAAGCACATCAACGACTCCATCACCGCAGGTTGCTCCTGCAGCCAGCCGTTCTGAATCGCCGCCATGTGCATGGCGTACTCGCCGGACACTTGATAAGCGAAAGTCGGCACACCGAAGGTATCCTTCACGCGGCGCACCACGTCCAGGTAAGGCATGCCCGGTTTCACCATCACCATGTCCGCACCTTCCTGCAGATCCTGCGCAATCTCCTGCAGCGCTTCGTCACTGTTGGCCGGATCCATCTGATAGGTTTTTTTGTTGCCGCCCTTCAGGTTGCCGCTGGAACCCAGCGCATCGCGGAACGGACCGTAGTAGCAGGAAGCATACTTGGCGGAGTAGGCCATAATCTGGGTATTCACCAAACCCTGCAGTTCCAGACGATCGCGGATCGCCCCGATACGGCCGTCCATCATGTCGCTCGGCGCCACGATTTCTGCGCCTGCTTCGGCATGAGACAGCGCCTGACGCACCAGAATGTCTTTGGTCACGTCGTTAATCACGTAGCCCTGCTCATCGATCACTCCGTCCTGCCCGTGGGTGGTGTAGGGATCGAGCGCGACGTCGGTCAGAATGCCCAGCTCAGGCACCGCGTCTTTCAGCGCGCGCACCGTGCGCTGTACCAGCCCTTCTGGGTTATAGGCTTCTTCCGCATGCAGCGATTTCAGACCCGGTTCGATCACCGGGAACAGGGAGATTACCGGCACGCCGAGTTTGGCGATGGTTTCCGCTTCCTTAATCAGCAGATCGATCGTCATGCGCGATACGCCCGGCATCGAGGCCACTTCTTCCTGGCGGTTACTGCCTTCCATGACAAACACCGGATAAATCAGGTCATTGACCGTCAGTTGGTTCTCGGCGACCAGGCGGCGGCTGAAGTCATGACGGCGCACGCGGCGCATACGACGACCAGGGAAGGTACCCGGAAATGCATAGCTCATAGTTTTCTCCTAGCTCAAACCAGCCGGAATAGCCGGCGGGCGTTCTCATCGGTTTTTTGCCCCAGCCATTGCGGCTCTTCCTGTCGCCAGACGGCGACCTGATGCACGATATGGGGCAGGAAACAGGGTTCGTTGCGGCGAGATGCGGGTTTAGGCTGTAAATCCCGGGGCAACAGATAAGGGGCGTCCGTTTCCAGCAGTAGACGCTCGGCCGGGATCTGCGGCAACAGGGCACGCAACTCCAGGCCGCGCCGCTCGTCGCAGACCCAACCGGTAATCCCGATCGACAGGCCTAGCGACAGGCAGCTTGCTAATTCTTCGGCGGTGCCGGTGAAGCAGTGCACCACGGCCGCGGGCAGTTTATCCAACCACGGCGTCAGTAGCTCGGCAAAACGTGCGTGTGCGTCGCGGCAATGAAGAAACACCGGCAATGCCAACTCCGCCGCCAGCGCCAGTTGCGCAATGAACGCCGCTTCCTGCTGCTCCGGCGTCGAGAAGTTGCGGTTGAAATCCAGACCGCATTCACCGATCGCCACCACTTCTGGGCCGGCGGCCAGGGCATAAATCTGCTCGGCGCTGTGTTCATCCCAGCTGCTGGCGTTATGCGGATGCACACCGGCGGTGGACCAGCAATAGCCCGCATGCTGCTGCGCCAGTTTGGCGGCCTCGCGGCTCTCAGGCAGATCGGTGCCGGTAATCAACATCCCGGTAACGCCCGCCGCGCGGGCACGCTCCACCACGGTCTCGCGGTCTTTGGCGAATTGGCTGCTGGTGAGGTTAACGCCGATATCAAACATGGTTTTTTCCAAAGCAAAAGCCGCCCAATGGGCGGCTTCGCAATCAAGATGGATCAGGGGGCTGGGGGTTCGTCACCCTCGTTTTCTTCTTCCGCCTGTGGACGACGTTTTCCGGTATAGAAGCGAGCGAAGAACACCCCCACTTCAAACAGCAGATACATCGGTATCGCCAACAGGGTTTGCGAAAACACGTCCGGCGGCGTCAACAACATGCCGACCACAAACGCGCCAACCAACACATACGGCCGTTTCTTCTTCAGATCTTCCGGTGAGGTGACGCCACTCCAGCACAGCAGAATGATGGCGACCGGCACTTCGAAAGCGACGCCAAACGCCATAAACAGCGCCATGACGAAATCGAGGTAGTTTTTGATATCGGTCGCAATGGTCACCCCCATTGGCGCGGTCTTGGCGAAGAAACCGAAGGCCAGCGGGAACACAATGAAGTAGGCGAAAGCCATGCCGAGGTAGAACAACAGGCTGCTGGACACCAGCAGCGGCATCATCAGGCGGCGTTCATGCTTGTACAGCGCCGGCGCGATGAATGCCCACACCTGATACAGGATCATCGGCGCAGAGACGAACACCGAGACGATCATGGTCAGCTTGATCGGCGTAAAGAACGGCGACGCCACGTCGGTAGCGATCATGCTCGCCCCGGCCGGCAGCTGCTTGAGCAGCGGCGCAGAGACCAGCTGGTAGATGTCGTTGGCGAAAAACACCAGCACCACGAACACCGCCAGCACGCAAATAATCGAGTTAAGCAGCCGCTTGCGCAGCTCTATCAGGTGACTGATAAGGGGTTGGGTATCTTCAACAGCCATGTATTAACGATCGCCACTAGGTTGGTGAGACGCTGGGGTTTTATCCGCAACAGGTTCGACAGGAGCAGGCACGGTTTCCACCGGCGCTTTAGCCGGTTGCGCCGCCACGACGGCTTCAGGTTCCACTGCCGGTTTAGGCACCGCGGCGGGCGCGCTGGCGCTGGTTGCCGCTTCCGCCGGCGTCACGCCGTCGTGCAAAGCTTCCGGATCGATGGCCTGCGGGTTATGAATGGTGTTCGCCAGCTCTTCTTTCTCGCCCCGGTAGGTGCGTTTCAAAGATTCCGTCGCGTCTTTCAGCTCATCCATCGACGCCTTCAACTCCGGCGTCAGGTTCTGCAGGCCGGCCTGTTCGGCTTTTTTCAGGCTGTCCTGCAGCTCCTGCAGCTTCAGCTCCTGAGACAGTTCGTGCTGCACCGAGGCCGCCAGCGAGCGCAGCGCGCGGATCCAGCCCGATACCGTTCTGACCGCAACCGGCAAGCGTTCCGGCCCCAGAACAACCAGGCCGATCACCAGCACCAGCAGCAGCTCACTAAACCCAATGTCAAACACGGTTTATACCTGCTCTTTGTTCTTCGACTCTTCCGGTTTCACTTCCGGCTGCTTATCGGTAATAGGCTTGGCCGAGAAGTCAGCATCATCCAGGCTGCTTTTTTCAGCCGTATTGGGGGTCGACGGCGTATCGTCACCGATCGCTTTTTTGAAGCCCTTGATCGAGGCGCCGAGATCGGAGCCCAGCGTGCGCAGTTTTTTGGTACCGAACAGCAGCACCACGATCACTGCGATGATCAACAATTGCGTAATACTAATACCGCCCATTTTAATTACCTCTAATTTTAAAGGGTCTTTTAAAGCCAGCCCGCATTATAGAGCCGACTTTACCAGAGTAACGAATTAAATCAGGTGGTTCGCTTCCAGCCAATCACCCAGCATACGATGCCGGCGGCCATCATCCAGGCGGGAAACACCTCGATTTGCCCCAGCAGCAACAGCGTGCCGCTTACCAACAGTGTAGCGCCAACGCCGAACAAATAACGTGACTGCCCCTGACGAACCCGCTGAGCCTGCATCTGGTTGGTCAGCTTATCAACGCTTTGTTGCAACAGTTTATGCTGCTGCAGGCTGTCGTAAAACAGCTCGGGCAGTTCGGGCAGTTTCTCCGCCCAGAACGGCGCTTTCTCTTTCAACGCACGCACCACGGCGGGAATGCCGACCTGATCGCGCAGCCAGCTCTCGAGGAACGGCTTGGCGGTGGTCCACAGATCCAGCTGCGGGTAGAGCTGACGTCCCAGTCCTTCAACATACAGCAAGGTCTTCTGCAATAACACCAGCTGTGGCTGCACTTCCATATTGAAGCGGCGCGCGGTGTTAAACAGATTCAGCAGCACGTTGCCGAAGGAAATCTCCGCCAGCGGCTTCTCGAAAATCGGTTCGCACACGGTGCGGATAGCAAATTCGAAATCTTCCACGTTGGTGTCACGCGGCACCCAACCGGAGTCGACGTGCAGTTCCGCCACCTTGCGGTAATCGCGGTTGAAGAAGGCGATGAAGTTTTCCGCCAGATAGCGTTTGTCATCCTTGTTCAACGAACCCACGATGCCGCAGTCGATGCCGATGTAGCAGGGATCTTCCGGATGTTCGTAGCTGACGAAAATATTACCGGGATGCATGTCCGCATGGAAGAAGCTGTCGCGGAAGACCTGGGTAAAGAACACCTGAACGCCACGTTCCGCCAACAGTTTCATGTTGGTGCCCTGCTGCTCCAGCGTGGCGATGTCCGAGACCGGAATGCCGTAGATACGCTCCATCACCAACACGCTTTCGCGGCAGTAGTCGGAGTAGACTTCAGGCACGTACAGCATCGGGCTGCCGTCGAAATTGCGACGCAGCTGAATGGCGTTGGCCGCTTCACGCAGCAGATTCAATTCGTCCAGCAGGGTTTTCTCGTACTCGCGTACCACTTCGCGCGGACGCAGGCGGCGGCCGTCCGGCAACAGCTTCGGCACCCAACCGGCCAGCCGGTACATCAAGCGCACATCGGCTTTGATAATCGGCCCGATATCCGGTCGGATCACCTTCAGCACCACTTCCTGGCCGGTGGTTTTCAACCGCGCGGTATGCACCTGCGCGATCGAGGCAGAGGCCAGCGGTTGCTGATCGAAGTCGTCGAACCAGGCTTCCAGCGGGCCGCCCATCGCCAGCTCGATATGCTTGCGCGCCAGCGCACCGTCGAAAGGCGCCACCCGATCCTGCAGCAGCGTCAGCTGATCGGCAATGTGCGGCGGGAACAGATCGCGGCGGGTCGACATCATCTGGCCGAATTTGATCCAGACCGGCCCCAATTCCTGCAGCGCCAGCCGCAGACGTTCGCCCAGCGGTTTGTCCTTGTGCCGATTAGGCATCCAGAACAGCAGCCGGCGGCCGAAGCGCAGCGGCAGCGTCAAACGCATTGTCGGGATCAGCTCGTCCAGCCCATAGCTGAGAAAAACGCGGACGATAAAATACAAACGACGCAGTTCGCCTGGGGTCATCGCTTGCCCTCCAACTTATCCATGCGGGCAATCAGCGCTTCCGCGCCGCGGGCGAGCGCATCCACTTCTTCATTGAACCACACCACTTCCAGCGGCCCCGGCGCCAGACGCCACTCTTCAGTCAGCGCCTCAGCCATGTCTTGCTGCCGACGCATCAATCCGGCCTTGAGTAACGAAGCGCCTTTGCCCAGCGCCTGCGTAATGCCCTGAGCGGCGATATCGCCGATATAAGGTGCCAGCCATTCCGCCGGATCCCATTCCGCCAGATCGAGCAGGCCAACCAGCTGTTGCACCACCTGAATATCGCCTTCCACCGTCAATTCGCCGCTGCGCATCAGCACTGGCAACTGCTGGCGATCGCGCAGCTTCAGTAAGGCGGGAATGCGGCTGCGCACGGTGCAATCGGCACTGTCTTCAGACTGCCCCAGCACGTCCACACGCAGTTCGCTGAACACCAGCACCAGCGGTGAAGCCAACTCTTCCAGTTCGATGCGCAGCACCTTGCCCGCCAGGCGTTGGCGAGCGGCTTTCATGCTGCGATCGCGAAACAGCAGGTTATTCAGCGAGGTTTCCAGCGCACCGGTCAGCAGAGGGGTAAACAGCATCGGCATCTCCCTCTCAGAACTTGAAGCCGCGATGCAGGGCGACAATCCCACCGGTCAGGTTGAAATAGGTGACGTTTTCAAAACCGGCGTTGCCCATCATGCCTTTCAGGGTTTCCTGATCGGGGTGCATACGGATCGATTCCGCCAGGTAACGGTAACTGTCCGGATCTTTCACCACCAGCTCGCCGATCTTCGGCAACACGTGGAAGGAGTAGGCATCATAAGCCTTGCTCAGCGGAGCCAGCAGCGGCTTGGAGAATTCCAGCACCAACAGGCGCCCGCCCGGCTTCAGCACGCGGAACATCGAGCGCAGCGCTTTGTCTTTGTCGGTCACGTTCCGCAGGCCAAAGGAAATGGTGATGCAATCGAAGTAGTTATCTGGGAACGGCAACGCCTCGGCGTTGGCCTGCACGTAATTGATATTGCCGACGATGCCGCGATCGCGCAGCTTCTCGCGCCCCATCTTCAGCATCGAATCGTTGATGTCCGCCAGCACCACCTGCCCCTGCTCGCCGACCATGCGGGAGAACTTGGCCGCCAGGTCGCCGGTACCGCCGGCCAGATCCAGCACGCGCTGCCCACGGCGCACGCCGCTGCAGTCAATGGTGAAACGCTTCCAGATACGGTGGATGCCGAACGACATCAGGTCGTTCATCACGTCATACTTTGCCGCTACCGAATGAAAAACGTCCGCCACCATGGCCTGTTTTTCGTCTCTAGCGACGGTGCGAAAACCGAAATCGGTGGTTTCCTGCGGTTGATCTGCCATTGTCCTGCCTGCTATTCAGTCAATTTTGTGTTGATGAGTGTACCAGAAGCCTGGGGAATACCCCACCTCGCCACGGCCTCAGCCGTGCGAAACGAAGCCCGGCTCCCCGGCGGTATCGTCATCGTCTTTCGTCTGCGGCAGCGCGGCGACATCATCGTCGTTCGCCTCTTCCGCGTCATCGTGTTGCGCGCCGGCTTGCTGCGCCAGCAGCGGGTTGATCGGCCGTTTGACCTCAACCCCCAGCGCGCGGAAACCTTCAATTTGGCCGATAAGATTACCACGGCCCTCGCTCAGTTTGTTCATCGCCTGACGATAACTGCCCTGCGCCTTGTCCAGGCTCTGCCCCAGCGCGGACATATCGTCCACGAACAGCCGCATCTTGTCATACAGTTTCGCCGCGCGATCGGCGATGCGCTGGGCATTTTGGCTCTGATGCTCATAACGCCACAGGTTGGTGATGGTACGCAGCGCCACCAGCAGCGTGGTCGGGCTGACCAGCATGATGTTGTGCTTGAGCGCTTCGCTGATCAACTCCGGCTCGCGATCGATAGCCAGCAGGAAGGCGGGCTCGACCGGAATGAACATCAGCACATAGTCCAGCGAGCGCAGCCCCGGCAGTTGCTGATAGTCCTTGCGGCCCAGCATGCGAATGTGACCGCGCAGCGAGGCGATATGTTCGCTCAGCGCCGCCTCGCGCTCCGCCTCATCCTCGCCGTTGAAATAGCGCTCGTAGGCGATCAGCGACATCTTGGCGTCGATCACCACATCCTTGCCCTGCGGCAGGCGTACGATCACATCGGGCTGCATGCGGCTCTGGTGATCCACCCGCACGTTGACCTGCGTTTCATACTCATGCCCTTCGCGCAGGCCAGAGGCTTCCAGCACCCGGCTCAGCACCACCTCGCCCCAGTTGCCCTGCGTTTTGTTGTCGCCTTTCAGCGCCTTGGTGAGGTTGATCGCCTCGCGCGCCATCTGCGCGTTCAACTGCTGCAGATTGCGTATCTCGTGCGTCAGCGTGTGGCGCTCCCGCGCCTCCTGGCCAAAGCTGTCCTGAACCTGGCGGCGGAAACCGTCCAGCTGTTCGCGCAGCGGCAGCAGTAAACGATCCAAGCTTTGCTTATTTTGCTCGTCCACCTTGCGGCCGCTGTGTTCAAAAATGCGATTGGCGAGATTTTCAAACTGGGTGGTGAGGCGCTGTTCGCTGTTGATCAGCAGGCGTTGCTTCTCCTCCGCCGCCATACGCGTCTCTTCCAGACGGATGGTGACTTCGCGCAGCTCGGCCTCCTGCGCGCTGTTAACCTCGCGCTGGGCGCGCAGCTCCTGATTGAGCAGTTCGCATTCGTTGCGCCAATGGTTGAGCTGTTGCAGCTTCTCATGTCCGGCTGCCAGCTGGCTGTGCAGGTTGCGCAGCTCCAGCTCGCTCTGGCGCAACTGCTGCTCATGACGCTGCAGGGTATCCTGCCGCACGGCCGTTTCCTGCTGCGCCTGCTGCAACGCTTGCTCCAGCAACCGCAGTTCGGTTTCATGTTGCGCATTCGTCTGCTGCACCCGCAGACTGGCGATCAGCCACCCCAACAGCATGCCGATCGCGACGCCGCCAATCCCATAAATCAGACTGGTATCCACCCTGCCTCCTGTTGCACCTTGCCGTTCCGGCGTTTCGCACGCCCATTGCCCGTCACGTTAAGGGGAGGCTGTATGGATGTCCAGCCTGATTTTGCCCGCCGCGCACAATATTGCGCGGCGCTACGCAATTTAGCGAGAAATCAGCCCAGCCACTGGCTGAGCCACTTGATGCCGAATGCCCCCGGCGCCAGAATGCCGAACGCCCAGATCATCGCCGACGTGACGTTGGCCAGTTGGAAATAGCGCTGCGGCATGCCGCAAATGCCGCCCACCAGCGGCACCACGGCGCGCAGCGGGCCGAAAAAGCGGCCGATGAAAATGCCCAGCACGCCCCAGCGCTCAAAGAAGGCATGGCCGCGCGCCAGCAGCTGCGGATTGCGCGACAGCGGCCACATATGGGCCACGCGATCCTGATAGTGATAGCCGATCCAGTAAGAGAGCCAGTCGCCGAAAAACGCCCCGGCGGCGGCGGCGGCCCAAATCGGCCAAAAGGCGATGCCGCTTTCGCCGATCAGCGCGCCCAGCGCCAGCAGGATCACCGTGGCCGGCAGCAGCAGCGACAAAAACGCCAGCGACTCACCGAACGCCAGGAAGAAGATGATGGGAATGGCCCAGCCTTCGTGCTGACGCACGACGTCGCTGACCCAGTTGATAACGTCATTGAGGCTCAATGCAGGGCTCCTGATACGCGATGATTCGCCGCCTAGGATAAGCCGGGGCGAGTTAAACCCCGGCTAAACACGCGGTAATTTACTCGAGGTAAAACGCCTGCAGCGCTTCGCGCTGGGCCGCGCCCAGGCCGTATTCCGCTTCCAGCCAGCGGTCAGTGGAGCCGTATTGCTGGCGGATGCAGCCCAGCGCCGTCATCAGGAACTCCTCGCGCGCGCTGAGCACGTAGGCGAATTGCTCCAGCGCCGCCGCATTCAGCTTGATAGACAGCTGATCCAGCATCTGCTCGCGGAAAGTGGCCAGCGTGGTTTCAGTCAGCAGATAGTCTTCCAGCACCGTCGCTTCGTCGGCGCCCAGCGCGAACAGCACCAGCGCCGAACCGACGCCAGTGCGATCCTTGCCGACCGCGCAGTGCTGCACGATCGCGCCGCCGCCAGGGTTGCTCAACAGCTGCGCCAGCCGCTGATAGGCCGCATTGCCGAACGGCAGGCGGCGATACAGCTCCAGCATGAACGCCCGGGCGTCGAAAGCGGCCAGCGTTTCGTTGGTGAGCTTTTCCAGGTTGGCGTTAACTTCGCTGCTCAGCGGGTTAGCCGGCACGTGGTGATAGTCGGCGCCATTCCACAGAATATCCGGTTTGGCTTGCACCTCGTCGGCATCGCGGTAGTCCAGCACGGAACGTACCGGCACTCCAGCGAGGAAAGTGCAGTCGCTTTCCGTCAGCCGTTCGAGAGAACCGGAGCGGAACAGCAGGCCGCGTTTGATGCGGCGCCCGTCGGCCACGCCGTTGCCACCGAAGTCGCGGAAATTGATGCCACCGTCGAGCGGCGCAAGCGAAGGATGAAGCAGGATCTGGGCGGTCATAAACGTCCTCGTTGTTTTTGTTATGACAACGCGCGGCAGCCATCGGCGCAGCGCTGAGGAGTATCACCGTAACAGATTCGCCGCGAATGGAAAAACGGGCCGCGTCAGCGGCCCGTTGAGGGAAGGTGATTACAGCAGACGGCGGGCGGCATCCACCACGATCTGCACCGCTTTGCTTTCCGTGTTTTTCATGGTTTCGGCGTTCGGGATCTCTTGCTGGGTGCGGTTAACGATCACCCCAGCCACCATGCCGGCGCGCAGGCCCTGGCTGGCGCACATGGTCAGCAGCGTGGCGGATTCCATTTCATAGTTCATCACGCCCATCGCCTGCCACTCTTCCATCGAGCCTTTAAAACGGCTGACCACGCGGCCGGAGTAGGTGTCGTAACGTTCCTGGCCCGGGTAGAAAGTATCGGAAGAGGCGGTCACGCCAATGTGGGTGGTCGCGCCGCTGGCCTTGGCCGCTTCCACCAGCGCAGTGGTGCAGGCGAAGTCCGCGACCGCCGGAAACTCCATCGGCGCAAAGTGCAGGCTGGCACCGTCGAGGCGTACCGCCGCCGTAGTCACCAGCACGTCACCGACGTTGATATTGGCCTGAATGGCGCCGGTGGTGCCGATGCGCAGGAAGGTGCGAATGCCCAGCTGCGCCAGCTCTTCCACCGCGATAGAGGTAGACGGGCCGCCGATACCGGTGGAGCAGACGATCACCGCCTTGCCGTCCAGCTCTGCGCGCCAGGTGGTGAATTCACGATGGGAGGCCAGATGCACCGGATTTTCCATCAGCTTGGCAATCTTCTCTACGCGCTGCGGATCGCCCGGCACGATGGCAAGCTGGGCCCCTTGTAAATCGTTCTTGGTGAGGCCGAGATGAAAAACATCAGACTGAGACATACGAGACTCCTCATGGATCATGTTTATTGGGAGGAACAAAAAAGCACTCTACTGAAAATCGCCGCTTAATTTCGTGACGACAGTCACTATGAAAAGAGAAACAAATCACATGCTACATATTTTTTGTGAATTTAGTCACAAAAAACCCATTAATGGCCCTCTGTGCACCGCTGAACCTCAGTCTAGCCGACAAATCTTGCTGTCTCTCTGCCGATTGGTTACTCGTTGAAACTATCTAGCTCATCAATCCGAAATACCCCCATCTTATCGGTTGCTTAGGGACAAAAAAGCCCTCTAACGCACCTTATGGCACTTACGCGGGTCAAAACGCGTAATAACATGATAAAAAGCGCTTAAAAATGCCGCAAAGCCAGATAATTAGCCGTTTTTTATCGACTTGTCCGAAAGTGCGCCACGCAGCGCCAATAATGGGTAATCTTTCCTATAGTTAATCTCAGCGCTTTTTTCTATTGCACGGAGACCGCAATGAAAACCGAACATGTGATGACATTAGAACAGGCTCAGGGGGGATTCGCCCCGGCCGCCGCGCCGTTGGCCGCCTCCGCGATTATCACCGACGAACAGGGCATTCACGCCGGGCAAACGACCATCCCTTCTCAGGGCGACGCGCTGCCGGCCTACGTCGCCAAACCCGCCGACCATAACGGCCCTTTCCCCATCGTGCTGGTGGTGCAGGAAATCTTCGGCGTCCATGAGCACATTCAGGATCTGTGCCGCCGCCTGGCCAAGCAGGGCTATTTGGCGATCGCGCCCGAGCTCTATTTCCGCCAGGGCGACGCCAACGACTACACCGATATCAGCGAGCTGTTCCAGCAGTTGGTGACCAAGGTGCCGGATCGTCAGGTGCTGTCCGATCTGGATCACGCCGCGCACTGGGCTATCCGCCACGGCGGCGACGCCGGCAAGCTGGCGATCACCGGTTTCTGCTGGGGCGGCCGCATTACCTGGCTGTACGCGGCGCACAACCCGCAGTTGAAGGCGGCGGTCGCCTGGTACGGCAAACTGGTCGGCGAGAAAACGCTGAACTCACCGAAGCATCCGGTCGATGTCGCCACCCACCTGTCAACGCCGGTGCTGGGGCTGTATGGCGGGCAGGACAGCGGCATTCCGCAGGAGACGGTGGAAACCATGCGCCAGGCGATCCGCGCCGCCAACGCCGAGGCCGAAATCGTGGTATACCCCGAGGTCGGGCATGCGTTCAACGCCGACTATCGCCCCAGCTACAACGCCGAAGCGGCGGAGGACGGCTGGCAGCGCATGCTGGCGTGGTTCGCCCAGCACGGCGTCAAATAATTTCCCTCGCATAAAAAAGGGCGCCGAAGCGCCCAATCATCACACCAGTAAATCTATAAGCGGCGGTTTATCCGCCGCACGGCATCACGCGTGCTCGCGCAGGCGCTGCGCCGCCAATACCATGTTGGCCAGCGACTGCCGGGTTTCCGGCCAGCCGCGGGTTTTCAGGCCGCAATCGGGGTTAACCCACAGGCGTTCCGCCGGGATGTTCTGCGCCGCTTTACGCAGCAACGCTTCAATCCATTCCACGCTCGGCACGTTCGGCGAGTGGATATCGTAGACACCCGGCCCGATTTCGTTCGGGTATTCGAACTCTTTGAAGGCTTCCAGCAGATCCATATCGGAACGCGAGGTCTCGATAGTGATCACATCGGCGTCCAGCGCGGCGATGGAGTCCATGATGTCGTTGAACTCGCAGTAACACATGTGGGTGTGGATCTGGGTGTCATCCTGCGCCACGGCGGCGTTCAATTTGAAGGCGTCCACCGCCCAATTCAGGTAGGCGGCCCAGTCGGATTGGCGCAGCGGCAGCCCCTCGCGCAGCGCAGGCTCGTCGATCTGGATGATGCCGATACCGGCTTTTTCCAGATCTTCCACCTCGTCGCGCAGCGCCAGCGCAATCTGCTTGGCGATCACTTCGCGGGTCACGTCTTCACGCGGGAACGACCAGCACAGGATGGTCACCGGCCCGGTCAACATGCCTTTTACCGGCTTGTCGGTCAGCGACTGGGCGAATTTGGCCCATTCGACGGTGATGGCTTCCGGGCGGCTGACGTCACCGATGATGACCGGCGGCTTCACGCAGCGGGAGCCGTAGCTCTGCACCCAGCCATTCTGGGTAAACACGAAGCCGTCCAGGTTCTCGCCGAAATATTCCACCATGTCATTGCGCTCGGCTTCACCGTGCACCAGTACGTCAAGCCCGAGGCGCTCCTGCTCGACGATCGCCTGTTTGATGTGCTCACCGATGCTGGTGCGGTAGTTGTTGCCGTCCAAACGGCCCTGTTTGAAGTCCAGACGCAGGCCGCGGATCTCGGTGGTCTGCGGGAACGAACCGATGGTGGTGGTCGGCCAGGCCGGCAGGTTGAAACGCTCGCGCTGCGCCCTGGCGCGCTCGGCGTAAGCGCTGTGGCGTTCGCTGTCCTGCGCGGTGATCGCGGCCAGCCGGCGCTCAACCTGTGGGTTATGCACGCGGCTCGACTGACGGCGGGCGCGGATCGGCGCGCTGTAGGCGTCCAGTTCAGCCTGTTTCGTCGTGTCAGGCGCGTTCAGCGCCGAGCTTAATAGCGCCAGCTCGGCGCATTTTTGCAGCGCGAAGGCGAACCAGCTTTTCACTTCTTCGTCCAGACGGCTTTCCACGCTCAGGTCGATCGGACTGTGCAGCAGTGAACAGGAGGAGCCAATCCACAGCGGGCGGGAGCCCACCAGCGGCTGCAGACGTTCAAACCAGCGGCTCAGATCGGCGCGCCAAACGTTGCGGCCGTTGATCACCCCCAGCGACAGCAGCCAATCTTGCGGCAATGCGGCGCTCAGCGCGGCGATATCGTCATGACCGGCGACCAGATCGACATGCAGCCCCTGCACCGGCAGCGTGCGAATGGTGTCGAGGTTGTGGCCTACGCTGTCGAAATACGTGGTCAACAGCAGCTTCACCTGCCCCTGCAGCGCGTCGTAAGCCGGTTTGAACGCGTCCAGCCAGGCTTGCGGCAGCTCCAGCACCAGCGCAGGCTCGTCAATTTGCACCCACTCGACGCCGCGCTTCGCCAGCTCGGCCAGCACCTGCTGGTAAACCGGCAGGATCTCTTTCAGCAGCGACAGGCGGTCGAACGGCTCGCCCTTCACTTTCCCTAACCACAGATAAGTCACCGGGCCAAGCAGCACCGGCTTGATGCGATGGCCGAGCGCCAGCGCTTCATCCACTTCGTCCAACAGCTGAGTCCAGCCCAGTTTGAACTGCTGGCCTTGCTGGAATTCGGGCACCATGTAGTGATAGTTGGTGTTAAACCATTTGGTCATTTCCGCCGCGGCCGCCGGCTCGCCGGTCGGTGCGCGGCCACGGCCGATGCGGAACAGCGTGTCCAGATCAATAGAGCCATTCGCATTCTGATGGCGCGCCGGCACGTTGCCCAGCAGCAGGCTGGTGGTCAACACATGATCGTACCAGGCGAAATCGCCGACCGGCACCAAATCCACCCCGGCCTGCTGTTGCTGTTGCCAATGACGAGCGCGCAGCTCGCGGCCAACCGCCAACAGCTCTTCCTGCGTTGAGTTGCCGGCCCAGTAGCTTTCCTGAGCTTTTTTCAGCTCACGTCGTAGCCCAACGCGAGGAAAACCCAGTGTGTGATTCAAAATTGCCATCGTCATATTCCCCATTTAGCCGTCCAGATGTTTACACATCCATAATCAGCAGGTACTGTATTAACCACAAGCGCAATTTATTCACTGTCAATGTGAAGGACTCTCATGATCGAACTGAAACATTTACGGACGCTGCAGGCCCTGCGCAACAGCGGTTCGCTGGCGGGGGCGGCGGCCCAACTTCACCAGACGCAGTCTGCCCTGTCGCACCAGTTCAGCGATCTTGAGCAACGTCTGGGCTTCAAGCTGTTCGTGCGCAAGAGCCAGCCCTTGCGCTTCACCGCCCAGGGCGAGATCCTGCTGCAGCTGGCGGAGCAGGTCCTCCCGCAGATCCAACAGGCGCTGCAGGCCTGCCACGAGCCGCATCAGACCACGCTGCGCATCGCCATCGAATGCCACAGCTGCATTCAGTGGCTGACGCCGGCGCTGGACAACTTCCGCCAGCGTTTCCCGCAGGTGGTGATGGACTTCACCTCCGGCGTCACTTTCGATCCGCAGCCGGCCCTGCAACAGGGCGAGCTGGATCTGGTGATGACGTCGGATATTCTGCCGCGCAGCGGCCTGCACTATTCGCCGATGTTCGATTTCGAGGTGCGTCTGGTGCTGGCGCCGGATCATCCGCTCGCCGGCAAGCCGCACATCGAGCCGGAAGACTTGAGCGATGAAACACTGTTGATTTACCCGGTGCAGCGCCAACGGCTGGATATCTGGCGGCATTTCCTGCAGCCGGCGGGCGTCAACCCGGCATTGAAGAACGTCGATAACACGCTGCTGCTGATCCAGATGGTATCGGCGCGGATGGGGATTGCGGCGCTGCCGCACTGGGTGGTGGAGAGTTTCGAACGGCAGGGGCTGGTGGTGACCAAAACCCTGGGTGACGGCCTGTGGAGCCGCCTGTACGCCGCCGTGCGCGACGGTGAACAGCGCCAGGCGGTGACCGAAGCCTTTATCCGCTCGGCCCGCCAGCACGCCTGCGATCATCTGCCGTTCGTGCGCGACGCCGCACGCCCTGGCGCGACCGGCGCCAAAGCGTTGGCGGCCGGCGTATAAACTGCCGGCCCCCGTTTAGCCGAGCTGCTTCGGCGCCACCCAGCGTCGATGCACCCACAGTGAAGCGACGATCACCGCCCCGCCGATGATAAAGCTCGGCCAGTGCGGCTGCTGCTGCCAGATGGCCAGATTGACCAGCAGCCCGGCCGGCACATGCATGTTGTTCATGATGCCGAGCGTGCCGGCATCGACCTGCGTCGCGCCATAGTTCCACATGAAGTAACCCAGTCCCGACGCCACCACGCCCAGCCAGATCAGCACGCCCCACTGCAGGTTGGTGGTTGGCAGCTGCTGCGGGTTACCCCACAGGAACCAGGCCACCACCGCCACCACCGCCGCCCCCAGGTAGAACCAGGAAAAGGCGGTGTGCTGCGGCAAGGGGTGCACTTCCATCAGGCGCTTATAGCCGACCATGCCGATGGCGAAGCTGATATTCGCCGCCTGCACCAACAGCAGCCCCCACCAGAAGTGTTCACTCAGTTGGTGATAGCGAATGATCGCCGCGCCCAGCACCGCCAGCAGCGCGCTGAAGACGTAGCCCCAACGCAGGCGTCGGCCGCTCAGCAAGTCGTAGATCAGCGTGATGTACAGCGGCGTCAGCACGGTGAACAGCAGGAATTCCGGCACCGTCAGGTAGAGATAGGCGCGGAAGCTGAACAGGTACATGATGCCCAGTTGGAAGGCCCCCACCAGCATATACAGCAGGATCACCTTGAGTTTGATGTTGCGCCAACGCAGAAACGGCAGAAACACCAGCGCCGCCAGCCCGATGCGCACCAGCGCCGAGAATCCGCTGTCGACGTGGCCCGCCAGGTACTCGCCAATCAGGCTGAAAGAAAATGCCCACAGAATGGTGGTTATAACCAAAAGCAGCACGATGGGTTCACCCTAAAAAGACCGAAAGGGCGATTGTAACGGAAGATGGACGCCTAAGGGGATGAAAGGCAGTTTACATCTGAACAAAAGACAAACTACCGGCAAAATTTCACCGTTGGGTTAGGCTTAATAAAAAGGCGAGGTAACCATCATGAAAACGTCTCACATTCTGTTCGCTCTGCTGTTGCTGCCTGGGTTGGCGGCGGCGGCCAACGGCGTAACCGACCTGCGCTCACAGCAGCAGTTACTCAACCAAAACAACCAGCAAGCGCAGCAACAGCGCCTGTTGAACAACCGGCAGATGGATCAACGCCGCCTGCAGCAGCAGCGACAGTTCGACAATCAGCGGCAACAGCTGATGCAAACCACGCCGAACGGCGGGCAGTTGCTGCCTAACGGCAACCAGCCGCGCGATCCGTTCAACCGCACCGCACCGGCGGTGCCGCAGGCGCCGATGCCGGCTATGCCCGCACGCCCATAACGGTGAGGATCAGCGGCGTGGTGATCGCCGCCAGCACGGTAGACATCACCAGGCTGGTGGCGGCCGGGCCGGTGAGCGTATTGAACTGGCGCGACATCAGGTAGACGTTCACCCCCACCGCCATCGATCCAAGTAGCACAACAACGCGGGTTTCCATCAGCGGCAGATCCATCATCCAGGCCAGCAGCCAAATCACTAGCGGCTGCACCAGCAACTTCAGCACGCAGATGGCGCTGCTCAGCTGCCAGCCTTCGCTGATGCGGTACTCGGCAAGCCCCATGCCAAGCACCACCAGCGACAGCGGCGCCGCCACCTGGCCGAGCATGCTGACCGGTCGATCGACGAAGTCCGGCAGCGGCAAGCCGGTCAGGCTAAACAGCGTGCCGGACAAAATGCCGACGATCAGCGGGTTGGTCAGCACGCTGCGCGCGGTTTTAGCGAAACCACTCAACGTCGGCGAGCCGTTGCGCGCCCATTCGATCGACACCGTCACCAGCGTCCACAGGATCAGGCCGTTGAACACCAGCACCAGCGCCACCGACGGGATCGCCGCCTGCCCCAGCATTACGCTGGCGATAGGTAAACCGAGCATCACGTTATTGGAGAAAATACCGCCTAACGCAAACACCGATCCGGCGACGCCATCCAACCGGAAGAGGTGCCGGGCGACCAGGCGGCCAAGCACAAATACGATCAGGCAGCTGCCAAAGAACGCGATCAGCAGCCGGGCGTCGACCGCCGGGCGCTGCGAGAAGTCGCACATCATGCGAAACAGCATGGCGGGCAAGGCGAGGGAAAACACGAAGCGCGTCAGGCCATCGGTGATGCTGGAGGGCCATTTCCCCCAGCGAATCAGCCCATAACCCAATGCGATCAGGACGAACAGCGGTAAAGACAGCACGATCTGGTGCCACAGTGACAGGATAAAGCCAGGCATCGCATTCCTTCCGGTGGTGCGGCGGCAAGGCTTGTCGTCGCGGGATTCATCGGCGCCGGATTAAAAAGCCGGGCCAATCAAATCTATCCGGTCGGTGCAAATGCAGTCAACGCCCCAGTCGAGCAGCAGGCGCGCGCGATCCGGTTGGTTGACGGTATACACCAAAATACGCAGCCCGGCGTCTTTCAACGCTTTCACCCGCTCGGCGGTCAGCGCTTTGTGGTCGATATGCAGCGAGACGCAGTCCAAGCGTTCGGTCAGCTCGCGCCAGTTGTCGTCCCAGGCCTCCAGCAGCAAGCCGCGCGGCAAATCCGGCACGGTGCGCTGCGCCGCCGCCAGCGCTTCTACCGAGAAGGAAGAAAGCAGCGGATCGGTCTGCCCTTGCCACAGCAACCGCGCCGCCAGCGCCACCACCCGGCCGGTTTCATCGTCGCTGCCGGTGGTCGGTTTGATCTCGATATTGGCCATCAGGCCGTGTTCCCGGCAGCGTTCCGCCACCTCCGACAGCAGCGGCAACCGCTCGCCCTTGAAGGCCGAGCTGTACCAGTTGCCGGCGTCCAGCTGCACCAGTTTGTCCCACGGCAGCTCGCCCGCCACGCCCCAACCGTTGCTGGTGCGATCCAGCGTGTCGTCGTGCAGCAGGAAAATTTGCCCGTCCTGCGCCAGCTTGGCGTCGAACTCGATCATCTTGTGGCCGTGGCGCGCGCCGACGTCGATCGCCGCCAGGGTATTTTCCGGCGCCAGAGAACCGCCGCCGCGGTGGGCGACAATATGAGGGTAAGGCCAGGGTCTTGTCATCAATCCATCCGTAATCCGCTGTGGGTGTCAAAGAAGTGCAGCGCCTGAGCAGGCAGCTGCAAATATAGCGTACTGCCCGCCGTCGGCAAGGTTTCATGCGACAGCCGCGCGATCACCCCGTGACCGCCCCACTGGCCGTGCGCCAGATTGTCGGCTCCCAGCAGTTCCAGCGTCTGCAGCTGCAGCGGCACGCCCTGGCCTTGCGCCACCAATTGAATATGCTCCGGCCGAATACCCAGCGTCAACGGCCGCCCCGCCCACTGCGGCTTGGCCGCCGGCAACGGCAGCGTCATGCCGTCCGCCAGCAGCAGCTGGCCGCCGTCGGCACTGAGGGTGCCGGGCAGCAGGTTCATCGCCGGCGATCCGATAAAGCCGGCGACAAACAGCGAAGCCGGCCGTTGGTACACTTCACTCGGGGTGCCGATCTGCTCCGCCACGCCCTTGTTCATTACGATCACCCGCTGCGCCAGCGTCATCGCCTCCACCTGATCGTGGGTCACGTACAGGCTGGTGGTTTTCAGACGACGATGCAGCTGTTGCAGCTCCAGGCGCATCTGCACCCGCAGCTTGGCGTCCAGGTTGGACAGCGGCTCATCGAACAGGAATACCGCCGGTTCGCGCACGATGGCGCGCCCCATCGCCACGCGCTGGCGCTGGCCGCCGGAAAGTTCGCGCGGTTTGCGCTTGAGCAGCGGCTCCAGCTCCAGGATGCGCGCCGCCTCCTCCACCCTCTGGCGGATATGATCTTTGCCGAAACCGCGGATCTTGAGGCCGTAGGCCATGTTGTCGTACACGCTCATGTGCGGATAGAGCGCGTAGTTCTGGAACACCATCGCGATGCCGCGATCCTTGGGCTCCAGATCGGTCACGCGCCGGGTATCGATATAGATATCACCGCTGGTAGTGCGCTCCAGCCCGGCCACCATACGCAGCAGCGTAGATTTGCCGCAGCCGGACGGGCCGACCATCACAATAAATTCACCGTCCGCCACGTCGAGGTCGATCTGTTTGATCACCGGCGTTTTACCGTCGTAAGACTTGGTGACCGCCTGTAGTTTTAATCCTGCCATCGTCGTTATTTCTCGCTATCAACCAGACCGCGCACAAACCAGCGCTGCATCAGAAGCACCACCGCCAGCGGTGGCAATAAAGTTAGAATCATCGCCGCCATCACCTGGTTCCACTGGGTCGGCGCGCCGGAGGTGGAGATCATGCTCTTGATGCCCGCCACCGCGGTGCCCATCGAAGCGTCGCTGGTGATCAGGATCGGCCACAGATATTGGTTCCAGCCGTAGATAAAGGTGATGACAAACAGCGCCGCCAGATTGGTTTTCGACAACGGCAGCACGATGTCCCAGAAGAAACGCATCGGCCCGGCGCCGTCGATGCGCGCCGCCTCCAGCAGCTCATCCGGCAGCGTCATGAAGAACTGGCGCAGCAGGAAGGTAGCGGTGGCCGAGGCCATCAGCGGCAGCGTCAGGCCGGTATAGCTGTCCAGCAGGTTGAGGTTGGAGATCACCTCCACCGTCGGGAAAATGCGCACTTCCACCGGCAACATCAGGGTGAGGAAAATCAGCCAGAAAAACAGGCTGCGCAGCGGGAAACGGAAATACACGATGGCGTAAGCCGACAGTACCGACACCGCGATTTTGCCGCAGGTGATCGCCAACGCCATGATCACGCTGTTGAGCAGCAGCAGCGAGAACGGCACCTTGAGGTTGCCCACGCCGCCCTGCCAGATATTGCGAATGTTCTCCCACAGGTGGCCGCCGGGCACCAGCGTCATCGGCACCTGAAACACCTGTTTGTCATCCAGCGTGGCGGCGACAAAGGCCACGTACAGCGGGAACAGCACCACCAGCACGCCGATAACCAGCATCACATGGCTGAAGATGTCCAGCCCGCGTCGATTCTCAATCATTGATAGCGCACCTTACGTTCAACGAAGCGGAACTGGATCACCGTCAGGCCGATCACCAACAGCATCAGGATCACCGACTGTGCGGCGGAGCTGGAGAGATCCAGCCCGGCGAAGCCTTCGCGGTAGATCTTGTAGATCAACGTGGTGGTGGACTGCACCGGCCCGCCGCCGGTGGCGGCGTCGATCACCGGGAAGGTATCGAAGAAGGCGTACACCAGATTGACCACCAGCAGGAAGAAGCTCACCGGCGCGATCAGCGGCAGCACCAGATGGAAGAAGCGCCGCACCGGGCCGGCGCCATCGATGGCTGCCGCTTCCACCAGCGAACGCGGGATAGACTGCAGCGCCGCGAGAAAAAACAGTAAGTTATAGCTTATCTGCTGCCATACCGAGGCCAGCACCACCAGGAACATCGCCTGGCCGCTGTTTTGCGCATGGTTCCAGTTATAGCCCAGCCCGTTGAGGAAATGGGTGATCAACCCCAGGCCGGGGTTGAACAGAAAGATCCACAATACCGCCGCCACCGCCGGCGCCACCGCGTAGGGCAGGATCATCAGCGTGCGATAGAGGCGGCTGCCGCGCAGCACGTAGTCCACCAGCGCGGCGAAGAACAGCGAAACCGCCAGCCCGATGCCCGCCACCAGGAAGCTGAAGATCAGCGTGGTGTAGAACGAGTCGAGGTAGTAAGGATCCTGGAACAGCTGTTTAAAGTTATCCAGCCCGACAAACTGGCTGGAGAGGCCGAACGGATCGAGGCTCTGCACCGAATACCACAGCGCTTCGCCGGCGGGCCATAAAAAGAAGACGGCGGTAATCAGCAGCTGCGGCAGCACCAACGCATAGGGCAACCAGCTGCAGCCGAAACCGGGACGGGAAGATGACATAGCAGTTAAACCATTGATCGGGTAAGGAAGGATCGGCGTGAAGATGCGAGCCCGGTCTGTCGGGCTCGCGACGCAGGGTTACTTGGTCGATGCTTCGAAGCGGCGCAGCAGCACGTCACCGCGCTGTACGGCGGCGTCCAACGCCTGCTGTGGCGTTTTCTTGCCGGTCCACACGCCTTCCAGCTCCTCATCCACCACGCTGCGGATCTGTGGCATGTTGCCCAGGCGCAGGCCCTTGGTGAACGGCAACGGCGGCTTGTTCAGCATCTGGCGAGTGGCGACGTCGGCACCCGGGTTCTTGTCGTAGAAGCCCTGCTGCTTGGTCAGATCGTAAGCCGCGGTGGTGATCGGCAGATAGCCGGTCTTCTGGTGCCATTCGGCCGCGATTTCCGGCTGCGCCAGGTACTGCAAGAACTCGGCCACGCCCTTGTAGGTGGCGGCGTCTTTGCCGTTCATCACCCACAGACTGGCCCCGCCGATGATGGCGTTCTGCGGCGCGTTTTTCGCGTCGGCGTCGTACGGCATCATGCCGACGCCGTAGTTGAATTTGGCGTAGTGCTTGATGTCCGCCAGCGAACCGGAAGAGGCGGTGGTGATGGCGCAGTCGCCGTTATAGAACTTCTCGGTGGATTCGTCTTTGCGGCCGAAGTAGGTAAAGTCGCCCTTCTTGTTCATCGCCTCCAGCAGCGCGATATGCTTGACCTGCAGCGGCTTGTTGAACTCCAGCTTGGCGTTGGTGCCGCCGAAACCGTTGTTTTCACTGGCGAACGGCACGCCGTGCCAGGCGCTGAAGTTCTCCAGCTGGATCCAACCCTGCCAGCCGCTGGCGTAGCCGCACTTCATGCCGGCCTCACGCAGCTTGGCGGTATCCGCCGCCAGCTCCTGCCAGGTTTTCGGCGGCTGGTCCGGGTTTAGGCCGGCCTTTTTGAAGGCATCTTTGTTGTAGTACAGCACCGGCGTGGAGCTGTTGAACGGCTGCGACAGCAGATGTCCGCTCTTGTTGTCGGTGTAATAGCCGGCCACCGTCGGCACGAACACCGACTCGTCGAAGTTGATGCCGGCCTCTTTAAACACTTCATAGACCGGTTTGATGGCTTTGCTGGCCATCATGGTGGCGGTGCCCACCTCGTAAACCTGCAGGATCGCCGGCGCCTTGCCGGAGCGGTAAGCAGCGATGCCCGCCGCCAGGCTCTGTTCGTAGTTGCCTTTATAAACCGGCACAATCTTGACGTCGCTGTGCGACTGATTGAAGCGATCCGCCAGGGAATCCACTTCCTTACCCAGTTCACCTTCCATTGAATGCCAGAACGGGATTTCTGTCGCCGCCAGCGCCTGAGTGCTGACCGCCAGGGTCAACGCGACGCACAGCGTGGTTTTGCGAATAGCGTAGGTGAGCATGCCTAACTCCTGAAAAAGCTGGTGTAAAAGCGCGTGAGCGAAAAGAATCAGTTTTTTGTTCGGAAGCTAACATGCCATGCGCGGATGACAGAAAAATAACCGTTATATGACAGCCACATGACGGCAAGGTGAAGTGAAGATGGCGGTTTGATGTCGGCGGCGGGCATGGGCTCCGCCGCCGCGAGGATTACAGCGAACGGCGCAGGCGCGCCACCGCTTCTTGCATCTGCTGCTCGGTGGCGGTGGCGAACGACAGGCGGAAGGTTGAACGATCCGGGTTGTCGGAGAAGAAGTATTCCCCCGGCACGAACACCACACCCTGCTGCAAGGTCGTGTTCAGCCATTCGGTGGCGTTGAACGGCTGGCGGAAGCGCGCCCACAGGAACATGCCGCCCTTCGGCTTATCGAAGGTGATGTAGTCGCCCAGCTCCTGCTCCACGAAACCTGCCAGGATCTCGCCCTTTTGCTTGTAAGCGGCGCGGATCTTGTCGATCTGCGCCGGCAGGCGATCCAGGCCGAGATAGCATTCGACGATGCTCTGCGACAACGCGCTGGCGTGCAGATCCGCCGCCTGTTTGATGATCGCCACTTTGTGCAGCAGGAACGGCGGCAGGATCGCCCAGCCCAAGCGCAGGCCCGGCGCCAGGATCTTGGAGAAGGTCGAGGTATAGATGATGTGGTCAGTGTTGCCCAGCACCTGCTGTGACACCTGATGCAGCGTCGGGTGGCGCTCTTCGGTGAAACGCAATTCGCCGTACGGATCGTCTTCGATGATCAGGAAGTTATGTTCAGCAGCCAGCTTCACCAGCAGTTCACGGCGCGCGGCGCTGAGGGTGATGCCGCTGGGGTTGCCGAAGTTCGGCACCACGTACACGCCCTTGATGCGCTGGGTTTTCAGCAGCTCGGCCAGCTCTTCCACCACCATGCCGTCGCTGTCGGACGAGACCGACATGATGTTGGCCTCCGCCAGCTCCAGCGTTTGCAGCGCCGCCAGGTAGGTCGGGCGCTCCACCACGAACACGTCGCCGGGATTGACGATGGCGCGCATCACCAAATCCAGTGCCTGCTGTGAGCCGGCGGTGACCATTACCTCTTCCGCGCCAGCGGTGACGCCGCGCTCGGCGCACAGCGCGCAAATGCGCTCACGCAGCAGCGGGCTGCCCTCGGTCAGGCCATACTGGAATGCGCTTTTCGGCTGTTCGGTGATCGCCTGCTGGGTGGCGATGCTCAATCCTTCGAAATCGAACAGCGCATCAGAGGGGATGCCGCCCGCCAGCGAAATGACGTGTTCCATCTTGCTGTGCTTAAGCAATTCACGGATGGCCGAACTTTTTACGTTAACGATGCGCTGCGCGAGTAACCCTTCTGTCTTCATTTCTTCTTCTCGTACCTGATTATTTTAATTCGTAGGGGGGCGGATTAACCGCCCAGATACGCCGACCTCACTGCTTCGTTGGCTAACAATGCAGCCCCCGTATCTTCCAACACCACGCGGCCGTTTTCCAGCACATAACCGCGGTCCGCCAATTTCAGCGCCTGATTGGCGTTTTGCTCCACCAGGAAGATGGTCATGCCCTCTTCCCGCAGTTGCTGAATGATGTCGAAAATCTGCTGGATAATGATCGGCGCCAGCCCCAGCGAGGGCTCGTCGAGCAGCAGCAGCTTCGGCTGACTCATCAGCGCGCGGCCGATGGCCAACATCTGCTGTTCGCCGCCAGACATGGTGCCGGCGCGCTGGCTTCGACGCTCCAGCAGGCGCGGGAACAGCGTGAACACCCGTTCAATGCGCTGTTGATACTGTTGGCGATCGGCGAAGAAGCCGCCCATTGCCAGGTTTTCTTCCACCGTCATGCGCGAGAAGACGCGCCGCCCTTCCGGCACGATCGCCACCGCTTCGCGCATGATGCGCGAGGTTTGCCACTGGGTGATGTCCTGGTCCTGAAAGACGATGCTGCCTTCGCTGGCGCGCGGTTCGCCGCACAAGGTGCCGAGCAGCGTGGTTTTACCGGCGCCGTTGGCGCCGATTAACGTCACAATTTCGCCCTGACTTATCGTGAGACTGACCTGATGCAGCGCCTGAATTTTGCCGTAATGGGCGGATACCTGATTGAATGACAACATATTATTCTTCGCCCAAATAAGCCCGGATCACGTCCGGGTTGTTGCGGATCTCCGCCGGTGTGCCCTGCGCCAGCGGCGTGCCCTGATTCACCACGTAAATGCGGTCGGAAATGCCCATCACCAGCTTCATGTCGTGCTCGATCAGCAACACCGAGACCTTATGCCGATCGCGCAGCTCGACGATCAGGTGATCCAGCTCGTCGGTCTCTTTCGGGTTGAGGCCGGCGGCCGGTTCGTCCAGCATCAGCAGCTCCGGCCGGGTCACCATGCAGCGGGCGATCTCCAGCCGCCGCTGCTGCCCGTAGGCCAGGTTGCCCGCCGAACGGTTGGCCATCTCCAGCAGGCCGACGCGCTCCAGCCACTCCGCCGCACGCGCCAGCGCCTCAGCTTCGGCGCGGCGGAAGGCCGGAGTTTTCAGCAGCCCGGCGAACACGCCGCTTTTCAGGTGCTGATGCTGCGCCACCAGCAGGTTCTCAATCACCGTCATTTCACGGAACAGCCGCACATGCTGGAAGGTGCGCACCACGCCCATGCGGGCGATGGCCTGCCCCGCCAACCCTTCCAGGTGGCGATCGCGCAATTTGATGGTGCCGCCGGTCGGGCGGTAAAAACCGGTCAGGCAGTTGAACACCGTGGTCTTACCGGCGCCGTTGGGGCCGATCAGCGACACGATTTCGCCTTCGTTCAGCGTCAGCGCCACATTGTTGACCGCCAGTAGCCCGCCGAAACGCATCGACAGGCCCTCTACCTGCAGTAAAGGTTGAACGCTCATGCCTGTTCCCCCTTGCCCGCGTGAATGTCCGCCGCCTGCAGCTTCAACTGCGGCCGTTTCATCGGCAACAGCCCCTGCGGCCGCCAAATCATCATCAGCACCATCAGCGCACCCAGCAGCAACATGCTGTACTCATTCAGATCGCGCATCAGCTCGCGCGACACCACCAGCAGGATTGCCGCCAGAATGACCGCGAACTGCGAGCCCATGCCCCCCAGTACGACGATCGCCAACACGAAGGCCGACTCGACGAAGGTGAAGGATTCCGGGCTGACGAACCCCTGGCGCGCGGCAAACAGCGTGCCGGCAAACCCGGCGAAAGCGGCGCTGATGGTAAAGGCGGTCAGCTTGATGCGCGTCGGGCTGAGGCCCAACGAGCGGCAGGCGATCTCGTCTTCGCGCAGCGCTTCCCAGGCGCGCCCGAGCGGCATGCGCAGCAGGCGGTTGATGACGAACAGCGTCAGCACCACCAGCAGCAGCGCCACCAGGTACAGGAATACGATGCGATCGCTCGGATCGTATTTCAGGCCGAAGAAGTTATGGAAGGTATCCCAGCCGCCGTCGCGCAGGCTGCGGTTGAACTCCAGGCCGAAGAAGGTCGGTTTCGGGATCTGGCTGATGCCGTTCGGCCCGCCGGTGATCTCGGTATTGTTCAGCAGCAGGATGCGCACGATCTCACCGAAGCCGAGCGTCACGATCGCCAGATAATCGCCGCGCAGCCGCAGCACCGGGAAACCGAGCAGGAAGCCGAAGGCGGCGGTGACGATACCCGCCAGCGGCAGGCTCTCCCAGAAGCCGAGGCCGTAATAGTGATTCAGCAGCGCGTAGGTGTAGGCGCCGATGGCGTAGAAACCGCCGTAGCCGAGCACCAGCAGACCGGACAAGCCCACTACCACGTTGAGGCCGAGGCCCAGCATCACGTAGATCAGCGTCAGGGTGGCGATATCCACCGTGCCGCGCGAGACCAGGAACGGCCAGGCGACCGCCGCGACGATGAGCAAAGCCGCCAGCAGCTTTTGCCGCGGCGTGGTGCCGTCGAAGCTCGGCAGCACGAACGCCGGGCCGGAGACTTTTTTCAATCCCTGTTGCAGCAGCGGGCGCAACAGCTGGAAGAAAAAGACGATGACGCAGCCGATGCCGATCCACATCCAGCGCACTTCCGCCGCGCCGTGCACCACCAGCTTGGTGCCGTCCAGGCTGAGCTGCATGCCCATCAGGAACGACGCCATCACGAACAGCACCGCCGTGGCGATCAGCGCATTGAGCAGATTGAGTTTCATACTTTCTCAACCTCCGGACGCCCGAGGATGCCGGTCGGCATGATCAGCAGCACCACGATCAGCAGCGCGAACGACACCACGTCTTTGTATTCGGTGCTCAGGTAGGCAGAGGTCAGCGCTTCCGCCACGCCCAGTACCAGGCCGCCAATCATCGCACCGGGAATGCTGCCGATGCCGCCCAGAACCGCGGCGGTGAAGGCTTTCATACCGGCCATAAACCCGATGTAAGGGTTGATGACGCCGTAGAACTGGCCGAGCAACACCCCGGCCACCGCCGCCATCACCGCACCGATAACGAAGGTCAGCGAGATCACCCGGTCGGTGTTGATGCCCAGCAGGCTGGCCATCTTCAGATCTTCCGCACAGGCGCGGCAGGCGCGGCCCATGCGTGAATAGCGGATAAACAGCGTCAGCGCCAGCATCGCCAGGAAGGTCACGAGCCAGATGGTCAGCTGCATGGTGCTGATGGTGGCGGCGAAGCCGTTGCTTTCTCCCAGCACCCACTGGCCGGTCACTAGGCTAGGCAGCGCCAGATCGCGTGAGCCCTGCGTCAGGCTGACGTAGTTTTGCAGGAATATCGACATGCCGATGGCCGAGATCAGCGCAATCAGGCGCTTGGAGTTGCGCACCGGCTTGTAGGCCACCCGTTCGATGCTCCAGCCGTAGGCGCTGGCGATAACGATCGAGACCAGGAACGCGGCGCCGATCAGCAGCCAACCGACGTCGATGCCGAGCATCATCAGGGCGGCGATAACGATAAAGGAGACATAGCTGCCGATCATGTACACCTCGCCGTGGGCGAAGTTGATCATGCCGATGATGCCGTAAACCATGGTGTAACCGATGGCGATCAATGCATAGGTGCTGCCCAACGTTAAGCCGTTGAACATCTGCTGCAGAAAATAGAGGAGTTGCTCTGACATACTCTGAACCCTTGGCTGCGAAACCCGCCGGCGCAGAACCGGCGGGTAAAGGGAGACGGGGCCGGCAAGCCGACCCGCCGGGCGCAGCGGGCTGCGCCCCACCCTAATCATTATGGCTTATTTGATCGGTGTGGACGTGCCGTTGGCATGCCATTCGAACACGCCGAACTCGAAGCCTTTCAGATCGCCCTTGTCATCCCAGGTCAGCGGCCCCATCACGGTCTCCACCGGCTTGCCGGTTTTCAGATCCTTGACGATGTCCGCCGGCTCCTGGCTGCCGCTGCGCTCCATGCCGGTGGTCAGCGACTGCAGCGCAGCATAGGTGGTCCAGACGAACGGGCCAGTCGGATCCAGCTTCTTGGCTTTCAGCGCATCGACGATCGGCTGGTTGGCAGGCACCTGATCGTAGCGTTTCGGCAGCGTCACCAGCATGCCTTCCGAGGCGGCGCCGGCGATGTTGGACAGCGAGGAGTTGCCCACGCCTTCCGGCCCCATGAAGCGAGTGGTCAACCCGGCCTGCTTGGCCTGACGCAGGATCTGCCCCATTTCCGGGTAGTAACCGCCGAAGTACACGAAGTCGATATTTTCTTTCTTCAGGCGCGCCACCAGGGTGGAGAAGTCTTTGTCGCCGGCGGTGATGCCTTCGAACATCGCCACTTCGGTGCCCTGTTTTTTCAGGCTGTCGCGCACCGAGCGCGCCAGGCCTTCGCCGTATTGCTGCTTGTCGTGCACCACGGCGATGCGCTTCGGCTTGATGTCGCTGAGGATGTATTTGGCGGCGGTCGGGCCCTGATCCGAATCCAGGCCGGTGGTGCGCAGGATCATCTTGTAGCCGCGGGTGGTCAGATCGGCGTTGGTGGCCGCCGGGGTAATCATGATCACGCCTTCGTCTTCATAGATATCGGACGCCGGCTGGGTGGACGAGGAGCACAGGTGGCCGATCACGTAGCGAATGCCGTCGTTGATCACCTTGTTGGCGACCGCAACCGCCTGTTTCGGGTCGCAGGCGTCGTCGTATTCCACGCCGACCAGCTTGTCGCCCTTGATGCCGCCCTTGGCGTTAATGTCGGCAATCGCCTGGCGCGCGCCGGTAAACTCCATGTCGCCATACTGCGCGACCGGGCCGGACATTGCCCCGACGATCGCCACCTTGATGTCTTTCGCCATGGCCGCCTGGCTCATGGCCATCGCAATACAACCCGCCAGCAGTGCCTTACCTGTTGTTAATTTCATCCGCAAATCCCCATCTGTCGTTGTGAACGTACCTGTTGTGTTTGCCTGCGCCCGATCGTTATTGACCGCTTTTGTTATAAGTAATAATGATTTAGGCGTTTTGTCGGCATTATTTTCTAATAAGACTTTATTTTTCATGCCATTAAACAGGAATTTTCTTCTGCAAATCAACTTCATCTGACAGAAACAAGCGGTGTAAACAGGATAAAATTCGAATTAAATCTGCGCTCTTTACCTTTAGGCGTAGTGCGTTGTGCTGGTTAACAATCCGTTTACTAACTATTTACTCGGAAAATGCCCCGTGCAAAAAACATATTGCACAGTAATCGTACAGAAAAACTTACACAACGCTCTGCACAAGATCTATTACACTGTCGACATCATTTAGCTGCGCGGAAATTCTGCATGAAACTGACCATCGAGCGCCTGACCGCGCTGTCCCCGCAAGATCTCATCGACCTCGGTAAAATTTGGCCGCACCAGCAGCCGGAACAGTGGCAAGGCTGGCTGAGCGACGGCAAGGCGCTGTTTGCCGCCCGCTTCAACGAGCGTCTGCTGGGTGCGGTGAAAATTGCGCTGCAGGACGACCGCGCCGAACTACAGGATCTGCTGGTACGCGAAGTGACGCGCCGCCGCGGCGTCGGTCTTTATCTGGTGCAGGATGCACAGCGTCAGCTGCCGCAGGTCGCCCACTGGCAGCTGTCGACCGCCGGCCTGGCGCCGCGTGAACGTGGGGAAGTCGATAACTTCATGCGCGCCTGCGGCTTCGCACCGCAAGGCGATCTCTGGCAAAAATGAAGCGCCGGCTGGCGGCGCTGGTCTTGATTGCGCTGGGGTTGGCGGCCTGGTTCGCCGGGCGCCAGCAGGCGCAGCGCCTGGCCTCAGGCTGGGATCAGCAGGTTTATGTCTGGCAGCGAGTTTGGACGCCGCAGCACGCCGATGCGCTGGCGAGCAGCCGCGATCTGTTCACCAAGCTGCGGGTGCTGGCGCTGCAGGTGCATCCGCGTGAAGGCTGGCGGGAAATCCCGGCCGATCTCAGCCTGCTGAAGCAGGACGGCCGCCCACTCTGGCTGGTGGCCCGCCTCGACGGCCAGCTGCCGCAGCTGGATCAAGAGGCCATTATCCAGCGCCTGCTGGCGCTCACCCAGCGCTGGCAGGCGGCCGGGCTGCCCGTCACCGGCGTCGAGATCGATCATGATGCCGCCACCGCCCGCCTACCGGACTACCAACGCTTTCTGCAGCGGCTGCGCCAACGGCTGCCCGCCGCTTTGCAACTAGGCATCACCGCCCTGCCGGCCTGGATCGGCTCATCCAACCTGCTCGGCGTACTGCAACAGGCCGACAGTTCCGTCCTGCAGGTGCACGCGGTGCTCTCGCCGCAGCAGGGGCTGTTTGACGGCCCGCTGGCGCTGCGCTGGGTGCGGCAGTACGCTGCCGTCACACCGAAGCCGTTTCGCGTCGCGCTGCCGGCCTACGGCATGGCGTTGTTGGGTTTTGATGCGCAAGGCGCGCAGGTGGAGAGCGAATCCTCGCTGCGCGTGGCGGGCAACGGCCGTGAGCTGACGGTCGCGCCGCAGCAGATCGCCGATTTTCTGCAGACGCTGGCGCAGCAAACGCCGCCCCGGCTACGCGGCATTCTCTGGTTCCGCTTGCCGCTGACGGACGATCGGCGCGCCTGGTCGCTCGCCACGCTGCGAGCGGTGATCGAGCGCCGGCCGCTGAACGTCGACTGGCAGGTAAAATTTAGGCCTCAGCCACAGCAAAACGGGCTGTATGACCTGATAATTCATAACAACGGGCCGGTAGATGCCCCGCTGCCGCAAGAGGTGGTCATCCGCGCCGACGACTGCCTGGCGGCGGACGCGGTCGGCCACTACCGGCTGGAATCCGCACCGCAACAGCAACGCTTTATTCGCATCAGCAGCGACCAACTGCGCGCCGGGCAATCCCGGCCGTTGGGCTGGCTGCGCTGCCAACAACTGACGCCAGGAGGCACCCTTGTCACACCTTGATTCGCGCGCGGCACGGAACACCCGCCGCCTTCTTCCGCTGGCCATGCTGATCGGCGCCGCACTGCCGCTGGGCGGCTATGCCTGCGGCCCGGATTTTCCTAACCGGCTGCTGATCGATCGCAACGGCACCCTGCTGTATATGCCGGAGGGCAATTTCGCCTTCGAAGCCGGCCGGCTGGTGCCGATGGATAAACAGTTGCCGCACTGGCAAGCCCCGCCACCGCCGATGCCGCCGAAACCGATGCCGCAATCGCCGGAAACGATAGCGATCGGCAAAATGCGCGCCGCCAAAACGGTTGAAGAGGCTGACGCCGTCAATACGCAGGGGTTGTCCAACGCCGCGCGTCTCTATCAACTGGGCGCCGTGGCTTTCGCCAGCCACGATCCGCGCGCCGCAGACTATTTCCAGCAGGTGCTGAAGCTACCGGCCGCCGAGCAGGGCGACTGGGGACTGCGGGCGCAGTATTCGCTTGGCCGCGTCCTGATGGCTGACCACGGGACGCCGGTGAACGAATCCGGTGAAGCGGCCCCCATCGCCGAGCACCCGCCAAAAGCCGCGCTTGAACAGGCGCTGACGGCATTCCAGCAGGTGATCGACCGGGTGAAAAACGGCGCAGCCGATCCCGATCAGCTGGCGCTGAGCAGCCTTGGGCAGCAGGCGCGCATCCACCTGTGGCTGGGTGACGTCGCCCCCGCCGCCCACCTCTATGCGCAACAGGCGGCGCAGGGCGATCCGAGCGGCGGGCAGTCGCTGCAGTACGTCTCCAGCTTCCTGGTCAACCCCGACCATTTGGACACGCTGAAACAGATTATCGGCGATCCGTTGATCCAGCAGTTGGTGACCATTGAACTGTTCGCCCGCAGCGGCAACCTGCAAATGGCGGATACCGACGGCAACGGCCGCTCCGCGCAAATCATCAACCAGATCCTGACGCTGCTGGACGGCTCAGTGAAAAGCGGCTTCGCCGGCAGCGATCGGTTGGCGGCGCTGGCTTACCGTTCGGGGCAGTACCCAATGGCGGCCAGCCTGCTGAAAAACGCCGGCGACAGCGGCCTGGCGTGGTGGCTGCGCGCCAAAATGGCGCTGCGCGACGGCGACGTGAAAGCCGCCACCGCCGCCTACGCCAAGGCGGCAAGCGCGTTCCCCGCCGACGAAAGCTGGGGTGAACAGCGCAACGCCGACTTCGTCGCGGAAACCATCGTGCCCGAGTGCCGGGTGGCCGGCGAACAGGCCATCCTGGCGCTGAACCGAGGCGACTATCTGCAGGCGATGGACCTGCTGTATCGCGGCAAAGCGCTCTACTGGGCCGACGTAGCCGACGTGGCGGAACGGGTGCTGACCGTCGATGAGTTGAAAGGCTTTGTCGATAAGCACGCCCCGGCGCCGACGACGCCGCTCAAGCCGGTTAATCCGGACGACTACGGCGGCCAGCAGATCACGCCGGAAGTGCAGCTGCGCGAACTGCTGGCGCGGCGGCTGATGCGCGCCGGACGAGCGCCGGAAGCGCTGGCCTATTTCGATATCCCCAACTACCGGCAAGCGGCGCAGCAGTTCGCCGACGAACTGAAGGCCGCCAAGGACAAATCCGCCGCGCCGCTGACGCGCGCGCAGGCTTACTATCGCGCCGCCAACCTGCTGCGCGCCCAGGGGCTGGAGTTTACCGGGTATGAGATGACGCCGGATTACGCCATCTATGGCGCCGGCTATTCCTATCTGGGGGATGCGTTCGATACTCGCGAGCTGAAGCATAAAAGCTGGATCGACAGCGCAGAAGCGGCGCGCGCCAAGGCGGCGCTACCGGAGGAAGACAACCGTTTCCTGCACTATCGCTGGCAGGCGGTGGGGCTGGCGCAACAGGCGGCCGATCTGCTGCCGCCGAAGAGCCAGGCCTATGCCGCCGTGTTGTGTAACGCTGCCAGCTGGGTTATCAAGCGTGATGCCAAATCCGGCCGTGCGCTTTATCAGCGCTATATCAACACCGGCACCCGTTATCCGTGGGCGGCGAAATTCGGCTACGACTGCCCGGCGCCGGACTTCACCGCCGTGGCGCCATAACGCCGAATTTCAGGCACTAAAAAGCCCGGCTTGCCGGGCTTTTTTTATCGAATCTCGCATCGACTCAGGCTTCGATCGCCATTTTGAGTTTCTTCATGGCGTTCTTTTCCAGCTGACGCACGCGTTCGGCGGAAACGCCGTACTGATCGGCCAGCTCCTGCAGCGTCGATTTGTTGTCATCATCCAGCCAACGGGCGCGGATGATATGCTGGCTGCGCTCGTCCAGACCTTCCAGCGCATAGGCCAGTTTGTCTGCGGCGTTGCTTTCCCAGTTATCTTCCTCGATGCCTTCGGCGAAGTCCGAGCTTTTGTCCTGCAGGTACAGCACCGGCGCCATCGACTGGCCATCGCGGGCCTCGTCGTCCGGAGTCGGATCGAACGTCATGTCCTGCGCCGCCATGCGAGATTCCATCTCGCGCACGTCTTTGCTGGTTACGCCCAGCTCGCGGGCCACCAGTTCCACTTCGTCCTGGTTGAACCAGCCCAAACGCTGTTTGGTTTTGCGCAGGTTAAAGAACAGCTTGCGCTGCGCTTTGGTGGTCGCCACTTTCACGATGCGCCAGTTGCGCAATACGTACTCGTGGATTTCCGCCTTAATCCAATGCACCGCAAAGGAAACCAGACGCACGCCGACTTCAGGGTTGAAGCGGCGAACGGCTTTCATCAGGCCGATATTGCCTTCCTGAATCAGATCCGCCTGCGGCAGACCATAGCCTGAATAGTTGCGGGCAATATGAGCGACAAAGCGCAGGTGAGACAGGATGAGCTGCTTAGCGGCATCCAGATCGCCCTGATAATGCAGCCGTTCAGCCAGCTCCCGCTCTTCCTCTGCCGTCAGCATCGGATAGGCGTTGGCTGCCCGGATATAGGCTTCCAAGCTACCTTGGGGTACTAAGGCTAAAGTTTGCATTTCTTTGGTCATTCAAACCCTCTCTATGAGAATACAAAATCATGCAGGTGATTATTACAGCGGGGAAATGATTGATTCTACGGCAGTTGCTGAAGCAAAAGCGGTTCCACACGCCGGGCACCTTAACATTTGCTGCAATTTTTGACCGTACTCCGCCCTAAAAGTTCACCCTTTTTTGCAAGCATTGTCGCTGACAATACGTGACGAGGGTGAAGGCCGATAGGGAATTTGTGCGCTAAGAAGAGAGGGGTGGTGCTGACTTCGCTTGAGGTCACTCTTCTCCCGCAACGCGATCAAAAGCAGCAGGAGAAGAGTATACCAAAAAAATCTTACTGTGGTGTAAATCGGCGTAAATGTTGCACCGTCGCCAGCCAGGCGGCGATCCAGCCGATCATCGCGGAGATGATCAGCAGCAACAGCGCCTCATCCCAGCCCAGCCCGTGCAGGGTGAAGGTGGTGCCGAATACCTTGGCGACCCCGACGACCACCGACTCCAGCTGCCACACCAGCGCGCCGGAGAGCACCAGCGACAGCAGCGCACCGGCAAAGCCCAGCATCGCCCCGCCGTTGAGGAACGGCCGCAGAATAAAGCCGTCGGTGGCGCCGATCAGCTTCATCACGTTGATGGTGTCGCGACGGCTGAAGATGCTCAGACGCACGCTGTTGCCGATCACCAGGAACACTGCCACGATCATCAGCACGCCGATGATCGCCGCGATCTGGCCCGCCAGCCCGGTCAGCGCCGCCAGGCGGGCAAACCAGCTGTCATCCATACGCACTTCTTCCACGCCCTGCACCGCCGCTACGCGATCGCGCAGGGTGTTGAGGGTGTCCGAACTCTGGAAGCTCATCTTCGGCGTGACGATCGCCACCGCCGGCAACGGGTTCTCTTCCAGCATGTCCAGCGCGCCGCCAAAGCCCGACCAGTTACGGAACTCGCCGCGCGCTTCTTCACGCGACAGGTAGTTCACCTTCTCCACGCCGGCTTCCGCCTTGATGGCGTCGAGCACTTTCAGCGCCGCGTCGTCATCGAGCGATTTATCCAGGTAGACCGTCAGTTGCGGCGTCGGGTACCACTGGCTGGCCGCGGTGCTGACGTTTTTCCACACGATGTAGCACACGCTCGGCAGCGTCAGGGAAATGGCGATCACCATCACCGTCAGCAGCGTCGCCAACGGCTGGCGCAGCATGTCTTTGATGGCGTTCATCCAGGCATAACGCCACTGTTCGCGCCAGCCGCCGCGCAGCGCCTTGCTCTTGGCGGTTTTTGCGTTATTGGCCATGGTGAGCGCCCCCCTGCATGCGGCCCTGGCTCAGCGTCAGGATGCGGTAATTGCGACGGGCGATAAGCCCGGTGTCGTGCGTCGCCATCAGTACGGTCACGCCGACGCGGTTGAATTCTTCAAACAGGCGCAGAATGCCTTCCGACAGCGCATCATCCAGGTTACCGGTCGGTTCATCCGCCAGCAGCACCGCCGGCTTGTTCACCACCGCGCGGGCGATGCCCACGCGCTGCTGCTCACCGCCGGACAGCTGAATCGGGAAGTTTTTCGCTTTATCCAGCAAACCGACTTTGTCCAACGCGGCGGAAACGCGGCGGCGGATATCTTCGGTGCTGGCGCCGGCGATGATCAGCGGCATCGCCACGTTGTCATACACCGTGCGATCCAGCAGCAGGTGGTGATCCTGGAAGATCATGCCGATCTGCCGACGCAGGAACGGCACCTCGCGGTTTTTCAAACGGCTGATGTCGTGCCCGCCAAACCAGATGTGGCCGGCGCTGGGCCGTTCGATACCGCAAATCAGTTTCAGCAGGGTACTTTTCCCCGCGCCGGAATGGCCGGTCAGAAACGCCATTTCCGCCGGGCGCAGATGGAAATCAACCCCCTGCAGCGCTTGCCGTCCGCCCAGATAAGCTTTACTGACCTGTTCAAAGCGAATCATCCGTATTAATCCTCTCGGGCAAAAAGTGCCTCAATAAAATCGTCAGCCTTAAACGGCCGCAAATCTTCGATGCCTTCCCCGACGCCGATATAGCGGATCGGGATACCGAACTGATCGGCGATGGCGAAGATCACCCCGCCCTTGGCGGTACCGTCCAGTTTAGTCAGCGTGATGCCGGTTAAGCCCACGGCCTCATTAAATAATTTCGCCTGACTGACCGCATTCTGGCCGGTGCTGGCATCGAGCGTCAGCATAACCTCATGGGGGGCCTGGTCGTCCAGTTTTTTCATGACGCGGACGATCTTCTTCAGCTCTTCCATCAGGTGCGATTTATTCTGCAGACGGCCGGCGGTATCGGCGATCAACACATCGATGCCGCGCGCCTTGGCGGCCTGCACCGCATCGAAGATCACCGAAGCGGAATCCGCGCCGGTATGCTGCGCCACCACCGGAATGCGGTTGCGTTCGCCCCACACCTGCAGCTGCTCCACCGCGGCGGCGCGGAAGGTATCCCCCGCCGCCAGCATCACCGACTTGCCTTCCGCCTGGAACTGACGCGCCAGCTTGCCGATGGTGGTGGTTTTACCCACGCCGTTCACGCCGACCATCAGGATGACATACGGGGTTTTCCCGCTCACATCCAGCGGCTGATCGACCTTGGCCAGAATTTCGGACATTTCCTCCTTCAGCTTGCCGTACAGCGCTTCAGCGTCTTTCAGCTGCTTGCGGCTGGCGTGCTGAGTCAGGGAGGTGATGATCTTGCGCGTGGTCTCCACGCCGACGTCGGCGATCAGTAGCTGTTCTTCCAGCTCGTCGAACAGGTCGTCGTCGATCTTTTTACCGCGGAACAGCCCCATAAAGCCGGAACCGAGGTTTTGCTTGGTCTTCAGCAGGCTGCGTTTCAGGCGAGCGAAGAAGCCTTCTTTGGTCGGGCGTTCCTGCTCTTGCGCAGCGGCCGGCACCACAGGTTCAAGCGGCGCTTCTTCCGGCTCCGGTTCAGGTTCGACGATTGGCTCGGGTTCAACGACCGGCTCAGGTTCGACGATTGGCTCGGGTTCAACCACCGGCTCGGGCTCAACCACTGGCTCGGGTTCAACGACCGGCTCAGGTTCGACCACCGGCTCGGGTTCAACCACCGGCTCAGGCTCGACCACCGGCTCAGGTTCGACGACCGGCTCGGACTCAACCACCGGCTCAGGCTCAACCACCGGCTCAGGTTCGACGACCGGCTCAGGCTCGACGACCGGCTCAGGTTCGACGACCGGCTCAGGTTCAACCACCGGTTGCTGCTGCGCCACCACTTGCTCGGTGACGCTGACGATCTCTTCAGCCAACGCTTGCGGCGCCGCCGGATGTTCAGCCGCCGCCGGCAGGTTTTCCGCGATTTGCTCGCCGGCCTGACCGTTATCCCACTCCCCCGGGGTGTCGACGGAGGCGGCAGGTTCAGATTCCTGGGCGGGGAGCTTGTCATCCAGCTTGACGGCGGCCGGTTCAGCCGGCGTCTCCGCGGCCTGAGGTTCCGCCTGCTCTACCGGCTGCTCAGGTTGCTGTTGCTCTTCTTCCTTTTCCTTCTGGCCAAAGCCCAGCCAGGAGAAAAACCCACGTTTCTTATCTTTTGCCATGTTATGACTCTACTCCGTACCGAAGGCTCGCTTACCCTACATACCTGAAGGATATATGCTGACAATAATCCGCCGAGTCTATCACTTTCCCTCGCGCAGCAACACGCATCCGGCATGCTTTCCGGTGTGAAATCAGACAACAACGTTTTACCGTTCCCCCCGACGCCCGTCACCGGTAGAATAGGGACAACTTTTCGTTAACCTCTGCGGCCCCGCGCCGCAAAAGAAATCAAACAACGCTTATGACAAGACTCTCGCCACGGGCGGCGGCCAAAAAACCGCCCCAGGCCGCTGCCGGACAGATCCGCATCATCGGCGGCCAATGGCGCGGCCGTAAGCTCCCGGTGCCGAACAGCCCGGGGCTGCGCCCCACCACCGATCGGGTACGCGAAACCCTGTTCAACTGGCTGGCGCCGGTGATTCAGGGCGCGCGCTGCCTGGACTGCTTCGCCGGCAGTGGCGCATTAGGGCTGGAAGCGCTATCGCGCTATGCCGGCAGCGCCACGCTGCTGGAATTCGAACGGCCGGTGGCTCAGCAACTGGAAAAAAATCTGGCGCTGCTGCAGGGCAAAGGGGTGGTTATCAACACCAACGCGCTGGGCTGGCTGGCGGGCGACGGTCAACCGTTCGACGTGGTGTTCCTCGATCCGCCGTTTCGCAAAGGCCTGCTGGCGGAGACCGTCTTGTTGCTGGAGCAGCGTGGCTGGCTGGCCGACGAGGCGTGGATCTATGTAGAAGCCGAGGCGGAAAGCGCCGCGGCGGACGTGCCTGCCAGCTGGCAGTTGCACCGGGAGAAGGTCGCCGGTCAGGTGGCTTATCGCCTTTATCTTCGTTCGAAAGAGAAAACCGACCATGCTGATTAATCTGGGCCGCCTGCTGATGCTGTGCGTATGGGGCTTCCTGCTCTCTAACCTGTTCCATCCGTTTCCCAAGCCGCTGAAGTATTTCATCGACGTGGCGCTGTTTTTTATGGTGGTGATGCACGGCCTGCAGCTGGTGCTGTTGAAATCCACCCAGCCGAAGGATCAGCCGATCAGCTACTGGCAAGAGGCCAAGATCTTTATCTTTGGCGTGTTTGAGCTGCTGGCCTGGCAAAAGAAACAGCCGCCCATCAAGAAAAAGTGACCGCTACAGCTGAACGGTGAACGAGACGAAGCGCGTGCCCTGCATGTTTAACGTGCCGTGCGCGCCTTTTTCTATCGGGTTGTACTGCCATTGCTTCAGCCGCAGCGTAATGTCTTCACCGCCCTGGTTCGGGCTGAACACCACCTCGTAATACATCGGCTCGTTGACCAACGGCTCGCGCTGCGGCGCACGGGTCTTGGCGACCGGGAAGCTCCGCTTGTCGCTCACCGTCACCTGCAGACTGCGCATCGGCGCACGATCGTTTTCCGTCTCCTGCTGGCGCTGTTTGAAGTAGCGTTGCGTGGCCAGCACGGCGATCAACGCAATGACGGCGACAAAAAATAACGGTGGCTTACTCATCGGTTTCCCATTTCCTTCACGGCCAAATCGGCGTAAACATAGCATTCTCAAGAAAGCATTGTCGATCGTCGGCAGGCTACCTACACTGAAATAAGAAGTGACATGGGTGACAGTTTGGAGCCGGTGGTTGCGGCTCCCTCCTACATAAGGATGACATCAATGAGTTGGCCGTTCCTTGCCGTATTCTTTTCCGGTTGGCTGTTCGTCGACGCCTCTTACCGCGGGCCGCGCTGGCAGCGTTGGGTGTTCAAACCCGTCACGCTGTTGCTGCTGTTGCTGCTTGCCTGGCAGGCGCCGGTGCTCAGCGCGGCGGGTTATCTGATCGTACTCGGCCTGCTGGCGACGCTGATCGGCGATGCGCTGCTCCTGCTGCCGCGCGAGCGGGTGCTGTACGCCATCGGCGCCTTTTTCCTGTCCCACTTGCTGTACACCCTGAGTTTCGCCAGCCAGATGACGTTCAGTCTGTTCTGGCCGCTGCCGCTGGCGCTGCTGGCGATCGGCGCATTGCTGCTAGCCACCCTTTGGACCCGGCTGGAAGAGATGCGCTGGCCAATCGTCACCTACGTGGCGATGACGCTGCTGATGGTCTGGCTGGCAGGCGAGCAATATTTCCTGCGCAGCACCGATTTCGGCTTCTCGCTGCTGGCCGGCACCTCGCTGCTGCTGCTGGCCAACGTGGTTTGGCTGCTCAACCGTTACCGCTTCACCTTCCGCGCGGCGGACGCCATCGTGGCTTTCTGTTACTTTTCCGGCCACTTCCTGATCGTGCGTTCGCTCTACCTGTAGAGACCTGCCGCGGGTTCGGCGCGCCGAACCCGTTTCTTCATCAAGCCAGCGCTTTCAACGTCAGGGCATCACCCGCACCCAGCTGATTGCGGTACAGATCGCCGTCGCGCGAGAAGAACGCCAGCGTGCTGCCATCCGCCTGCAGCAGGGCGATGCCGTCCGGCGCCGGGCGCCAGCCCACCACCTCGGCCGCAAATACGCTTTGCAGACAACGCTGCCGATCCACCAGCTGGTAGCCGTTGGTCTCGCTTTGTTCATTGGCCAGAAACTCGATTTGGCATTGCCTTTCGCTGTCGGCTACCTGCCATTGCCCCGCCAGCGACTGCGCGGTCGGCAGCGCCAGACTGCCGGCCATCACCGCACTCGTCACCATCATGCCTCCCGCCGCCAGGGCGGCGCGCGTTAAAGTACCTTTCATACCGGCTCCCACATCACGCCCGGCCGAGACTGCGCCGGGCGCTCCGTTGCTGCGTTACACGATAAAGTCAGTGGCGACGTCTACCTGACCGACGATTTTCACCAGGAAGTCCGGCGCCTGATGACCCCCGATGTTCACCGACAAATCGGTCACGTTGTTGGACGCGTTGTAGCTCAGCAGCGCTTCACCGGCCGCGCCGCTGAAGTGATCGACGAAGTGAATGAAGTCGCTGCTCTGCGCCTCTTTGTTGAAGAACGACAGATCAATCTTGTCGATCCCTTTCTGGAAGTCGCGGATCCAGTCTGAAGCGCCCGGTGCGGAATCGCTGGCGGCAGAGAACACGAAGATGTCTTTACCGGCACCGCCCCACAGCTCATCCGCCCCGCCGCCGCCGAACAGTACGTCGTTACCCGCGCCGCCTTTCAGCACGTTATTGGCCGCGTTGCCGACGATCACGTCGTTGCCGGAACCGCCAATGGCGTTCTCAATGGTCACCCCGGCGGCAATCGACACGTTGCCCTTCAGGCCGCCCACGTCGGAGAACGACTTCTCGTTCAGGTTGATGCGTTGGTTAGCGGTGTAACCGGAGAAGTCGAAGGTATCGTTGCCGCCCGCATCCCAGGCCGCAAAGATCACTTTTTGCGAGTTGCTGGTGGTGCTGAGGAAGTCACGACCAGTGTTGGAGTTAAAGCCGTACACGGTGTCGCCGGTGCGGGTCGACAGGTTGGCGCCATACAGGTGCTGAATGGCGGCAATGTCATCCAGCAGCGGAGCCGCGGCGTAATGACCGCCGTTGTCGCCACCGGTATTGGTTTCACTCCAGTAGCTCATCAGGCTGAACTGACGAGTATCTTCCGCGTAAGTGACGTCGCGGTAGGTCGGGTTGCCTTCACCGGCGTTGTAATCGCCCGGATGGCTCAGACCCAGTGCATGGCCAATTTCATGGGTGAACGTCTGGCGGCCGTAGTCTTCGGTCGCCGGATGCTTGACGTTGGACTGATTGACGTTGTACCAGGTCTGGCCCCCCAGATCCTGGCCCTGCCAAATGGTGTTCGGCAGGAAGGCGTAGGCCTGGGTGCCGTAATCATAGTGGCCGGGGCGATCCTGGCTGTAGTTGCCGAAGGTGATATTGGCCTTTTGTCCGGCCGCCACTTCGGTGAAGGTGATATTGGCGACGTCGGCCCAGGACTGCAGCGACAGCTTAGCCTGCTGCTGCTGTTCCGCGCTGAACTTGCTCAGCCCGGTGTCGCCGGCGACGTTAGTGGAAGAGAACTTATAATCCGGGAAGGAGAAGGTTAATTTGATCGGCTGGCCAAATACCTTGTAACCGTTCCAGGTTTGGTTCTCGCGGGTAATAAACAGCCCAGCTTGCTCGTTAGAAAATGAATCCTTGCCATTAATCTGAATCCCGTTACCCCGCTCATGATAATGCAGCAGGTCGTCTACAGCATCGTAACCGGTTGTCGCGGCCGCGAGGCTGGATTCAGTAATTTCAATTGCCTTTTTAGTAGATTGCATTGGTTCGATTCCACTCATTACCTGATTGATATCAATCAGACAGATAGACATAACCTCCCCGTAAGCCACGGTTAATGAACCTCAAGCTTGCTGGAAGGGGCTTATGCGCCGTTACCGGCAGTGTGTTAGGTAGAATTAATGCATATATATCAGCAAATAAGATCACCATTAAAAATGGTAATCGATTCCAATTATAGGCAGGACCGTAAAACTGCACATAAAATAATCAACCATTTATTATCGCAACGAAAGTTTGTTATGCTGCTTTTTAGGCTTCTTTACAAAGCAAACGAAACTTGATGAGGATAAGTTGGCACCAAACTTCAATAGCAACGCGGCCTGCAGACTCAAGCGAATCATGCTGGCTTTACTTAGGGGAAAAGGTAAATTTTGCTAAAGCGTTATAGATTAATAACTCTTTATTATTAGGTCGGGCGATTTTTTAGTTTCTATAGGAATATTATTTTCTTATTTAAACTAACGGTAGCGAGCCTTTTCGCCCAAATAGGGGATAAGAAAAGCCGATATATTTAAATTCGCATTATTCATTATTGAATGAATCCCCCCTTTTCTACGCCCGAACGCCGTTAGCAATAATTCTCATCCGGCGCTTGACTCTGGAGTGGACTCCAGGGTGTAGAGTCAGCTGAGCAAACCCGTTTAACAGCCCGAAGGGGGACGTTATGCACAATCAGCAAAACCATAATCATCAGGAACATCACCACGCCGAAGGCGGGTGCGGCTGCAACCACAGCCACAGCAAAACGCAGCATGGCTGCAGCAGTGAGCCGAAAAGCGCAGCCGTACAGGCCGAACACGCCCACCATCATCACGATCATGGCGATAGCGGCTGCTGCGCCACCGCGCCCGACGATCCGGACGAGGAAAGCGACAGGCTGGCCGCCGCTCCCCCTTCCGGCAGCCAACGTTTCAGCTGGAAAGTCACCGGTATGGACTGCCCCAGCTGCGCCAAGAAAATCGAAAATGCCGTCACCGCGCTCCCCGGCGTTGACAGCGCACGCGTATTGTTCGCCACTGAAAAACTGGTGGTCGACGCACAGTCCGATCTCAGCCTGCGGATCCAGGACGCGGTCGCCCAGGCCGGTTTTACCCTGCTCGGCACTCAGACCGCCAAAGATGCCGCGCCAAAAGCCTCGCGCTTCGGCGAATTTGCGCCGCTGCTGTTGTTAACCACCCTGATGGTGGTCAGCTGGGTGCTGGATCGGATTAACCCGGAGCTGGGTCGCATCGCCTTTATCGCCACCACGCTGGTCGGGTTGGCGCCGGTCGCCGTCAAGGCGCTGCGTCTGATTCGCTCCGGCACGCCGTTCGCCATCGAAACACTGATGAGCGTGGCGGCCATCGGCGCGCTGTTTATTGGCGCCACCGCCGAGGCGGCGATGGTGCTGCTGCTGTTTATGGTCGGCGAGCTGCTGGAATCCTACGCCGCCAACCGTGCGCGGCGCGGGGTGAAGGCGCTGATGGAGCTGGTGCCGGAAGATGCGCTGCTGCTGCAAGGCACGGAACGCAAACGCGTGCCGGTCGCCAGCCTGCGCCCTGGCGATGTGATTGAAATCGCGCCCGGCGGGCGCCTGCCGGCCGACGCCGAGCTGCTCAATCCGTTCGCCAGCTTTGACGAAAGCGCCCTGACCGGCGAATCGGTGCCGGTCGAGCGTCAACAAGGGGAAAAAGTGGCCGCCGGCAGCCTGTCCGTCGATCAGGCGGCACAGATGAAGGTGATTTCCGAGCCCGGCAAAAATGCCATCGACCGCATTTTGCAGCTGATTGAAGAGGCCGAAGAACGCCGCGCGCCGATCGAACGCTTCCTCGATCGCTTCAGCCGCTATTACACCCCGGCCATTATGCTGCTGGCCGTCGCGGTGATCCTGGTACCGCCGCTGCTGTTCTCGCAGCCGTGGGAGACCTGGATTTATCGCGGCCTGACGCTGCTGCTGATCGGCTGTCCATGCGCGCTGGTGATCTCGACGCCGGCGGCCATCACATCCGGGCTGGCGGCCGCCACGCGGCGCGGCGCGCTGATTAAAGGCGGTGCGGCGCTGGAGCAACTGGGCCAGATTCAAACCATCGCCTTCGATAAAACCGGCACCCTGACCGAAGGCAAGCCGACGGTCACCGACGTGCTGCCCATCGGCGCGCTGACCGAACAACGGCTGTTGCAGCTTGCCGCCGCGGTAGAGGCCGGTTCACATCACCCGCTGGCGCAAGCGATCATCAACCGCGCCGCCGCAAGCGGGGCTGAGCTGCCGCTGGCGCAGGCGCGCCGCGCGCTGGCCGGCGTCGGTGTGGAAGGGATCGTGGACGGCAAGACCGTGCTGATCAGTGCGCCGGGCAAGCTAGCGCCGGGCCTGCTCGCCACACAATGGCAGAGCCAGGTAGACAAGCTGGAAAACGCCGGTAAAACGGCGGTGGTGGTGCTGGAAGACGGCGCGCCCATCGGCTTGCTGGCGCTGCGTGATACGCTACGCAGCGACGCCAAACAGGCGATAGCCGAACTGAACGCGCTGGGTATTCGCGGCGTGATGCTGACCGGGGACAACCCGCGCGCCGCCGCGGCGATTGCCGGCGAGCTGGGCCTCGACTATCGTGCCGGTCTGTTGCCGGAAGATAAGGTCAGCGCGGTCACCGAACTGAGCGAACTGCGCCCGACGGCGATGATCGGCGACGGCATCAACGACGCCCCGGCGATGAAGGCCTCCAACATCGGCATCGCCATGGGCAGCGGCACCGACGTGGCGCTGGAGACCGCCGACGCCGCCCTGACCCACAACCGACTGGTGGGCATCGCGGAAATGATCCGCATCTCGCGCGCCACCCACGCCAATATCCGGCAAAACATCACCATCGCGCTGGGGTTGAAAGGGGTCTTCCTGATCACCAGCCTGCTGGGGTTAACCGGGCTGTGGCTGGCGGTGCTGGCCGACTCCGGCGCCACCGCGCTGGTCACCGCCAACGCGCTGCGGCTGTTGAGAAAGCGCAGCTAAGCTCTGAAACAAACACGGGCGCGGCATACCGCGCCCGTTGTCATTTGGGGGAAGGAACTTTTAACTCGGCCGCGCCGCCGTTATACGCCTTTACGCAGCAGATAACGGTATGGCGCCTGCTCGGTCTCCTGCGCCACCAGCGTATGCTCCATAAAGCGGCAGAACCCCGGGATATCGCGGGTGGTAGCCGGATCGTCGGCAATAATCAGCAGCGTTTCGCCGTTGTCCATATGGCGCACGGTTTTACGCACCATCATCACCGGTTCTGGGCAACGCAGCCCCAGCGCGTCGAGCGTCTGGTCTGCCTGGGCAAATAAGTCAGTCATGCAATTTTTCTCGTTCAAAACGATCGGCGAACGCTCGCCGCATCTCATTAGCGCCTAGTTTACGCCGGTAGTTTTTCTGCGCAAGATGCGTTAACGTTTGCGTTAAATTTAACCATTGCATTGGTTGCGCAAACGCGTATCATGCCGCCGCGCAGCGTTTTTTGCTGTTTTGACAAGACACACTGGGTTCCCTCACCCCACTGCTAAAAAGGCTACAACATGTATTCGTTTACCGCACAGCAGCGCTTCACGGCGTTGGTCTGGCTTTCGCTGTTTCATATCGCCATCATTACCTCCAGCAACTACCTGGTGCAGCTGCCGATCACCGTTTTAGGCTTCCATACCACCTGGGGCGCCTTTACCTTCCCGTTTATCTTCCTGGCGACCGATCTGACCGTGCGCATCTTCGGCGCGCCGCTGGCGCGACGTATTATCCTGGCGGTGATGGTGCCGGCGCTGTTCATCTCTTATGTGATCTCCACCGTCACCTATCAGGGAGAATGGCAGGGCTTCGCGGCGCTGAGCAGTTTTAACCTGTTCGTGGCGCGCATCGCCGTGGCCAGCTTTATGGCCTATGTGCTCGGCCAGATCCTCGACGTACACGTCTTTAACCGTCTGCGCCAACGCAGCGCCTGGTGGGTGGCGCCGGCGGCGGCGATGTTCCTCGGCAACATCAGCGATACGCTGGCGTTCTTCTTCATCGCCTTCTACAAGAGCAGCGATCCCTTCATGGCCAACAACTGGGTGGAGATTGCGCTGGTGGATTACAGCTTCAAGGTGATGATCTGCCTGCTGTTCTTCTTGCCGATGTACGGCGTGTTGCTGAACATGCTGCTCAAACGCATCGCGGCGCGCAGCGGCAGCCTGCAGCCGAGCTGAGCCATGCTATTCTGGGCGGCCTTATCCTTGGAGGCCGCTCATGACCCCAATCGTCCGCACCGCCACGCTCGAAGAAATCCACCGCCTTTATCAACGCATCCCCGAATTCGGCGGCCTGCATAGCCTGGCCGATCTGCAGCAGCGCATCGGCACCGCCCCCGCCAGCCTGTTGATCGCCGAGATAGACGGGCAGCCGGCCGGTTTCAAACTCGGTTATCAACGGCAGGAAACGGTGTTTTACAGCTGGCTGGGTGGCGTGCTGCCGGCATTCCGTCGCCACGGCGTGGCGCAGGCCTTGTTGGCCGAACAGGAACGCTGGGCTCGGGCGCAGGGCTATCGCCAACTGACGGTCAAAACCCGTAACCGGTTCCGCGCCATGCTGACGATGCTGCTCACCCACCACTATCAGATTGTTCAACTGGAAAAGAAAGGCGAAGTGGCTGATTATCGGCTATTACTGGAAAAAAACTTGTGACAACATCTGCCTTGCATTTCAACCTGGAATAGGTTGCGATACGACAGTAAATCCCTACCGGAAAGGAAGAAGGAAGCCTGATGCGTAAAGTAGCGAAATTGATGGGTATCAGCCTGCTGGCGCTTGGCCTCGCGGCCTGCGACGGCAACACCAAAGACACCAAGGCAGCGCCAGACGGCGCGGCAGCCAGCGCGCCGGCCGGGCAGCAGGTGAGCCTGCTGGACGGTAAACTGGCGTTCACCCTGCCGGTCGGCATGGCGGATCAGAGCGGCAAGCTGGGCAACCAGGCCAACAACATGCATGTTTACGCAGACAGCACCGGCCAGCGCGCGGTGATCGTCATCTTGGGCGACAAGACCGCCGACAGCCTGGAGACTCTGGCCAAACGCCTGGAGAATACCCAGCGCGCGCGTGACGCCAACCTGCAGGTGATCACCAACAAGGCGCTCGACGTCAACGGCGTGCCGCTGCGTCAGTTGGACAGTATCATCACCAGCGGCGGTGAAAAGGCTTATTCTTCCGTCCTGATCGGCTCGCTGAACAACAACATGCTGACCATTCAGGTGACGCTGCCGGCGGACAATCAGCAGCAGGCGCAGACCGAAGCCGAAGGCATCATCTCCACCCTGAAGCTGAAGCAGTAATCCCACAGAGGGCCGGTTTGCCGGCCCTTTCGTTTTTATACCAGCGCCTGCGCCAGCAGGGTGATCGGATGTTCGCAGCGCTTGCTGGTGGACATTTCTATCTGCCATTTGCAGGTTTCGCAGTCGGTCACCACCAGATCCACCCCGCTCTCTTCTATCTGCCGGAACAGCGGCGCGCCGATGCCTTGCGACGTGGCGTAGTTCTCCGATTTGAACCCGTAGGTGCCGGCGATGCCGCAGCACTGCGAATCCAGCACCACCAGCTCCAGCCCCGGTATCTGCCGCAGCAGCTCCAGGGTGTAGGCGGTCCAGCCCATCTTCTCCATATGGCAAGGCGTGTGATAAGCCACCCGCAGCGGCGTGCGCTTGAGCGGTAGGCTGCGCCCCTGATTGATCAGGCGATAGAGATAGCGCGTCGCCAGCTCCACCCGATCGCGCACCGCAGTGGTGTCTACGTCCAGCAGATGAGGGTATTCGTCACGCAGGGTGAAGGTGCAGCTCGATGAGGTCGCCACCACCGGAATGCCGCGCTCCAGCACCGTTTCATGCAGCGATTCGGCATTGACCCTGGCCTGCTTTTTAGCCTGCTCGATAAACCCGTTGGCGATCAGCGGCACGCCGCAGCATTTCTCGCGTTTCAGCAGCTGCACGCCGATATCCAGCGCGTTGAACACCCGGACCAAATCCTTGCCCAGCTGCGGGTGGTTATAGTTGACGAAGCAACCGTGGAAGAATGCCACCTGCTCGGCGTAACGCTGCTGCGCCTGCGCCTGTTGCCGGTACCAGCGGCGGAAGGTGCCGAAGGAATATTTCGGCAGCTCACGACGGTGATCGATCTTCAGCGCCTTGTCCAGCAGCTTGCGCACCGGTTTCAACCCGGTGGCGGCGTTGACGATCGGCGCGAACGGCGTCGACAGCGAGCCCATGATGTCGGTGTGGCTGAGGATGGCATCGCGCAGCGTCGGCTTGCTCTGGGCGAAGTCGGCGCGGGCGCGTTGAATAATGTCGCCGATTTTGACGTCGGACGGGCAGGCCACTTCACAACGTTTGCAGTTGGTGCAGTATTTCAGCGCTTCGTCGTACAGCGCCGGGTCTTTCAGCCGCAGCCGCTCGCCGTCCGGCCCCGCCTGTTTCGGCCCCGGATAGAGCGGGTTCACTTTGGCGACCGGGCAGTAGGTGGTACAGACGGTACATTTGATGCAGCTTTCAAAGCTGTGATCCTGATGCAGGCTCATACGCACTCCTCCGCGGCGATCTGCTGCGCGACGTGCAGCGCACCGATCAATGACACGCCGGCGCCGCAGCCCTGCTGCAGCGGATCGTAGCCGCCGGCGACCGCGCCGATGGCATACAGATTGTCGAACGGCATTCCCTGTTTCATCGCCCGCAGCCTGCCGTCGGTGCGCACGCCAAACTGCAGATAAGGCTGCGGTGCAAACAGCTCGCGCTGGCTCCAGTCGGCGCGATCGGCGCGGCTGTGCACGTCCAGCCCGAAGATCGGCTCGCGTACCCCGTCAAAATCCGCCACCAGCCCATTGCTGAAGAAGCTGCCGCTGGCCAGCACCACCTGCTGCGCCCGCAGCGGAATATCGCCGTGGTTGCGGGTATATAGGCCGGTGACGCGGCCGGCTTCGCACTCGGCGCGCAGCACGCTGTCGCCGGGCATGAAAATGCCGCCCAGCTGCTGAAAACGCCGCCGCAGCGCCTGATGCAAACGCATGCCGGGCACCGAAGGCGGCAGCGTCGGCAGCAGCCGGATCGGTTTGCCGACCGCATCCTGCAGCACCACCAGCGACGTATCGTCTTCCAGGCCCAGACAGGCCGGCAGGAAGAGCGCGTCGGCCTCGCCCGCCAGCCGCCGCAGCTCCTCGGCCATCGGCGGCAGGCTTTCCATCAAATCCAGTACCCGGGCGATGTTCACCGCGCGGAACTCGCTGGGGTTATTGCGCAATCTGTCCAACGCCGGCATGTGCAGATAGGCCACGTCCGTCTGCACACCGAGCTCCCGGCTCAGAGAGTCGGCGGCCATCTGCGGCTGGAAGTCGAGGAACCCCTCGATGCCGATCACCGCGATGCGCCGCCACGGCAGTTGGCCGGTCAGCGGCAGCGTCGGGATCGCCTGCGGGCTGAGCCAGGTGGCGCGGCGCGTGCCCAGCGGCGTAATGCGCAGATGGTTATTGGTACCCTCGCCCTGCAGGTTCAACCCGCAGCGCTCCAGCAGCCGCTGTGCGGCAGCGGACAGCGCCGCCACCCGACCGGGCCCGATCAGGGCATACGGATGCTGCGGCGCCTGCTGCGCCAGCTGCGGTAACGCCGCCAGCGGCATCTCGACCGGCGTGCCGTCCGGCAATCTCGCCAACAGATCGAGCGAGCCGGAGGAGAAGTAGAGCGCGCTCTGGCCGGAACTGACCACCGCGCAGCGTTTGCCCTGTTCGGCCACGGCAATGGCGCAGCTCAGGCCCGCCAGGCCACCGCCAATCACCACGACGTCAAATCGCATCATCCGCCTCCTGCTCCTTGTCGGCCTGGGCCTCAAGCCCGCATAACCCCTGGTAAACCCAACTGGTAAATTCGCTCTCGCGCAACGCATCGCCCCAGGCGATCGGCCGTACGCCTTTCCACCGTTCGTTGAGGAACTGCGACAGCTGCGCGATAGATTGCTGCGGCGTGCTGACGTTAAAGCGCGTCAGCAGCCCGGCGGCGCGGCAGGCGCAGAGTTCGCCTTGGCAGGTACCCATGCCGACGCGGGTGCGGCGGCGCAGATCCACCAGGTTATTGACGGTCAGCGAATTGACCGCATAGCGCACTTCCCCGGCGGTCACCGCCTCGCATTCGCACACCAGGCTGGTGTCGAGCCGATCGGCCGCCGGCACCTGGCTGGCGCGATCGCCGTGGCGGTAAATTGCTGAGCCGCGAATACTGGCGGGCAGTGAAACCACGCTGCGCACCGTTTCCTCCGCCGACTGGCGAGATCCCGGCAACGCGTCCTGCGCGGTGGTGCACGGACGGTTTACGCCAAGCTTTTCGCACACCTTGTCGGTGGCCCACTCCGCCATCAGGCGGTAGGTCATCAGCTTGCCGCCGGTGATGGTGATAAACCCTTCCAGCCCGTCGCGGGCGGCGTGATCGAGCAGCACGATGCCGCGGCTGACGTTGCGCCCGCTGGGATCGTCGTCGCTGGCGACCAGCGGCCGCACCCCGGCATAGGCGCGCAGAATGCGGGTCTGCGCCAGGGTGGGCGCCAACAGCGCCCCCTCGCGGATCAGAATGTCCACCTCCTGCGGGGTCACCAGCATGTTGTCAATTTGGTCGTAGTCGATATGAGTCGAGGTGGTGCCGATCAGCGAGATGGTGTCGCCCGGCACCAGGATATCGGCGTCCGCCGGTTTGCGGCAGCGGTTGATCACCATGTTGTTGATGCGATGGCCGAGGATCAGCAGCGCTCCCTTGGCCGGGAACATGCGAATGCGTAAATCGGCATATTCGGCAATCTGCTGGCCCCAGATACCGGCGGCGTTGACCACCACAGACGCGTGCAGTTCATAGCGCCGCTGATTCTGATGGTCGTAAACGCGCACGCCCGTTACCCGATCGCCGCTGCGCAACAATCCCACCACCTGGTGGTAGGTCAGGATCTGCGCACCGTGCTCGCGCGCGTCCAACATGTTGGCGGCGGTCAGCCGGAAGGGATCGACGGTGCCGTCCGGTACGCGCACCGCGCCGATCAGCGCCGGGTTAGCCGCCGGCTCCAACCGCAGCGCCAGCTGCGGGTCGATCGCTTCGGCGTCGATGTCGGCCTGGCGACAGGCCGCGATAAACTGCTGCTGATAGTCCAGCGAGTCTTGCGGCAAGGTGATGAACAGCCCGTCGGTGCGCTCGATACAGTGATGCGCGATGCGTTTCAGGATGCGGTTCTCTTCGATGCACTCGCGCGCCGACTCGCCGTCGGTCACCGCATAGCGCGCGCCGCTGTGCAATAAACCGTGGTTGCGGCCGGTGGCGCCGGTAGCGATGTCGTGGCGCTCCAGCAAAATGCATCGCAGGCCGCGCCGCGCACAGTCGCGGGCAATGCCTGCGCCGGTGGCGCCGCCGCCGATGATGATCACATCCGTTTCGCCGCCGTCAAAATAGCTGCTCATGTCGCTCCCTCAGGATCGGTAGTTATGAGCCTATTGAGCCACGGTTATTGGGGTCTTTGTTTGATAAGGAACAATAACGAACATAAAACGAAATAAAAATGACCACAAAAAACCATCAATGTGATCATAATCACGATTTTTGGACGTTTTTCTATTTCATAACGTTAACGAATCGCTCAAAATCCGCCGTGGTTTCATGAAAGTGTAACAATTGCGCCATTCGTCACAGCGACACCAGGCGTATTTGATGACAATGGCGCTCGTTATGGAACACAAAAACACCACATTCGATATCCGCTCAATCATCAAATGAACGTAAAAGGTCATATTGATGTGATAACAGATAAAGCCATCGGAGGCGCTCATGTTGAGTATTTTTAAGCCAGCCGCACACATCGCCCGTGTGCCGAGCGATAAGGTAGATCCGCTCTACCGTAAGCTGCGCTGGCAAATTTTCCTGGGGATCTTCTTCGGTTACGCCGCCTACTATCTGGTGCGTAAGAACTTCACCCTGGCCATGCCTTACCTGATCGAACAAGGCTTCAGCCGCGGCGACCTCGGCTTCGCGCTGTCGGGCATCTCTATCGCCTACGGCTTCTCCAAATTCATCATGGGTTCGGTTTCCGACCGTTCCAACCCGCGAGTATTCCTGCCTGCCGGCCTGATCCTGGCGGCGGCGGTGATGTTGTTCATGGGCTTCGTACCGTGGGCAACTTCCAGCATCGCGGTGATGTTCGTTCTGCTGTTCCTGTGCGGCTGGTTCCAGGGCATGGGTTGGCCGCCGTGCGGCCGCACCATGGTGCACTGGTGGTCGCAGAAAGAACGCGGCGGCATCGTCTCCATCTGGAACTGCGCCCACAACGTGGGTGGCGGCCTGCCGCCGCTGCTGTTCCTGCTGGGCATGGCCTGGTTCAACGACTGGCACGCGGCGCTGTACATGCCGGCCTTCGGCGCCATCCTGGTGGCCCTGATCGCCTTCGCCCTGATGCGCGATACCCCGCAATCCTGCGGCCTGCCGCCGATTGAAGAGTACAAAAACGACTACCCGGACGACTACAGCGAAAAAGACGAAGAAGAGCTGACCGCCAAGCAGATCTTCATGCAGTACATCCTGCCGAACAAGCTGTTGTGGTACATCGCGGTCGCCAACGTGTTCGTCTACCTGCTGCGTTACGGCATTCTGGACTGGTCACCGACCTACCTGAAAGAAGTGAAGCACTTCGCGCTGGACAAGTCTTCCTGGGCCTACTTCCTGTATGAATACGCCGGTATCCCGGGCACCCTGCTGTGCGGCTGGATGTCGGACAAAGTGTTCAAAGGCAACCGCGGCGCCACCGGCGTGTTCTTCATGACGCTGGTGACCATCGCCACCGTGGTGTTCTGGATGAACCCGGCCGGTAACCCGACCGTGGACATGATCTGTATGCTGGTCATCGGCTTCCTGATCTACGGCCCGGTGATGCTGATCGGCCTGCACGCGCTGGAGCTGGCGCCGAAGAAAGCCGCCGGCACCGCCGCGGGCTTCACCGGCCTGTTCGGCTACCTGGGCGGCTCGGTTGCGGCCAGCGCCATCGTCGGTTACACCGTAGACTTCTTCGGTTGGGACGGCGGCTTCATGGTGATGATCGGCGGCGGCGTGCTGGCGGTTATCCTGCTGCTGCTGACCATGCTGAACGAGAAGAAACACCACGCGGAAATCGCTGCCGGCAAGCGCGGCTAACCGTCACACGACTTTTGCATGATTTAAAGGCCGCCCTGCGGCCTTTTTACTACCCTGCCCCCAACAACACGGAGAAAACGGAATGCGGACTCAAGTCAAAGCCCTGCTGACAGGGATCATTCTCGCCACCTCAATGGTCAGCGCCGCCCAGGCGGCGGACAAAGTGGTGATCGCCCACCGCGGCGCCAGCGGCTACCTGCCGGAACACACTCTGCCGGCGAAGGCAATGGCCTACGCGCAGGGCGCCGATTACCTCGAACAAGATCTGGTGATGACCAAGGACAACGAGCTGGTGGTGCTGCACGACCATTACCTCGATCGCGTCACCGACGTCGCCGAACGTTTCCCGAACCGCGCACGCAAAGACGGCCGTTATTACGCCATCGACTTTACGCTGGCGGAGATCAAATCGCTGAAGTTCACCGAAGGCTTTGACATCGAAAACGGCAAGAAGGTACAGGGCTACCCTGGCCGCTTCCCGATGGGCAAATCCGACTTCCGCGTCCACACCTTCCAGGAAGAGATCGAATTCGTACAGGGTCTGAACCATTCGACCGGCAAAAACATCGGCATCTATCCTGAAATCAAAGCGCCTTGGTTCCACAAGCAGGAAGGCAAAGACATCTCCAGCAAAGTGCTGGCGGTGCTCAAGCAGTACGGTTACACCGGCAAGAACGACAACGTCTACCTGCAGTGCTTCGACGCCAACGAACTCAAACGCATCAAGAACGAGCTGGAGCCGAAGCTGGGCATGGATCTGAAGCTGGTTCAGCTGATCGCCTACAACGACTGGCAGGAAACCTACGAGCAGAAAGCCGACGGCAAGTGGGTGGAATACGACTATGACTGGATGTTCAAACCGGGCGCGATGAAGAAAATCGCTCAGTATGCCGACGGCATCGGGCCGGACTACCACATGCTGGTGGTGGCGGATCAATCCAAGCCGGGCCACATCGTGCTGACCGACATGGTGAAAGAAGCGCATGCCAGCAAGCTGGCGGTGCATCCGTTCACCATCCGCGCCGATGCGCTGCCGAAGTACGTGACCGACGTAAACCAGCTGTATGACGTGATTTACAACCAGGCCGGCGTCGACGGCGTGTTCACCGACTTCCCGGACAAGGGCGTGCAGTTCCTGCAGAAGCAGGGCCAGCACAAGTAATGCCAAGGGCGCCGCAAGGCGCCCTTGTTATTTCAGAGAAACGGCCTGGTTATTTCAGAGGAACATCTTGCGCAGGTAGTGCGGCACCGCGTTATCGACATTGGAGCCGATCACTTCCAGCTCCGGCAGCATATCCTTCAGGCGCTGATGCGCGTCGCGCATGATGCAGCCCTTGCCGGCCATCGACAGCATCTCCAGATCGTTCATACCGTCGCCGAAGGCGATGCACTCTTGCAGCGTATAGCCGATGATCTTGGCCACTTCTTCCAGCGCATGCCCTTTCGACACGCCGCCCGCCATCACTTCCAGACAGGTCGGGAACGAGAAGCTGACGTTGACCCGATCGCCCCAGCGCGCGTTGATGGCGTCTTCCACCTGCAGCAACCGCTCATGATCTTCACAGGTAAAGTAAACCTTGCAGACGCCGTCGGTTTCCAGCAGGCCCGGCTCAAACAGCTGATATTTGAATACCGACTCCTGGAAGAACTCTTCCTGCTCCGGGCTTTCGCGGTTGATGAACCAGTCATCGTTACGGTAGACGTTGGTGGTTATCTCCGGATCGTCGTGCAGCATGCCGTACAGATCGCGGGCGATATCCTCGTCCAGGTTGTGGCTGAAGATCAGCTCGCCGGCGGTGTTGTGCACCCGCGCGCCGTTGGAGGTGATCATAAAGGCGCTGATCTCCAGACTGTCGCGGATCTGCGCCACGTCGATGTGGTGGCGGCCGGTGGCGAACACGAAATGCACGCCGCGCTGGGTCAGCAACTTCAGCGTTTCTTTGGCGTACGGCGACAGGGTATGGTCGGGAGACAGCAGCGTGCCATCTAAATCGGAAGCGACGACGTGATACATAGCGTTATGTTCTAACCTCTGATGGAGTTGTCGGCGGCAGCGCGCCACCTAAGTGTTGAGCAAAGAAGCGCAGGATTGCGTTCAGTGCTTCGGCGCGCATCGCGTCCCGCTCGAACAGGATCTCATGGCGTGCGCCGTTGATAACCCACGGAAGCCCCCCTTCGCAAGGGCGCCCCGCGTCTGACAGAGCCTGACAAAAAGCCTGGTGCGAACGGTTGTCAACCACCCGTTCCTCACCGGCTTGCAAAAGCAACAGCGGCGTTGTTATCTCCCCGGCCTGCGCGATAATCTGCCGGCCGGCGCGGATGCTCTCCCGCACCCAATGGTAGGTCGGTCCGCCCACCTGCAGCTCGGGGTAATCGGCGTAATAGCGCAGGCTACGCCGGTAGCGTTCGCGGCTGTGGGTCAACACGTTGACCACATAAGGCAGCGGCCGCCACTGGCCGGTGCCCACCGCGTAGTAGTCGCGGATCGCCGGACGGGTCTCCGCCCAGTCGAGGATGCGGTCGGCCAGCCAGCCCGGCATCGGCAACTGGATGCCGAACATCGGCGCGCAAAACGCCGCCGCATCGAACGCCTGCGGCCGGCGTTGCAGGAACTGCGCCAGGATCGCGCCGCCCATCGAATGCGCCAGCGCGAAGCGCTGCCGGTAACCGCGCGACTCGACTTCGCGCTGCCAAAGCTGCTCGAAATCGTCCACGTAGTCGGCGAAGTTTACCACATGACCACGGTGCGTATCCGCCAGTAAACGCCCGGAACGCCCTTGGCCGCGATGATCGACGATCACCACGTCGTAACCGCAGTGGAACAGATCGTAGGCCACCTCGGGGTATTTCACGTAGCTTTCGATGCGGCCGGGGCTGACCACCACCACGCGCTGATGCCGCGCGGAACTGAAACGCACAAAGCGGATCGGCACGCCGTCCACGCCGCTGAACTCGCCTTCTTCGCGCTGCCGCCAGAAATCCAGCAGCGGCCCGGTGGCGAAGGCAGCGAACTGCGTTTCACGCGTTAACCAGTCATCGGAGCTGAGAGTGAACGAGGTCATCGAGAGCGTTTTCCCTGTGGGGCCGGCGGAAAAATGTGACCGCTGGCACAAGAAATCATACTAGCGTATTGTGATTCAATTCTGACAAAAAACGGCGCCGCCTCGGCGCATTGTGGCACAAAACGACACTTTCAGGGAGCCGAGAACCATGACCTTGGACTGGTGGTTAACCTACCTGCTGACCACGCTTATCCTTAGCCTGTCCCCTGGATCCGGCGCCATCAACACCATGAGCACCGGCATCAGCCACGGCTATCGCGGCGCCGCCGCGTCAATCGCCGGCCTGCAGGTCGGGTTGAGCGCGCACATCGTGCTGGTGGGCATCGGTCTCGGCGCGCTGATTTCTCAATCATTGCTGGCGTTCGAACTGCTGAAATGGTTGGGCGCCGCCTACCTGGTGTGGCTCGGCATCCAGCAATGGCGCGCCGCTGGCGCGCTGGATCTGCATGCGCTGGCGGGCAGCATGCCGCGCCGCCGTCTGTTCCGCCGCGCGGTGCTGGTCAACCTGACCAACCCGAAAAGCATCGTGTTCCTCGCCGCGCTGTTCCCGCAGTTCATCTTGCCCAATCAACCGCAGGCCGAGCAGTACCTGGTGCTCGGCGTCACCACCGTGGTGGTGGATATTCTGGTGATGATCGGTTACGCCACCCTGGCGACGCGCATCGCCGGCTGGCTGAAAACGCCGCGCCAGATGCAGCTGCTTAACCGGGTGTTCGGTTCGCTGTTCATTCTGGTGGCGGGGCTGCTGGCGACCGCCCGCAAAGCCTGACAAAAAAGGCCGGGCATCGCTGCTCGGCCTTGGGCATCTCACCGCCGGTCAGCGGGTAAAGATCAGGTGTAACCCGAAGCCGGTAAACAGCACGCCCGCCACGCCGTCGATCCACTTGGCCAACCGCTGATAGCCGCGGCGCATCGCCGGCAGCGCAAACACCACCGCCACCAGGCTAAACCAGACGAAGGTCTCGGCGACGATCAGCAAGAATAGCCCCCAGCGCGCGCCGGCGCCGACGCTGTCGCCGACGAACAGCGAGAACACGCTACCGAAATAGATCACCGCTTTCGGGTTGGACAAATTGGTCAGGAAGCCGCGAATAAAGCTGCGCCCGGCCTTCGGCAACGCCACCTGGGCCTCCGCCGCCGGAGCAGCTTGCTGCGCCCGCGCGGAACGCAGCAGTTGCCACCCCATCCAGCACAGGTAAATGCCGCCGCCGACCATGATGACCTGATGCAGCCAGGCCATCTTCTGCAGGATCAGATGCAGCCCCATCAACGCCACGCCGGCCCAAACCACGATGCCGAGCGAAATGCCGACCACGCCCATCATCGCCTCACGGCGCGAACGGCTGGCGGCGGTTTGCGACACGAAAAAGAAGTCCGGCCCCGGGCTCATCAGCGCAATCAGATGCACCAGCGCCACGGTGAGAAACAGCATCAGCATGATTTATCGCCCTCAGTCTTCATCATTGTCGAGATGGTCGCGGATCATCGCCATAAAGGGCGCGCCGAAACGCTCCAGTTTGCGCTGGCCGACGCCGTTGACGCTCAGCAGATCGCCGGCCTTGATCGGCATCTGCTCGGCCATTTCCAGCAGCGTGGCGTCGTTGAACACCACGTAAGGCGGAATGTTTTCTTCGTCGGCAATCGATTTGCGCAGTTTACGCAGCTTGGCGAACAGCTTGCGATCGTAATTGCCGCCGTAGGATTTCTGGTTGGCGCTGCTGCGCGACTTCAGGCTCTGAATACGCGGCACCGCCAGCTGCAGCGCCACCTCGCCGCGCAACACCGGACGCGCCGCCTCGGTCAATTGCAGCGCCGAGTGCATGGCGATGTTCTGGGTGATAAAGCCCAGGTGGATCAGCTGACGCAGCACGCTGGTCCAGTGTTCGGTGGTTTGATCGCGGCCGATGCCGTACACCGGCAGCTTGTCGTGGCCGTATTCGCGAATGCGTTGGTTGTTGGAGCCGCGCAACACTTCCACGATGTACCCGAGGCCAAAGCGCTGGCCGACGCGGTACACGCAGGACAGCGCCTTGCGCGCGTCCTCCAGCCCGTCGTAGCGCTTGGGCGGATCGAGGCAGATGTCGCAGTTGCCGCAGTTCTCGTGCTTGCCTTCGCCGAAGTAGTTGAGCAGCACCAGACGGCGGCAGGTTTGCGCCTCGGCGAACGCGCCCATGGCGTTCAGCTTGTGGCGTTCGATGTCCAGCTGCTGCCCGGCGGGTTTCTCCTCCAGGCAGCGGCGCAGCCAGGCCATGTCGGCCGGATCGTACAGCAGGATGGCTTCGGCCGGCAGGCCGTCGCGCCCGGCGCGGCCGGTCTCCTGATAATAGGATTCGATATTGCGCGGGATGTCGAAATGCACCACGAAGCGCACGTTGGGTTTATTGATGCCCATGCCGAAGGCGACGGTAGCCACCACCACCTGCAGATCGTCACGCTGGAACGCTTCCTGCACCTGCGCGCGGCGATCGTTGTCCAGCCCGGCGTGGTAGGCGCCGACGCTCAGCCCGCGGCTTTGCAGGCGCGCAGCGGTGTCTTCCACCTTGGCGCGGCTGTTGCAATAGATAATGCCGCTCTTGCCGCGCTGATCCTGCACGAAGCGCCACAGCTGATCGAGCGGTTTGAATTTTTCCACCAGCGTGTAGCGGATGTTCGGCCGGTCGAAGCTGCTGACCTGCACCAGCGGGTCCTGCAGCGACAGCAGGCGCACGATATCGCCGCGGGTGGACTCGTCGGCGGTGGCGGTCAACGCGATCACCGGCATCGACGGGAAGCGCTGTTTCAGCTGGCCCAGCGCGCGATATTCCGGCCGGAAGTCATGGCCCCACTGCGAAATACAGTGCGCCTCATCCACCGCCAGCATCGCCGGCGGACAGTGATCGAGCAGGTTGAGGAAGCTTTCCATCATCAGCCGTTCCGGCGCGATGTACAGCATCTTGATGGTGCCGTTGCGGCAGCCGGCCATGACGTCCAGCTGCTCCTCGCGGGTTTGCGTCGAGTTGTAGCAGGCGGCGGAAACGCCGTAGGCCAACAGTTGGTCGACCTGGTCCTTCATCAGCGAGATCAGTGGGGAAACCACCAGCGTCAGGCCGTCCATCACCAGCGCCGGGATTTGGTAACACAGCGACTTGCCGCCGCCGGTCGGCATCACCACCAGGCAATCCTGCCCGCCGATCGCGGCGTTGATAATCGTTTGCTGCCCCGGACGGAATTGCTGGTAGCCAAAGGTATCGCGCAATACCTGCTCGGCCAGCAACTCTCTGTTAATCACTGCTGCGGTTGACACACACTTCCCCATTTTTTCATCGGTACACACCCAGCGGGTATGATTACATAATATCGTTCAGCATGACACCAACGCCCACCCGTGTCTGCCGGAAGTTATAGTCGATCAGCGATTCGCCGTAGCCGCTGAATACCTGGGTATAGAAACGCACGTTGCGGGTGATCGGATAGCTCCAGCCCAGCTCCGCGCCGCCGTAGCCGCTGTTCCAGTTATAGTGGCTGTCGACGCTGAACACGCTGTCGCCCCAGGCGTAACCGACCTTCAGCCGGTAGTATCCCATGTATTTGGTGATGTCCGGGTTGTCGTCGTTGTTCGAGCTCTCCGAGAAGCGGAACCAGGGCTTGAGATCCACCTGCCAGTTGCCGTTTTGCGCCATCAGCCGCGCATAGCCGCGATTCCAGCTGCGCGACGTCGGATCCGAGCGGCCGTTAGACTGATGGTTAACGCCGATTTCAATATCGCGCAGCGTCCAACCGGCAAAGCGGTAATCGGTCGCCCACCCCACGAACAGCTGCGGCTCGTAGTTGGTCTCGCGGAACGGCGAAGACTCGCCGCGGTTGGACAATTGCCACCAGGAGCGCTGAGTATAAGACGCGCCGAGCACCGAGTTGTCGCCGGCAATGCCCCGCCACAGCGGAAACGCCAGGCTAAGCTGGTATTTCACCTCGTCCTTGCGCGCCTTGTCGGCCCAGTTGTACGTCTTGATGGCTTCTTTGTTGATATCGCTGGTGTCGGTGTACAGCAGGTAATTGGGATCGTAAGGATACAGCGTGAACGGATTATCGTGCTCCTGCAGCAGGTTGGCGATAATGCTGCCGCGCACCGCCGGCTTATCGTGAATCTGCTGCTCTTTGGCTTCCTCAGCCAATGCCAGCGCCGGCACCAGCAGCGTGGCGGAAACGATCCCTGACAAAATGCGCATAACCTCTCCTCACTCCAACGAAAAAGGGCAAGCCCGGAAAAAATCAGGCCATTTTACACACAAAGGGCGTTTTACCGCAGCGCAGGCCGGTTTTATTGGAATAGTCTGGAAAGCAACAAAGGTTAAGCATAAAATCAACATTCCATTAACCTGGACTGACCAGTTAGCTCCCTTAAAACGCAAAAGAAAAACGGAAACCCGCTATGTCGACCACACCATTGACCCTGGAAACCGCCCGCCGCAAGATCGGCGAAATCTTTGTCTACCACATGCCGTTCAACCGCGAGCTTGGCCTGGAGCTGCGCCGCTTCGACGATGACTACGTCGAGCTGAGCTTCACCAACCAGCGCAAGCTGGTGGGCAACGCCGCACAGGAAATTCTGCACGGCGGCGTGATCGCCGCGGTGCTCGACGTCGCCGCCGGGCTGGCTTGCGCCGGCGGCGTGCTGACGCGCCTGGAGCCGCTGATCGAAGAAGAGATCGCCGCCAAACTGTCGCGCATGGGCACCATCGATCTGCGCGTCGACTATCTGCGCCCCGGTCGCGGCGAACACTTCGTCGCCTCCGCCAGCGTGCTGCGCAGCGGCAACAAGGTCGCCGTGGCGCGCGTAGAACTGCATAACCACGACGGCCTGCATATCGCGACCGCCACCGCCACCTATCTGGTCGGCTGATGATTGTGTGCGGTGAGCGTCTTCAGTACACTCACCGCATCTTACGTTCCCCACCAGAGTGACGTCATGGACGCAAAGCAAACGCGTCAGGGCATTTTCTTTGCCCTGGCCGCCTATTTTATGTGGGGCATCGCCCCGGCCTATTTCAAACTGATCCAGCAAGTGTCCGCGGACGAGATCCTCACCCACCGGATCATCTGGTCGTTTTTCTTCATGCTGGCGCTGATCACGCTGGGCCGCAACTGGCCTAAAGTGCGCGCCGCCTGCCAAAACCGCAAACGACTGCTGCTGCTGGCGGTCACCGCGCTGTTGATCGGCGGCAACTGGCTGCTGTTCATCTGGGCGGTGAACAATCACCATATGCTGGAAGCCAGCCTGGGCTACTTCATCAACCCGCTGGTTAACGTGCTGCTGGGGATGCTGTTTCTCGGCGAGCGCTTTCGTCGCATGCAGTGGGTGGCGGTGGCGCTAGCATTCACCGGGGTACTGGTGCAGCTCTGGCAGTTCGGCTCGTTGCCGATCATCGGTCTGGGGCTGGCGTTCAGCTTCGCTTTCTACGGCCTGCTGCGCAAGAAAATCGCCATCGACGCCCAGACCGGCATGCTGATTGAGACGCTATGGCTGCTGCCGGTGGCGGCCGCCTATCTGTTCCTGTTCGCCGACAGCCCCACCAGCCACCTGAGCGCCAACCCGTGGTCGCTGAACCTGCTGCTGGTCGCCGCCGGCATCGTCACCACCGTACCGCTGCTGTGCTTCACCGCGGCGGCTACCCGGCTGCGCCTGTCGACGCTCGGTTTCTTCCAGTATCTCGGCCCGACGCTGATGTTCCTGCTGGCGGTCACCTTCTACGGTGAGACCATCGGCCAGGACAAGCTGGTGACCTTCGGCTTTATCTGGGCGGCGCTGATCCTGTTCACCCTCGACGCGCTCTACACCCAACGCAAGCTGCGCTAAGCCCGGCGCCGCCGGGTTACAGCCAGTTTTTGCGCTTGAAGTACAGGTAAGGGGCCAGGCCGGCCAGGATCATCAGCGTGATGGCGCCCGGGTAGCCGAACGACCATTTCAGTTCCGGCATGAATTCGAAGTTCATGCCGTAGCTGGAGGCCACCAGCGTAGGCGGCAGGAATACCACCGACACCACCGAGAAGATCTTGATGATGCGGTTCTGTTCGATATTGATGAAGCCCATCGCCGCCTGCATCAGGAAGTTCACCTTCTGGAACAGCGATTCGTTGTGCGGCAGCAGGGATTCGATGTCGCGCAGCACTTCACGCGCCTGCTCCAGCTGGCCGGTCGGCAAACGCGCCTTGCGCACCAGGAAGTTGAGCGCGCGCTGGGTATCCATCAGACACAAACGCACCTTCCAGCCGATATCTTCCAGCTCCGCCAGCGTCGACAGCGCGGCGTCGTATTCGTCGCCCTGATGCCCTTCCATGATCACCCGGCTGAGCTGTTCCAGATCGCTGTAGATGTTCTCTATCTCGTCCGCCAGCTGTTCAATCTTGGTTTCGAACAGATCCAGCAGCAGTTCGTAGGCGTTGCCTTCAAGCATGGTCTGGTTGCGGGCGCGCATGCGGTACAGGCGGAACGCCGGCAGTTCACGCTCGCGCAGGGTATACAGGCGGCCGTCGCGAATGGTGAACGCCACCGTGGAGTTGCCGGCGTGATCTTCCGCATCTTCAAAGTAGAAGAAGGAGTGGATATGCAGACCGTCTTCGTCTTCAAAGAAACGGGCGGAGGCTTCGATGTCGTCCAGTTCGGGACGCGTCGCCAAGCTTTGTCCCAGCTCATTCTGCACGCGCTCACGCTCGCCCTCTTCCGGCTCGACCAGATCAACCCACAGCGATGACGTGAGATCATCCGAGTCGTCCAGTTCCAGACGGGACAAGCGGCGGTTATCTAATTTAAAAGCGCTCAGCATGTGCCAAAACTCCGTGAAGGTAACGGGTGCGGACAACGCGTTGAAGCACAGAAACAGAGGGGATGCGTATCACCGATTGTTTCAGACCATGAAGAGATCTGACTCATAGCGACACTTTGCGGGGTCGCCGACAACCACGAAGGCTATCAGCAAAAACGGAGAGCCTTAGAAGTTATACCTGCGGCGCAGGTCAGTGAGCCAGTATCTACTGGGTGTGTCCAAGGCGTCTGTCCTCAATGATAATAGTGCGCGCATGTTACGCCGAGAAGAAAAAGCCTGTCAACACGTTAGGCGGGATAATTGCGCAACAAATCATCACGATGATCAATGGCAGAAATGACGCTTAAACCGTACTGAAAAAGTCGCGACGATCGCTTACCGCCACCAAGAATGTTGCTAAGATGACATCACCCTAATGGTACGACAAGCATGCGGATTTAAACGATGAAACAGATTACCGCCCATGAACTGACCGCGATGAGCGAACAGGCCGCCAGCGTGCCCCGCCTGCGCGCGCACCGCACCTTACACGAAGAGCTGAGCGACCCGGTGCAACGCCTGGCGATCGCCATGGAGCCCGGCACCTATATCCGCCCGCACCGCCACCCGCAAACCTGGGAGCTGCTGACGCCGCTGCGCGGTCGTTTTGTCGTGTTGCAGTTCAACGATGACGGCGTCGTCATGCAGCGCACCCTGCTCGGCGAAGAAACCAAAGTGCTGGAGATGCCGGCATTTACCTGGCATGCGGTGCTGTCGGTCGATGCCGGCGGCGTGGTGTTCGAAGTGAAGCAGGGCCCGTATCAGGCGCTGACCGAAGAGGACTGCATGCAATGGGCACCGCAGGAAGGCGGCGAAGGCACCGAAGCGGTGATGCGCTGGTATGCCACCGCGCAGGTCGGCGATCGCTACCCTCACTGATAATGAACGATTGCAGGGGCCTGCCCCTGCAACTCTCCCCGCTCTTTATACCGTTTCCAGGCGAGCGTAGGCCGCCACCAGCCACTTGATGCCCTCGCCCGGGAAAGCGATCTGCAACCGGCTGTGCTCGCCGCTGCCTTCCAGATTGACGATGGTGCCTTCGCCAAACTTGGGATGGCGCACGCGCTGACCCAGCTTGTATCCGGTGTCGTTCTCGCTGATCGGCGTGCCCATGCGGCGGTGATTGACCGGGCGCGATACGCTGGCGCGCAGGCGCACTTCTTCCACGCACTCCTCCGGCAGTTCGCCGATAAAGCGCGACGGCCGATGGTAAACCTCTTTGCCGTACAGACGGCGCGTTTCGGCGTAGGTCAGCGTCAGCTTCTGCATGGCGCGCGTTACGCCCACATAGGCCAGACGGCGCTCTTCCTCCAGACGGCCGCCTTCATCCAGCGACATCTGGCTCGGGAACATGCCTTCTTCCATGCCGACGATAAACACCAGCGGGAACTCCAGCCCTTTGGCCGAGTGCAGGGTCATCAGCTGCACCGCATCCTGATAGGCGTCGGCCTGGCCTTCGCCCGCTTCCAGCGCCGCATGCGACAGGAACGCCTGCAGCGGCATCAGATCCTGATCTTCTTCCTGATAGCTGAACTGGCGCGTCGCCGTCACCAGTTCCTCAAGGTTTTCGATACGCGCCTGCCCCTTTTCGCCCTTTTCCTGCTCATACATGATGAACAACCCGGAATCGCGGATCACCCGGTCGGTCTGCACGTGCAGCGGCATATCGGCGGTTTCATGAGCCAGCGACTCCACCAGCTCGATGAAGCGCTGCAGCGCCGACGCGGCGCGGCCGGCCAGAACCTTGTCCTGCATCAGCTCGCGCGTCGCCTGCCACAGCGTCAGCTGGCGATCGCGCGCCGCCTGGCGCACCACGTCGAGGGTGCGATCGCCGATGCCGCGCGTCGGGGTGTTGACCACGCGCTCGAAGGCCGCATCGTCGTTGCGGTTGGAAATGAGGCGCAGGTAAGCCAGCGCATCCTTGATTTCCTGGCGTTCGAAGAAGCGCTGGCCACCGTAGATGCGGTACGGCATCGCCGTCTGCAGCAGCGCCTCTTCCAGCACGCGCGACTGGGCGTTGCTGCGGTACAGGATGGCGCAGTCGTTCAGCGCGCCGCCGTTGTCTTGCCAGGTCTTGATGCGGTTGACCACGAAGCGCGCTTCGTCGAGTTCGTTGAAGGCGCAGTAGAGGGAAATCGGCTCGCCTTCGCCGCCTTCGGTCCACAGATTTTTGCCCATGCGCCCGTCGTTGTTGGCGATCAGGGTGTTGGCCGCTTTCAGGATGTTGCTGGTGGAACGGTAGTTCTGCTCCAGGCGGATCGTTTCCGCGCCGGGGAAGTCCTTCAGGAAGCGCTGGATGTTTTCCACCTGCGCGCCGCGCCAGCCGTAGATCGACTGGTCATCGTCGCCGACGATCATCACGTTGCTGTTGCCGCCCGCCAGCAAGCGGATCCAGGCGTACTGGATGCTGTTGGTATCCTGGAATTCGTCCACCAGCACGTTGGTGAAACGCTCGCGGTAGTGGTTGAGGATATGCGGCTTGTTCAGCCACAGTTCGTGCGCGCGCAGCAGCAGCTCGGCGAAATCCACCAGCCCGGCGCGATCGCAGGCTTCCTGATAGGCCTGATAGATGCGCAGCCAGGTGGCCTCTACCGGGTTGTTGTAGGTCTCGACGTGCTGTGGCCGCAGGCCCTCGTCTTTCTTGCCGTTGATGTACCACATCGCCTGACGCGGCGGCCACTGCTTCTCGTCGACGTTCAGCGCCTTGATGATGCGCTTGAGTAGCCGCAGCTGGTCGTCGCTGTCGAGGATCTGGAAATCCTGCGGCAGGTTGGCTTCCAGGTGGTGGGCGCGCAACAGACGATGCGCCAGGCCGTGGAAGGTGCCGATCCACATGCCGCCCTGGCTGGTGCCGATCAGATGTTCGATACGGTGGCGCATTTCCGCCGCCGCCTTGTTGGTGAAGGTCACCGCCATGATCGAATACGGCGAACAATTCTCGACCGACAGCAGCCAGGCGATGCGATGCACCAGTACCCGCGTCTTGCCGCTGCCCGCCCCGGCCAGAACCAACAGGTTGCTGCGCGGCGCCGCCACGGCTTCACGTTGTTTTTCATTCAGGCTGTCGAGCAGATCGGAGACGTCCATAGGCACCACTAATGGTTAAGGGAAAACCCGCCGGTGACGGGTTTTTCACTGGAAATTTATACAGAGTTCTGGCAGGGATTATAACAATGCTGTCAGCGATGCCAACTGCGAAATCTCAATATGCGGCAGCAAGCGGCTGTCGGCAGCCTGCATCAGGCAGCGTTGCCGATCGTTGATCCAACAGGCCTGCAGCCCCGCGCGCAGCGCGCCGGCGACGTCGGTAGTCAGATCGTCGCCCACGTGCAGGATCTGCTCGGGCGCCACGCCCAGCCGCTCAACGGCCAGGTGGTACATGTCCTGGTACGGCTTGGCGCGCCCGTCCGGCCCGGAGCGCAACACGAACTGGAAATAACCGTCCAGGCCGCATAGCGACGGATCGACGTTGCCGTTGGTGATCGCCACCAGCGGGTAGCGCGCGGCCAACGCCTTCAGCGTGGCGTGGGTCGCTTCCGGCACCTCGATGCGGCTGCGCCACAGCGCGAAGTTCTGCATCGCCGCATCGGCCCCGATCGCCGCTTCGGCGTCGCGCAGCCCCTGCCGGCTCAGCGCCAGATGAATGGCGCGCCAGCGCCACTGGGTGACGTCATGGTAGATCTCCGGCTCCTGCTCGCGCAGCTCCTGACGCAGGCGATGAAAATCCGCCGACTGAAAGCTGCTCAGGCCGGGGTGATAACTCTGCAGGAAGGCCACCGATTGTTGTTCGGTTTGCCGGATCACCGGACGGTTATCATACAGCGTGTCGTCCAGATCGAAAGTCAGCGCCGCCAGCGGGCGCAGCGGGCGATAAAAATGCATCAGGATTTCCCCCGTTTGGCACGCGGATGCGCGGCATCGTACACGTTCGCCAGATGTTGAAAGTCGAGGTGGGTATAAATTTGCGTGGTGGTCAGGTTGGCGTGGCCGAGCAGTTCCTGCACCGCGCGCAGATCGCCGCTGGACTCCAGCATGTGGGTGGCGAAGGAGTGGCGCAGCTTGTGCGGGTGAATATGGCTGTTGACGCCCTGTTTCACGCCCCACTCGGCGAAGCGCTTTTGCACGTTGCGCGTCGAGATGCGTCGCCCCTGATTGGACAGGAACATCGCGTCATCTTCCGGCCCGAACAGATCGCGCATCGCCAGCCAGTGTTCCAGCCAGGTGACGGCGGTGCGCCCGATCGGCAATTTGCGCTCTTTGCTGCCTTTCCCCATCACCCACACCTCGCCGGCGGCCATATCGACATGACGGCAATCCAGCCCCACCAGCTCGGAGAGGCGCAGGCCGGCGCCGTACATCACCTCCAGCATGGCGCGATCGCGCACCGCCAGCGGATCGTTGAGATCGATCTCCAGCAGCTGGTTCATTTCATCGACGTCGATGTTTTTCGGCAGATGGCGGCCGCTGCGCGGCGTGCGGATGCCCTTGGCGGGGTTGGCGTGCAATACGCCCTGGCTGACCAGCCAGTCGAGGAAACTGCGCAGCGAAGAAAGCCGCAGCGCCAGGCTGGCGGACTGCAGGCCGGCGCGTTTGCTGCGCGCCGCCAGCATGCGCACCCGGGCGGCATCCAGCGCCACCCAGTCGGTGACGCCGATCTCCTGCGCCAGGCGCATCAGCGCCGCCAGCTGGCGTGAATAGCTGAGCTGCGTCAGCGGGCTGAGTTGGCGTTCTACCTTGAGATAACGCAGAAACGCGTCCACCGGCTGCTGCAGGCTGGGCGCAATCGGCGTCATGCGCGTTCGACCCAGCGTTCCAGCAGTTCCGGCAGCATGCGCGCCAGTTGATTGAGCATCACCGTGCCCATGCCCTGCTGATAGTGTTGCGTATCGCGGCTGCTGAAGATCACCATGCCCAGTTCACCGTCGTCGCCCAGCATCGACAGCGCCACCGAGCCAATCTGGCCAATCTGTTTGGCCTGCGGCAACAGCAGCAGCAGTTCGGGGCCGTTCAGACCACCGAGGTAATGTTGTTCGCTGCCCAGCCGCTGAATGCGGAACGGCTCGAACGCCGAACGCGTCAGCGCCAGGTGGGTGAAATCGGAAGGCGCGCCGATATTCCAGCGCTCGGCGAACAGCCGAACCGTGGCACCGGCCAAACCGAAGCCGCGCGCCCAGCGCTGCAGCCGGTTGAGCATGTCCTGCAGGCTGTCGGCAGTGGCCAAATCGGCCTGCAGGTGCAGCAACCGGGCGAACAGCCCTTCGTTGGCGCTGGCCTGCTCCATCAACAGCGTGATCTCTTCTTCCAACCGTTCGATGTGATTGCGCTGGCGGGCCAGGTGCCATTCCACCAGCGAAACGGTGCCGCGCACCGGGTGCGGCACACGCATCTGCTCAACCTGGCGCGCGTTGCGAATAAAGAAATCCGGGTTCTGCAGCAGGTACTGCATCACGGTGTCGTCATCCAGCGCCAGGCCAGCGACGCTCTGTTCTTCTACGCTTTTCATAGATGAATAAATCCGTCATAGACATGGGTTGCCGGACCGGTCATAAACAGCGGGTTGCCCGGCCCTTTCCAGCGAATATGCAGGCTGCCGCCCGGCAGTTCTACATGCACCTCTTCTGACAGCAATTCCTGTTGGATCCCCACCGCCACCGCCGCACAGGCGCCGCTGCCGCAGGCCTGCGTTTCGCCGGCGCCGCGTTCATAAACGCGCAGCTTGATGTGATCGCGGCTCACCACCTGCATAAAGCCGATGTTGGCCCGTTCCGGGAAGCGTTCATGCCCTTCCAGCACCGGCCCGAGCAGCTCCACCTTGGCGGTTTTTACATCATCCACCTGCAAAACACAATGCGGGTTACCCATCGACACCACACCGCACAGCACGGTATGTTCCGCCGCGCGCATGATGTAGGTCTTTTCAGCCTTAGTAGCGCGGAACGGCACCGCCTGCGGGTCGAAATTCGGTTCGCCCATGTTGACGCACACCAGATCGTCGTCGGTGACGCTGAGCACCATGCGCCCGGTTTGGGTGCTGACACGGATGTCGCGCTTGTTGGTCAGCCCTTTCAGCCGTACGAAACGCGCGAAGCAACGCGCGCCGTTGCCGCACTGCGCCACTTCGCTGCCGTCGGCGTTAAAAATTCGGTAGTGAAAATCCAGTTCGGGATCGTAAGGCGGTTCTACCACCAGCATCTGGTCAAAGCCGACGCCCAGGTGCCGATCGGCCAACCGGCGGATCAGCTCAGGTGAAAAATAGACATTCTGTGTAACGGCATCGACCACCATAAAGTCGTTGCCCAGACCGTGCATTTTGGAGAACTGCATATCATACTCCGCTATCTGGACGCGCTATCCGTCTTGATGTTGCGGTGGCGCTCGCTACCGCAAACCGGGGTTTACTGGTCAACCATCGACGGTTTTTGCTGAGAGCCAGACTGCTCCTGCTGGTTCTTTTGCACCTGATCGCCCGTTTGCACCGGCGGCTTGGCCGGTTTCTGGCTGGCGGGATCGGCAGGCGGGAAGTAAAGCGGGCCTTTCAGACCGCAGCCGGCGAGGCCGGTAACCAGAACTGCCATCAGCGCATAGCGTAGTTGTTTTTTCATTTGCATTAATGCCTGTAATTCATGCGTCCAAGGTCTCTATAATCGCAGGTGGATCATGAAAAGCAATAGGAATTGAATATGAACGACAGTGAGTTTCACCAGTTGGCCGACCAGCTGATGCTGAATATTGAAGAGACACTGGACGATTTTGACGGCGATGCGGATATCGATTACGAAACCAATGGCGGCGTAATGACGCTGAGCTTCGAAAACGGCACCAAAATCGTCATCAACCGCCAGGAGCCGCTGCACCAGGTGTGGCTCGCCACCAAGGCCGGCGGTTATCACTTCAACTACCGCGACGGCATTTGGCTATGCGATCGCAGCGGGCAGCCGTTTTATCAGCTGCTCAGCGAAGCGGCCAGCGCGCAGGCCGGCGAGGAACTGCATTTTTCCTGAGGCTAAGCAGGGCTCGGCAACCGAGCCCTTGCGGCGTCAATGCAGCTGGAACTGCTGTTTCAGCGGCTGAGCGGCGCCGTCGGCCACCGTCACGCACAGGCTGGACAGCACGTTGCTGCGGAACGGGATCACCTGCGTGCGCCCGTCGAGTTGCACGATCTGATAGAACTGCGGCAGATTGAAGTTGATGAAGCTGGAGCCGTAGGTGAAGCGATCGTGCGACGAGGAGTAGAAGCGGCTGACGTCGCGCACCAGCTCCTCTTTACTGCCCTCGCAGTGGTGATACACCTCCACCCGATTCGACTCATCCAGAATATAGATGTTGAAGCCCTTGTCGTCTGAGGTGTCTTCGAAGAAGAACTGGATGATCCCCTCGCTGGCGAAGCCGTCCACCACCGGCGGCAGATGCACCTGATCGGTTTCCACCTTGATAGACAGGCCGTGCAGCTTGTTGTTGGAGATCGCACCGTAAAACTCCACCGCATTCTCCAGCTTTTGCACCGACACGCTCAGGCGCTCGAAGAACAGCCCCCAAGTCTGCCCGGCAACGCGCACCGCCTTGAAGCGGCCGGGTTCCAGCCGGGTACTGGACAGGCGCAGCTCGATGCACTCCGACACCAGCTGCTGGATACGGGTGCGGATCAGGCCGCGCAGGTGCTGGCTGTAGCAGAACACTTCCACCGACTCCGGCGGCGCGGCGTCCTGGTGCATTTTGCCGAGAATGGTCTTCAGCGCTTCCAGCACCGACTGCTCGCCGCTGAAATGCAGGGTACGCACTTCGTTCCAGGAGTTGCGATACAGCAGATCGATACTGCCCACCAAACACTGCTGCTGCTGGCCGAAGCTGAACACGTCCAGTTTGCGGAAATCGAAGTGCACCACCTGATTGCGGAAGGCGGCGGTCGGATCGTTTTCCAGATTGACGATGATCGCCAAATGCCGGATCTCACACGGGCTGTACAGCGCTTTCGGCGTTGGCGCCGGCAGGCGCAGCGGGAAGTGATGAGAAACGTCGGCCACCAGTTCCTGCAGTTTGGCGGTGTCGCACAGGTTGCCGCTTTTGATGTGCAGGCGGGTCTGCGGCGTTAGCAGGCCGTTGAAATAGGCCCAGGCCACCAGCTTGTTCAGGTAGCGGTTATATTCCAGCGGCTGATGGCTGACGATCGAATCCATAGCCGGTGCCTGATTATACAGGTACCAGCCGGTGCGGTTGGCGCGGCCAACCGGCACGTGAATAAAGGTTAAATCGTTTTCCGACAGGTCCGGTGAGATCTGCGGGTTCACCAGCGTCACCTTGCCGGGCAGCGCTTCGAACGCCGCGTACAGTTTGCGGGTCAGCACGCCGATATCCTGCGGGCTGGCGCTGACGCTGAGGTTGTTGCGGCGAGCGAAACGGATCAGGTTGCGGTAGCTTTGCATCATCGCATCGAGCAGTTCGTTATGCGCTTCGCGCACCCGCTCGATTTTCCAGTTGGCGCGGTTATCCAGCATCGCCAGACGCTCTTCGCTCCAGCCCCACTCGCTGACCAATTGGCTGAGGATCTCGCGTCGCCAGCCGACGCAGGCCTTGGCCAGCGACAGCTTTTCACATACTTTCAGGTAAAAACAGCGGCGGGCCAGATCGAGGCGGGTGGTGTCGTTGATGTCGGTCAGGTAGCGGGTCACGCGCTCAAGCATCATGCAGTAGGCATCAAGCCCGAAGCTGACGATCTCACCCTGATGCAGCCGGTGTTTGATGTCCGTCGCCAGCAGTTGGGTATTGGGGTATTCCCAGGAATAGGCTTCCAGCAGCAAGGTCTTCAGCACCGCCTTGTAAGGCGAATCGATGCTCTTGTACAGCTGCCACAGGCTGGCGCCGAAGTACTCTTCCGCCGACAGCGAACTCAGGCCACCGAGATCCAGCCACTCGTTCGGCGTCAGCGCACCCTGCGCGTACAGCGACAGCACGTATTCATCGTAGTGCGCTTCTTCTTCACCCGGTACCATGTTCCACAGGATGCGTTTGCCAGCCAGGCGCACTGCGGTGCGATAGAATTCATCGAGCAACAGGATGTGCTGCGTCGAGCCGCAGTCTTCGCCACCCAGGCTGCCGCTTTCATTATGGCGGAAGCGGTTTTCGTCGATCAGGAAGAAGCTGACCTCCACCCCCATCGAGGCGGCCCACTTCTCAAGCAGGCTGCATTTTTGCTGCAAACGGGTGCGTTCTTCGTTGTCCAGCCAGGACTGGTGGCAGACCCAGATGTCGAGATCCGAACTGCAGCTTTGGCCGATAGACGAGGTGCTGCCCATCGAGTAGACGCCGGTGATCGGCAGCTCGCCGCTGGCCGGCTTGTCAAACGGGCTGCCCCATTTGTCTTCTAAATCGTTCAGGTAATCTTGTTGAGTTTCATCAGGCGTGTAGAGGCAAATGCCATGGGGAACGTTACCGTTCAGGTAACCCGGCATCAGCGGGTGGTGGTGGTGCAGTAAGGTGGGCAGCAGACTGTATACCCGTTGAAACGCGGGCTTCATAGCCGCTAGGGCGCGATCGACGCGTAGCTGATTGATCGCATCCAGTCTCTGCTTCAATGTCTCGATGTAGAGGTACAAGACGTCTCGCCTGATTATCCCGGTGTTTAGAAAAAAACCCGTATTCCATAAGCGCCGTTAGTGTAAGAAGAATATTTGGCGACTTATTGCTGGAAACGTGATCAATTTAACACCTTGCTGATTGACCGTAAAGGAGGTAACGCTTCACAATTATTGTAGCGCTTCCCTAAACGATTTACCCGCAGTGTTAACTGCCCCAAAGCACATCACACGTCCCTTTGATTCCGTTGTCCTTTTTCCGCCTCCGGCTTCTTGCACTGACAGTATTGGCTCTCAGTGGTAGGATGGATGGCGAAATATAAAAACGGTAACAAGCATGTTAGACAAAATTATTCGAATTGCCACCCGACAAAGCCCGCTTGCACTCTGGCAAGCACATTATGTGCAGCAACGTCTGATGGCCAGCCATCCCGGCCTGCAGGTCGAGTTGGTGCCGATGGTGACGCGCGGCGACGTTATTCTGGATACGCCGCTGGCGAAAGTCGGCGGTAAAGGCCTGTTTGTTAAAGAACTCGAGCTCGCGCTGCTGGAAGGCCGCGCCGACATCGCCGTGCACTCGATGAAAGACGTGCCGGTCGATTTCCCTGCCGGCCTCGGTTTGACCACCATTTGCGAACGCGAAGATCCGCGCGACGCTTTTGTTTCCAATCGTTTCGCCTCGCTCGATCAGCTGCCGCAGGGCAGCGTGGTCGGCACCTCCAGCCTGCGCCGCCAGTGCCAACTGCGCGAACGCCGCCCGGACCTGATCGTACGCGACCTGCGCGGCAACGTCGGCACTCGCCTGGCCAAGCTGGACAACGGCGACTACGACGCGATTATTCTGGCGGTGGCCGGCCTGAAGCGCCTGGGGCTGGAGCAACGCATCCGCAGCCCGCTGAGCGCCGAAGAGTGCCTGCCGGCGGTCGGCCAGGGTGCAGTCGGCATTGAATGCCGTCTCGACGACAGCGTCACCCGCGCGCTGCTGGCGCCGCTGAACCATGCGGCTACCGAAACCCGCGTGCGCGCCGAACGGGCGATGAACACTCGCCTGGAAGGCGGCTGCCAGGTGCCGATCGGCAGCTATGCCGAACTGGATGGCGACAGCCTATGGCTGCGCGCCCTGGTCGGCGCGCCGGACGGCAGCCAGATGGTGCGCGGCGAACGCCGCGGCCCGGCCGCCGAGGCTGAACGGATGGGCGTTGAGCTGGCGGAAGAGCTGCTGGCGCGCGGCGCGCGCGAGATCCTGCGCGAGGTTTATCAGGGAAATCCGCCGGCATGACGATCCTGGTAACCCGCCCATCGCCTTCGGGAGAGCGGTTAGTGAGCCGGCTGCGCGCACTCGGCCGGGTTGCCTATCATGCACCGCTGATCGACTTCGCCCCCGGCAGCGATCTGCCGCAGCTGCCGCAGGCGTTGCAGCAGTTGAACGCCGGCGATCTGGTATTCGTGCTGTCGCAGCATTCGGTGAACTATGCCGATTCGGTCATCGGCCGCGCCGGACTGAGCTGGCCCGCTCACCTGGCCTATTACGCCATTGGCCGTACCACCGGACTGGCGCTGCACCGCATCAGCAGTTTGCCGGTGGAATACCCGCGCGAGCGCGAGATCAGCGAAACGCTGCTGCTGCTGCCGGCGCTGCAGAAACTGGCGGGCAAACGCGCGCTGATTTTACGCGGCAACGGCGGCCGCGAGTTGCTGGGCACAACGCTGAGCGAGCGCGGCGCCGACGTCAGCTATTATGAATGCTATCAACGCAGCCCGGTGCACTACGACGGCAGCGAGCAAAGCGCCCACTGGCAGCGTGCCGGTGTGGATACGCTGGTGGTGACCAGCGGTGAAATGTTACAACAGCTCTATACTTTAGTTCCTGATTACTATCGTTCTTCATGGCTGCTGCGTTGCCGCCTGGTAGTAGTGAGCGAACGCCTGGCTACCCTCGCCCGGGATTTGGGCTGGCGTACGATTCGGGTAGCTGACAACGCCGATAATGACGCGCTGATCCGCGCGCTACAATAATCTGACTATGGGATGTGCCACTATGACGGAACAAAATACCCCAGCCGCCCCGGTTGAAGAGCCAACCACCGCGGTTGAGAGCTCCCAGCAGCCAGCCGCTGCCAGCCGCAAAGGCAAGAACACCGGCCCGGTGCTCGGCGCGATCGCTATCGTGCTGGTCATCGCCCTCGGCGCGGGCGGCTATTACCACACGCACAAGCAGGCGCAACAGCTGATCGCCGCCAATCAGGCGCTGCAGCAGCAGCTTGAAGGCGTGAAGCAGAGCCAACAGCAGGAAAGAAATGCGCTGGAAGGCCTGCTGCAGCAGCAGGGTAAAACCCTGGACGCCGCCGATCGCGAGCAGGCGAATCTGGCGCGTCAACTGAGCGAGCTGCAGGAAAAAGTGGCGACCATCTCCGGCAGCGACGCCAAAACCTGGCTGCTGGCGCAGGCCGATTTCCTGGTGAAAATGGCCGGCCGCAAGCTGTGGAGCGATCAAGACGTGACCAGCGCCGCCGCGTTGCTGAAAAGCGCCGACGCCAGCCTGGCGGACATGAACGATCCTAGCCTGCTCGACGTGCGCCGCGCCATTACCGAAGACATCAGCACGCTTTCTACGCTGACCCAGGTCGATTACGACGGCATCATCCTCAAGGTCAATCAGCTGTCCAACCAGGTGGATAACCTGCGCCTGGCCGATAACGACACCGACGAAGCGCCGATGGATCAAAACAGCAGCGAGCTCTCCGGCTCGATCGGCGAATGGCGGCAGAACCTGGCCAAGAGCTGGCGCAATTTCATGGCCGACTTCATCACCATCCGCCGTCGCGATACCAGCGCCGAACCGCTGCTGGCGCCGAACCAGGACATCTACCTGCGCGAAAATATCCGTTCGCGCCTGCTGGTGGCCGCACAGGCCATCCCACGCCACCAGAACGAGACCTACAAGCAATCGCTGGAAACCGTCTCCACCTGGGTGCGCGCCTATTTCGACACCACCGATCCGGCGACCAAGGCTTTCCTGGAAGAGCTGGATAACCTGAGCCAACAGTCGATCTCGATGGACGTGCCGGATCAGCTGAAAAGCCAGCCGCTGCTCGAAAAAGTGATGCAGACCCGGGTGCGCAACCTGATGACCCAGTCCCCTGCCGCTCACCAGGAGGGTTAAGCCATGTTACGCGTGCTATTTCTGTTCCTGGTGGTGATCGCCAGCGTGGTGCTCGGGCCGATGTTGGCCGGGCATCAGGGCTACGTGCTGATCCAGACCGATAACTACAATATCGAAACCAGCGTCACCGGCCTGGTGATCATGTTGGTGCTGCTGTTCGTGGTGCTGCTGGCGATCGAGTGGATCCTGCGCCGCATCTTCCGTACCGGCGCCCGCACGCGCGGTTGGTTTATCGGCCGCAAGCGCACCCGCGCGCGCCAGCAAACCAAAGCCGCGCTGATCAAACTGGCGGAAGGCGACTATAAGCAGGTTGAGAAGCTGATGACGCGCAACGCCGATCACGCTGAACAGCCGGTGGTGAACTACCTGCTGGCCGCCGAGGCCGCGCAGCAACGCGGCGATGACTTCCGTACCAATCAATATCTGGAACGCGCCGCCGAAGCCGCCGACACCGATCAGCTGCCGGTGGATATCACCCGGGTTCGCATCCAGCTGGCGCAGGGCGAGAACCACGCCGCGCGCCACGGCGTCGATCGCCTGCTGAACCAGGCGCCGCGCCATCCGGAAGTGCTGCGCCTGGCGGAACAAGCCTATCTGCGCACCGGCGCCTACGCGTCGCTGCTGGAAGTGCTGCCGTCGATGCGTAAAATCGAACTGCACAGCGAAGAGCAGCTGCAGGCGTTGCAGCAGCAGGCTTACATCGGTCTGATGAATCAGGCGATGGCGGACGAAGGCAGTGAAGGCCTGAAGCGCTGGTGGAAAGATCAGAGCCGCAAGACGCGTCACGAGGTGCCGCTGCAAATCGCGATGGTGGAACACCTGATCGAATGCAACGACCACGAGCTGGCACAGGAGATTGTGCTCGACAGCCTGAAGCGCCAATACGACGAGCGCCTGGTGCTGTTGCTGCCGCGGCTGAAGTCCGGCAACCCCGAGCAGCTTGAGAAAGCGCTGCGTCAGCAGATGAAACAACACGGCGCGACGCCGCTGTTAAACAGCACGCTGGGGCAACTGCTGATGAAGCACGGCGAGTGGCAGCAAGCGGCCGACGCCTTCCGCGAAGCGCTGAAACAGCGTCCGGACGCCTACGATTACGCCTGGCTGGCCGATACGCTGGAGAAACTGCATCGTTCGGATGAAGCGGCGCAGATGCGGCGTGAGGGGCTGATGTTGACGCTGAAACAGAACGGCGGCGAATAACGCCCTGCCCGAGAGAGAAGAGCGCGGCCCCGATGCCGCGCTTTTTTTTTGCTCAGGGTTTTTCTGTGGCGCAAAAAAAACACTTGCCGTATGGCAAGTGTATAAAGAAGCAATCAGGTCTAGGACAACAGGGGCGGTGCCTCACTCAACGTTCTGCCCTGAGCGTGATGACGGGTTAGTCATCGTTCTCGTGGGCGATAGGCACCCTAAATCGGCTCTGCGTCATTCCCAGGGTTTATGAAGCCTAAGGCGAACATAAGAGGTGGAATGAGCATCTACGCTATAGATATAGCATTTGGCGTGCCAACTTTTATATTGAGTCCATCCCCATAAGAAAATAGAATTCAAGATATTGAAAATATTGATTTTTTATTTAATCCCATCCTTTGCGTTGCAAACCACTTCCTGGCATTCCTTGCCAGCGGCCGTTATCAGGATGTCGCCTCAAAACGACGACTTAAGCCAAAGCCAACTTTATTTTTTTAAATCAATGAATTATTTGTCTCAACCTGACGACAGCGCTGGATGGCGTTGTCGCTGAAAACCAACACGCTTGCCAGCAGAGACAAAATGCCCATCCTTCGATACGCAAAAAACCCGCGCATTGCTGCACGGGCTTGTCGGTATTAGCTTCGTCATGCTGAGAAAACTTGCTCTCATAAACGGCAGATGTAAAAAAACCGACTTGCGTCGGTTTCTTTGAAAGTGGTCGGCGAGAGAGGATTACGCGCATCTTTGATGCGCGCCCTGCGGGCCGTTGCTAAAGCAACGTTGTCTCGCTTCGCGAGGCTCGAACCTCCTGCGGAGGTACTCATCCTCATAAACTGCAGGCGTAAAAAAACCGACTTGCGTCGGTTTCTTTGAAAGTGGTCGGCGAGAGAGGATTCGAACCTCCGACCCACTGGTCCCAAACCAGTTGCGCTACCAAGCTGCGCTACTCGCCGATTTGTGTTGCTCATACTACCCGATTTATCAGACCGTTGTCCATATAAATCTTATATTTATCAGATATTTTGCGTGGTGCGAAGAGAGGGACTTGAACCCTCACGTCCGTAAGAACACTAACACCTGAAGCTAGCGCGTCTACCAATTCCGCCACCTTCGCACTGTCACAAAATACTGCTAAATCTTCACTTCGTTAGGAAGTGGGGTGGCTAATGGGACTCGAACCCACGACAACTGGAATCACAATCCAGGGCTCTACCAACTGAGCTATAGCCACCATTACTACTTCTTCTTACTCACGCGGTAATATTACCACCGCAGCTCCTGCGCACAAACTTAATGGCGCGCCCGACAGGATTCGAACCTGAGACCTCTGCCTCCGGAGGGCAGCGCTCTATCCAGCTGAGCTACGGGCGCGTAGCGCCGTTGCGGGAGGGGATACTACGGATTTACGCCAATCCTGTCTAGTGCTTTTTCGCAGAAATGTTGCGTTTGATTACGCTTTGCTCACTCCTGCGCAGGAAAGCGCACTCCGTAGCCCCTTTTCACCGTTTATTGCCGCGTTTCTACCCGATTTTCAGCCGGATGATGTTTCTTATGCATACCGAAAGCGAAGTAGCACAGGCTGACGCCGGCTAAGAAAATCGCCCCGACCAGCAGGGAAATTCGCGTATCTGGGTTGATTCCCATGCCGACCAACACGCAAACCAGAAAAGCGATGGTCAGATAGTTCACATACGGGAACATGATCGACTTAAAGCTGTGGGTTTTGATCGCTTCCTTATGGGCACGGCGGAAATAGAGCTGGCTTATCAGCACCACGAACCACGGCACCATGCCCGGCAGCACGCTGGCGCTGTAGACATACACGAACACCTGCTCCGGATTCGGGATGATGTAGTTCAGCGCGGACCCCACCAACAGACAGGCGATGGTGACGGCGATGCAGTTCACCGGCACACCGCTGGCGGAAAGCTTGGTCAACGCCGCCGGCAGTTGGCGGTTCTTGGCCAGGGCGTACAGCATGCGGCCGCCGCTGTACATGCCGCTGTTGCAACCGGAGAGCGCGGCGGTCAGCACCACAAAGTTGATAATGCCGGCGGCGGCGACGATGCCGATCTTGGCGAAGGTCAGCACAAACGGGCTGCCGGTGGTGCCGATGCCGTTCCACGGGAAGATGGTCACGATGACGAAGATTGCGCCGACATAGAAGATCAGGATGCGCCACAGGATATTGTTGATCGCGCGTTTCAGCGTCACCTGCGGGTTCTTGGCTTCCCCGGCGGTGATGCCTACCAGCTCAACCCCCTGATAGGACGCCACCACGATGCACAGCGCAAACAGGAAGCCTTTCCAGCCACCGGCAAAGAAACCGCCGTGCGCCGTCAGATTGGCGAAACCGATAGGCTCACCGCCGTTGCCGAAACCGAAGAAGATCACCCCCAGCCCCACCAGAATCATCACGATGATGGTGGTGACCTTGATCATGGCGAACCAGAACTCCAGCTCACCGTACAGGCGCACCGCCGCCAGGTTGGCCAGCGCCACCATCGCCACGGCGATCAGTGCAGGCACCCACTGCGGTATTTCCGGGAACCAGAACTGCACATACACCCCGATGGCGGTGATCTCAGAAATACCAACGGCGATCCACATAAACCAGTAACCCCAGGCGGTCAGGTAACCGAAGTAGGGATTCATGTACTTATGCGCGTAAACGGCAAACGACCCGGCGACCGGCTCGAGGAACAGCATCTCCCCCATCGAACGCATAATGAAAAACACGAACAGCCCGGCGATGATGTAAGCCAGCAGCACCGACGGCCCGGCCCATTTCAGCGTACTGGCCGAACCCATAAACAGGCCGACGCCGATGGTGCCCCCCAGAGCGATAAGCTCGATGTGCCGGGCCTCAAGGCCCCGGTGTAGCCCTTGCGGTTTCTCTTTGTGTGCCATAAATCCTCAATAATTTTTCTCGGGTTGTGTTTGCCTGCCGGCCGCTGCCGGTCGTTATTGTCATTATTAAAAGAATAAATCATCCCCTGCCGTTCGGGTTGGCATCAACGGGTAGTCGGAGCGAAGTTACCGTGAGAAGAACATCGTTCAGCGCTGTCGCATCAGGCTTCAGCGGCCGGGGATAATTTCCGGGCGGTATCGTTTCGCATTTCGCCGCTATAAGCAAACCGCAATTTAAAACTTTATGGAATAAATGCGGCGACGTTTAGGGCTGGGGGTTATAGATATGCGGGAGAAACGTGCAAAAGCAGATTATTGGTACAGCAGACCGGAGCGGAACAGCACTTTCCGCCCCGGATGTAGAGGTTACATCTTGCCGCTGTAGTAGTAGCCGACAAACTTCAACAGCTTCAACTGCCGGCCGATGCGGCTGGGCTGGCTGAGCAGGCGGTAGAGCCACTCCAGACCGAGGTTCTGCCACACCTTGGGCGCACGCTTCACGTGGCCGGTAAAGACGTCGTAGGTGCCGCCCACGCCCATGTACAGCGCCTGCGGATGCACCTTGCGGCAGTCGCGCATCAGGATCTCCTGCTTCGGCGATCCCATCGCCACCGTCACGATAGCGGCACCGCTGGCGCGAATACGCTCGAACAGCGCCTCACGTTGCTCCGGTTTGAAATAGCCATCCTGGCTACCCACCAGGTTGACATTCCACTGGCTGCGCAGCTTTTGCTCGGTTTCCGCCAGCACCTCCGGCTTGCCGCCGACCAGGAAGACCGGCGTGCCTTCACGACCGGCGCGCTGCATCAAGGCTTCCCACAGATCGGCGCCCGCAACGCGCGAAACGTCCGCCGCCGGGTATTTGCGGCGAATCGAGCGCACCATGCTGATGCCGTCGGCGTACTTGTACTCCGCCTCATCCAGCAACGCATGCAGCGCCGGGTCCTCTTCCGCCTTCAGGATCTTTTCCGCGTTCATGGCCACCAGCGTGCCCTGTTTGACCCGGCCGCCGTCGAACAGAAAGTCCATGCAGTGCGCCATATCGCGAAAGCCCCACAGGCTGAAACCGCGCAGCTCATACTGCGGCACCGAAATCTTTGTTTCCATCGTTCTCATTACCCTTACAAAAGACCGTCCGCCCGTGGGGGAGAGGCCAGCGCGCGGGCGCGCGTCACTCTGGCCTTGATGAGCCCGGCGGTATCGAACAGCCAATACAGCAACTTCGCCAGCACCAGACAGGCGCCGAAAATAATGCAGAAGAACACCACGCGCGAAACGAATGAGTCCACCCCTTCGCGCGCCAATACGATTATGTTGAACACCGCGCCGAAGCAGAATCCTTGCAGGATAGCCGCCTTATAGCGGTTCGGCTCGGTTTTGCCCAACTCATACAGCCAGTCGAACCACTTGATGATCATGCCCACCAGAATCGCGCCGAGCGGGATAAACAGCGCGCCGCCCATCACCACCAGCGAACCGATCAGCGTCGGGGATATCGCCAGCCCGGAGTGATTGTTCAGCACTTCCCAGGTGAAATAGTTGGCCGAGTTCAGCACCACGTCCGGCCGGCCCGGCCATAGCCACGTTGGGATAAAGACGTAGAAATCGCGCAGGATCGGCGCCAGGCCCTGGAAATCGATCTTGTCGTAATTTTGCAGCAGCAGCGCCAGATTTTCCCACGGCGAGAAAGTATCTCGGGTCAGATAAAGGAAGGTATAAAACGCTTCCGCGCCGCTGACGTCCAGGCTGTAGCGCTTCAACGCCAGCCAGAACATGCCGACCACACCGAATATGCCCGCCGCCGCCAACATCCACAGCGTGATCCAGCCGCGCACGATACCGATAAACAGGAACAGCGCGAAGGCGATGATGATATTGGCGCGGGTGCCGCCGACGATGACGTAGGTCAGAATGCCGAACGCCACCGTCGCCACCAGGAACAAGAACCAGGCGCGCAGATCCTGCCGCAGGAAATAGACCACCAGCATCGCCGGAATGAAGAAGTAGAAGAACCGTTTGAGCGCCACGCCGGACACGTCGCTGGAGAAGATCTGGCTGTAGGAATTGAGCTTGAACAGCAGGAAGCCGTTCTGCATGAAGAAGATACCCACGGTGCCGAGCGCCACCAGGGCCAGAAGCACCCAGGTCATATGGGTTTCCACCCGGTTCATGGTGAACAGCGCCGCACGCGGCTGAGAGCGGCGCTTGCGCAGCCGGGTCTTGTAGGTGACGTAATAGATGGCGTAAAACGCCGTCGCCGACAGCAAGGCGTACAGCAGAAACTCCACCGGCACCACCTCGACGTCAAACTGAAACACCAGCAGACAGGTCAGCGGGAAGCCGAAATAAAACGTCAGCAAATACAGCAGCGAGAAGAAGACGTTGAAGTTAAAGCGCACGCGCCGAAACTCCTGGTAGGTCAGCGTCAGAATAAACGTCAGGCTGACCAGGTAGACGACGAACAGGCCGCCGAATTGCGCCAACGTCATGAGTGCTCTCCCGCCGCCAGCGCCAGGGCTTGCTGCCAGCCGTCGACATAGTTCGGATTGAAGAAAGCGATCGCCTGTTTATCTACCGCCGCCAGCTGACGCTGCGCTTCGCGCACCACCGCCTCGTCGAGCGAGTCGCCGTAGAACAGCACCGGCAGGTGCTGTTCCGCCAAATCCTGCCAAAACGGGTTTTGCCGGCTGAGCACGAAAGGCACGCCAAACTGAATCAGCAGGCACAGGGTGCCTATCCCCTGCTGGCGATTGAAAATGAAATAGCCGAGATCGCAGGCGCGCAGAATATTGAGGTAGTCTTCAAATGCCACCTGCTGCGTGAGCAGCTGCAGATTTTTCTCGCCGAACAGCGGCAATCCGGCGGCACGCACCTGCTCGATGTAAGCGTCGTTATTGGCCGGATAGCCCATCGGCAGGATCACGCGCACGTCGGCGCCGAACTGCTGATGGATCGCCTGCAGTGCTTCGATATGCCGATTGCTGCGATCGCCGGAGTTGCCCACCAGAATCGTCATCGGCCCGGCCAGATTTTTCTCGACGTGAACGTCGGTCAGCGCCGGATCCATGCGGGTCGGGAAGTACAGCAGCGAAGCCGGTACCCGCGCATGGCGCTGCTGGTAGTGAATCACGTCGCCGCGGGTAGCAAATACATTCCCCACCCGCCCCTGGGCAATGCGGCGCAGCAGATAAAACAGCCTGAATTTCCAGCTGGTGGCGTCTTCGTACAGATCGGCGCCCCAAATATGCCAACTGACCTGACGCGCCTTGATCTTGCCGCTCAGCAGCGCCAGCCACAGCCCCGGATTGAACTGGCCGTGCAGGAAGAAGCGTGCAGCGCGATCGGCCTGGGCACGGGCGATGACCGCTGCCGCCAGGCTTTTCTTGTCGGCGTAGGGCTCAATATTCAGGGCGGGGAAATCACCCAGTGCCGCCACATCCTTGGCCGCCACCATAAAATGCCGCGTCTGCTCAGCCGGCAAACGCGGCGCCAGCACGTCGTTGAAGAAGCGCAGCACCGTCTGGTTATGATGCGGAATATCGGATCCCAGAACGTGAATCAGTGTGGTCATACTCGTCTACGATAAATAAGGAACACGCAGCTACAGAGCGCGAAATACACGATGTAGGTTGCCATATAGGCCTGAGCCGCCCCCAGCGCGCCGTGCAGCGGGATCAGCCAGTGCGAGAACAGCGTCAGCAGCAGAAACTGGCTGACTTCCGTCAGGATATAAAAGCGCAGCGACGCTTTAGCGATCACCAGATAGCCGAACACATAAGCCCCGACTTTCAGCACGTCGCCCACCAGTTGCCAGGCAAACAGATCGCGCATGGCGACGAATTTATCCGAGAACAGCAGCCAGATAGCGAAATCGCGCAGCACCCAGACCGTAAAGCTCGCTGCCGCTACCGCCGGCAGCACGAATTTCAGCGAGCGCACGATCTCCCGCGAGATGGCGCCCTTGTCCGTCAGCCGCGACAGCGTCGGCAGCAGATAGACGGTAAACGAGGCGGTGATAAACTGCAGATAGGCATCGGAAATGCTGCTGACGCCTTGCCAGATCCCCACCTCATCCCAGCCGTAATGCGCGGCCAGCAGGTTTCGCATCATGACGTAGGCCACCGGCAGCGTCACCGAGGTGATCAACGCCATGACGGTGAATTTGCCGAGGTTACCGGCCACCCGTTTGTCCCAGCGCAGCGCCAAATAGCGCAGCGGCAGCGTTTTGCGCCGCCACAACATCAGCCCGGCCGGCAGCACCACCAACGCCGGCACCAGCGCCAGCCCCGCCAGCGCGCCTTCATAGCCACCCAGCTTGAAGCACAGGTAATATGCCACCACGCCGATCAGGCTGCCGCCGATCACCGCCAGCGCATTGCCCATCGCGTCGCGATAGCCTTTCAGCACCGCCATGAACAGGTTGGCGTAGGCGATGCCCATCTGAATGAAAGCGACGGCGCGCACCACGCCGACGTAATCGGCATGCCCGAACAGCCCGATGCTGATCGGTTCGGCGGCGAACAGAAACACCAGCGCCAGCAAGGTCGAAAAGCCCAGCACGATGCTCGACGCGGTACCGACCGCCAGGCGCAAACGCTGCGGATCCTGATGGTACTCCGCAACGTATTTGGTTATACCGTTAAAAATACCCGCGCCGGACAGCACGCCCAGCACGGTGATCAACTGGCGAAAGTTACCCGCCTGCCCCACGCCGCTGGGGCCAAACGCTACCGCCAGCAGTTTCACCACCAAGAGCCCCACGCCAATTTTGATCAGCGTGGAGCCGGCGGTCCATATCGATGCTTTTGCCAACGACATATCAGGCAAAGAAGCTCAGGATGGTATTGATTACCGTACGCTGATTGACATCAGACATATTGTAGAACAGCGGCAAGCGCACCAGACGCGCACTTTCCTGCGTGGTGTAACGATCTTCGCCGGCAAAGCGGCCAAAGCGTTCACCGGCCGGGCAGTCATGCAGCGGGATATAGTGGAACACGGCCATGATTTCGGCTTCCTTCAGGTAGTCGATAAAGGCCGTGCGCTCTTCGATATCACGCAGCTTGATATAGAACATGTGCGCGTTATGCACGCAGTCGGCTGGGATGCTCGGCAGTTCGATGCGGCCGGCCTTCGCCAACGGCAGGAAGCTGTCGTAGTACTTCTGCCACAGTGCCAAACGGCGCTGGTTGATGCGTTCCGCCACTTCCAGCTGGCCCCACAGGTAAGCGGCCTGCAGGTCAGACATCAAATAGCTGGAACCGATGTCGCGCCAGGTATATTTATCGACCTGGCCACGGAAGAACTGGCTGCGGTTGGTGCCTTTCTCGCGGATGACTTCCGCCCGATCGATCAGGGCCGGATCGTTCACCAGCGTCGCGCCGCCTTCGCCGCCGGCGGTGTAGTTTTTGGTTTCATGGAAGCTGAAGCAGCCGATATGGCCAATGGTGCCCAATGCCTTGCCTTTGTAGGTCGACATCACACCCTGCGCGGCGTCTTCCACCACGAACAGGTTATATTTCTTCGCCAGCGCCATGATGGTATCCATCTCGCAGGCAACGCCGGCATAGTGCACTGGCACAATCGCGCGGGTTTTATCGGTGATCGCCGCTTCGATTTTGGTTTCGTCGATGTTCATGGTGTCCGGCCGCAGGTCGACGAACACCACTTTGGCACCGCGCAGCACAAAGGCGTTGGCGGTTGAAACGAAGGTAAAGCTCGGCATGATCACTTCGTCACCCGGCTGAATATCCAGCAGGATGGCGGCCATTTCCAACGACGCGGTGCAGGAAGGCGTCAACAACACTTTCGCGCTGCCGAAACGCTGTTCCATCCACTGCTGGCAGCGACGGGTAAAGCCGCCGTCGCCGCACAACTTACCGCTGCCCATAGCAGCCTGCATATATTCCAGTTCAGTGCCAACAACCGGTGGAGCGTTAAATGGAATCATGTCTACCTCTGTATAACCAGTACGCGGTGCTTTCAATCACGGCACCCTGTCGTTGATAGAGTCGTAATGCGGCGATATTGCTTATCTGGGTCGCGACCCGTAGGCGCTGCATCCCTTGCCGCCGACATTCGGCCAGCGCCGCCGTCATCAGCCTGGCGCCCACGCCACGGCCAGATGCGCCGGGGAAAACCGCCAACAGGCCGATGCGCGTTTCCTGGCCGCCAATGTCACGCAGGCTGACAAATCCCTCTGGCCGCCCCTGTTCGTCCAGCGCCAACAGGCACTGATGATCGAAGGTACCCAGAACGGCCTTTTCGATCCACAAAGCATAAAACCGGCCGCTGTCATCAGGTTGATACCAGGGGGTACGAAAGCGGCTGACGGTGAACGCCTGAGCCGCCGCGGTGCGCAATGCCGGGATATCGGCTTCTGCCGCCAGGCGGGACGTCTGGGCGACGAAACCCGGTTCAACCACGTGATCATGCTCAAGAGCCAGAACCAGATCGACCTCGCCCTCAACCAGGCGAAATCCCAAATCAGCCAGACCGTCCGCCAACGCAAGGTGCTGAGCGGGGACTTTGGCCTGCACCAAGGCATAAGCCGCCAAGTCGGCCTCAGCCAGAACCGGGGCTGAGGAGGAGAAGCTGAGTTTCGCGCTGTCTAGCGCGAAAAACTCGCTTTCCCACTCCAAAGGCTCAATAATGGCGTGGACGCACATGCAGTAAATCCAGCAAATACTTGCCATAGCCCGTTTTGGACAAGGAGTGGGCGGCACGTTTGACGCCCTCATCATCCAGCCAACCGTTGCGCCAGGCGATCTCTTCCAGACAGGCGATTTTAAAGCCCTGACGTTTCTCGACCGTCTGCACGAAGCTGCTGGCTTCTAGCAGACTGTCGTGAGTCCCGGTGTCCAACCAGGCGAAACCACGTCCCAACAGCTCGACGGTCAGTTCACCGCGCTCCAGATACATCTGGTTGATGCTGGTGATTTCCAGCTCGCCGCGCTCGGAAGGCTTCACCTGCTTGGCAAACTCCACCACTTGGCTATCGTAGAAGTACAGACCGGTCACCGCCCAATCGGATTTCGGTTTCTTCGGCTTTTCTTCGATCGACAACGCACGGAAGTTATCGTCAAACTCCACCACGCCAAAGCGTTCAGGATCCATGACCTGATAACCGAATACGGTGGCCCCCTCGGTGCGGGCCGCGACGGTTTTTAATTTCGGGCTGAAAGATTGGCCGAAGAAGATGTTATCGCCCAACACCAGGCAGCAAGAATCGCCGTTGATAAACTCCTCGCCGATCAGGAACGCCTGGGCCAGGCCTTCAGGCTTAGGCTGCGCAGCGTAGCTGAGATTGATGCCGAATTGTTCGCCGTTACCCAGTAAACGCTCGAAGGACGGCAGATCTTCCGGGGTCGAGATGATCAAAATATCGCGGATCCCCGCCAGCATCAGTACCGACATCGGGTAATAGATCATCGGCTTATCGTAAATCGGCAACAGCTGTTTCGAGACTCCGCGGGTAATCGGATGCAGACGCGTCCCGGAACCCCCAGCCAGTACAATACCTTTCATACTTGCTCCCAAATCCGCAGTGCCTTATAAAGACAGCACTGCGCTACATTCACTCGGACAGCCCCAAACGCTCGCCGGCATAAGAACCGTCTTGCACCCGGCGCCACCATACCTCGTTGTTCAGGTACCAAACCACGGTTTTGCGAATGCCGCTTTCGAACGTTTCCTGCGGCCGCCAGCCCAGCTCACGATCAATTTTGCCGGCGTCGATGGCGTAACGCATGTCGTGGCCCGGACGATCCTTCACGTAAATGATGAGATCGCGGTAGTGCGCCACTCCCTGTGGTTTGTTTGGCGCCAGTTCTTCCAGCAGATCGCAGATGGTCTGTACCACTTCGATATTCTTACGCTCGTTGTGGCCACCAATATTGTAAGTTTCGCCCACCACGCCTTCGGTCACGACCTGATAGAGCGCACGCGCGTGATCCTCGACATACAGCCAGTCGCGCACCTGCGCGCCGTTGCCGTATACCGGCAGCGGTTTACCGGCGACGGCATTCAGGATCACCAACGGAATTAACTTCTCCGGGAAGTGATAAGGACCGTAGTTATTCGAACAGTTAGTCACGAGGGTCGGCAAACCGTAGGTGCGCAGCCAGGCGCGCACCAGATGATCGCTCGACGCCTTGGAGGCGGAATACGGACTGCTCGGCGCATAGGGCGTGGTTTCGGTGAACAGATCGTCGGAGCCATGCAGATCGCCGTACACCTCATCAGTGGAGATATGATGGAAGCGGAAAGCCTGTTTTTTCTCCGCTGCCAACGGCTGCCAATAGTGGCGCGCCGCTTCCAACATCGTGTAAGTGCCGACCACGTTGGTTTCGATAAACGCCGCCGGGCCATCGATGGAACGATCGACGTGGCTTTCCGCCGCCAGGTGCATCACTACATCCGGTTGATACTGGGCGAATACCCGATCCAACCCGGCGCGATCGCAGATGTCGACCTGCTCGAAGGCATAACGATCGCTGTCGGCCACCACCGCCAGCGACTCGAGGTTACCGGCATAGGTCAGCTTATCCACCACCACCACGCTGTCGCCGGTGGCCTCGATGATATGCCTCACGACTGCGGAACCAATAAATCCGGCGCCACCGGTGACTAAGATGCGCTTCAACGCCAAACCCCCTTGGTATCCACAATCCAGCTTTGCTTAATCTCTTCCGGCCGGATGGCCTTGAACTGTTGGTGATCGACCAACATCACGATCACATCGGCCTGCTGCAACGCCTCGGCAATCGGCGTCAACGTCACATGGCCCGCCAGCGACTTCGGCAACTGTTCGACGTTCGGTTCCACCGCCAGCGTTTCGCCGACGTGCCATTCGGCGATCAGGTACGCCACCTCTACCGCCGGGCTTTCACGCAAATCGTCGATATTCGGCTTGAAGGCCAGGCCGAAACAGGCAATTTTCACCTCGGACGCGCGCTTGTCGGTGGCGGCCAGGCAATCGGCCACCGCCGCTTTCACACGGTCGACCACCCACAGCGGTTTGCCGTCGTTCACCAGGCGTGCGGTGTGGATCAGGCGCGCCTGCTGCGGATTCTGCGCCACGATAAACCACGGATCGACGGCAATGCAGTGACCGCCGACGCCCGGCCCCGGCTGCAGAATATTCACCCGTGGATGGCGGTTTGCCAGGCGGATAAGCTCCCAGACGTTGATCCCCTGCTCGGCGCAAATCAGCGACAGTTCGTTGGCAAAGGCGATATTCACGTCGCGGAAGCTGTTTTCCGTCAGCTTGCACATCTCGGCGGTGCGCGAATTGGTGATCACGCATTCGCCCTCGAGGAAAATCTTGTACAGCGCGCTGGCGCGCGCCGAGCACTTCGGCGTCATGCCGCCGATCACGCGGTCGTTTTGAATCAGCTCCACCATCACCTGCCCCGGCAACACGCGCTCCGGGCAGTAGGCGATATTCACGTCCGCCGCTTCACCCGCGTGCTGCGGGAAGCTGAGATCGCTGCGCGCCTGCGCCAGCCATTCTGCCATTTGTTCGGTGGCGCCCACCGGCGAGGTGGACTCCAGGATCACCAGATCGCCTTTTTTCAGCACCGGCGCCAGCGATTTCGCCGCCGCTTCGACATAGGCCAGATCCGGCTCGTGATCGCCTTTGAACGGGGTAGGCACTGCGATCAGGAACGCATCGGCCGCCCGTGGTTTGGTCACCGCCTGCAGGAACCCGCCGTCGACGGCGTCCTTGACCACTTTATCCAGATCCGGCTCAACGATGTGGATCGCGCCGCGGTTAATGGTATCTACCGCATGTTGGTTAACATCTACACCCACCACTTTTTTCTTGCGGGAGGCAAACGCCGCCGCCGTTGGCAAGCCGATATAACCCAGGCCGATAACCGAAATAGTGTCAAAACTCATAGTTTCACCTGATGATTCTTTAAAGCTTCGAGGATACGCTGACAGGCATGCCCGTCACCGTACGGGTTGTGCGCCCGACTCATCGCGTGATATTCGCTTTCGTCCGTCAACAGCCGGGTCACCGCTTCAACAATTTTGGCCACGTCGGTGCCGACCAGACGCACCGTGCCCGCATCTACCGCCTCCGGGCGTTCGGTGGTGTCGCGCATCACCAGCACCGGTTTGCCTAACGATGGCGCCTCTTCCTGAATGCCGCCGGAATCGGTCAGGATCATGTAAGCCTGGGTCATCAAATAGACAAACGGCAGATAATCCTGCGGTTCGATCAGCATGACGTTGTCGATGCCTTTCAAAATGCGATTCACCGGCTCACTGACGTTTGGATTGAGATGCACCGGATACACCACCTGCACTTCCGGGTGATTGCTGGCGATCTCCGCCAGCGCGCTGCAAATCCGCTCAAAGCCGCCGCCAAAGCTTTCGCGGCGATGGCCGGTGACCAAGATCAGTTTCTTGTCGGCGTCGAGGAACGGGTAACGCTGTGCCAGGCCCGCGCGCAGCGCAGCATCACTCATCACGCGGTCGCGCACCCAGAACAGCGCGTCGATTACCGTATTGCCGGTCACGAAAATGCGGTTGTCCGGCAGCAGCTCGCGCAACAGGTTTTGGCGCGAGTTCTCGGTTGGCGCGAAATGGTACATCGCCAGATGGCCGGTCAGTTTGCGGTTGGCCTCTTCCGGCCAGGGAGAATACAGATTGCCGGTGCGCAGCCCGGCCTCGACATGCCCAACGGGGATGCGTTGATAGAACGCCGCCAGGCTGGTCGCCAGCGTGGTAGTGGTATCGCCGTGCACCAGCACCACATCCGGTTTGAAGTCTTCCAGCACCCCTTTCAACCCTTCCAGGATGCGACAGGTGATTTCCGTTAGCCCCTGGCCGGGTTTCATGATGTTCAGATCGTAATCCGGCGTGATCTCAAACAACCGCAATACCTGATCCAACATCTCACGATGCTGTGCCGTTACGCAGACTCTTGCGTCAAAGGCCTCATCCTGGGCCAGTGCATGTACCAGCGGCGCCATTTTAATGGCTTCAGGTCTGGTGCCGAAAACAGTCAACACTTTCACAGCGAATCTCTTTTGGTCGGTTAATCGCAGGCACCGCCTGCGAATGGGGAGCTCACGCGCCCTGCATCAGATTATTATATTATTTTTTAACTACGCGGCCGACGCGCCAAGGCAACACCCGCGCCAACCAAAGCGCCCATCGCGCCCCACAGAATCAGCCAGAATACCCGGCGTGGGCTGTCACGTTTTACCGGCTCTTCCGGCGTGCGCAAATAACGATAGGTCTGGAACTTCTCATCCAACGTCGGGCCAACGTTCAGCGTCGCCAGCATCGCGCGGTTCTGATCGTAATCCAGATCGTAGGTCGGGCCGGAGGCCTGCAGGCCTTCCAGACGTGCCTGCAGCATTGGCCGGCCCAGCAGGAACAGATCCGAATCCGGCAGTTGCTCGGCCGGAGTGTCGGTTTGCGTGCGGCTAATCCCCTGGCTTTCAGCGATTTTCAGCGCCTGCTGCGTGGTATTCAGCTCGCGCTTGTAAACCGACTCTGCCACCGCTTCCTGACGCTTGACCTGCGCCTTCATCGAGGTGGTGCGAGCGGCCCATGCCCCTTGGATCTCTTCGTTCAGGTGCAGAGCAGCACGGTGGCTGGCGAAAGCCACGTATTGACGCAGCAGGCGGTTGGCGTCCGCGGCGGTTTCCGCCGTCAGCTTCACGCCGTCGTTCGGGACTTTTTTGTCGTCACGCGGCGTGAACAGGATGTTGTTGATCAGCTCGTCGAGCAGCACCGCATCGGCGCGGGCATCCCCTTCCTGACGTTGCTTGTAATAATCACTCTGCAGCCAGAAATCGCGACGCGTATCGTAAGCCGCCAGTTGCATGATGAACTCATTGTACGCTTCATCCGCGATGCTCGGCTGATCGCCCGCCGTCGCCGGCAACGTGCGCACATCCAGATTGCGCAGGAACTGTTGCTGGGAGTAGTAACCGCCCAGCGCATTCACCGTGGGTTTGTCGGTGATTGCGGTCGCGCTCCATTCTTGCTTAACCAGATAAGAGACGATCAGCGCGACCGCCGCGAACAGCACCGCAATGCCGATTATCCACGGTTTGCCGCGCCACAGGGTGCAGCACAGGCCGCGGATATCGAGTTCGTTATCCACCGCCGGGGTATGCTTGTCAGACGTTGTTTCTGGATTCATCACAGCCAAAAAGCCTCTGGTCTCTGGTTAAGGTACTTGCTTGTTATCGCCCGAACGCCGCAGCCGGCGCTTGATACGCTTAATGTACCGCGCAACCCGCCAGGCGCGCTTGATGCAGTAACCGTACAGGAAGAATGCAAGCAAGAATAATGCCAACATAACCCACTCAGGGATAAAAGTCAGGCGTTCGCCGATCACGCCCACCGCCGCCAGCAATGCGGCCGCCAGGGTGATCAATACGAAAGCCTGCCGTGGCGTAAAGCCGGCGCGCATGATCAGGTGGTGAATATGTTGACGATCGGGAGAGAAGGGGCTCATCCCCTTGCGTAAACGACGATACATGATTGCTATCATGTCCATCAGCGGAATAGCGATGATCCACAGCGCAGTCACCGGGTTAATCGAGTGTGCCTTGCCCTGCGAGCTTTGCAACAGCAGCCAAATGGCGGTAAAGCCGATCAGGGTACTGCCGGCATCCCCCATGAACACCTTATAACGGCGGCCGAGGATGCCGAGGTTGAGCAAAATATAGGGAACGATGGTGGCGATCATCGCAAAGCACCAGAACGCCATCTCATGGTGACCGCTCAGGTACAGCAACAGACCCAGCGCGCCGAAGGAAACGCATGACAGCCCACCCAGCAGGCCATCAATACCATCGACCATGTTGAAGGCGTTGATCGCCGCCCATACCGCGAACAGCGTCACCAAATAGCCGAACGGCCCCAGCAACATCTCCCAGTCGCCCAGCACATGGCCGAAGCTGCGCAGATACAGACCGGCGAACACCATCATGGCGATGCCGACCAACGCCTGCACCAGGGCGCGGATCTTAACGCTGATGTCAAAACGATCGTCGAGCGCGCCCACAAACACCAGAATGCCGGCGCAGGTGAGGTAAAGCTTGGCGTGCGCGATAGGCAGTTCGGAGATCCAAAATGCGAAGCACAATCCGGCATAAACGGAAATACCGCCGACCAGAGGAATCAGCCCCTGATGGCGTTTGCGATAATTGGGTTTATCTACCAGACCAATACGTTTTGCCGCCTTGCGGGCAACAAAGAGAAAAGCCAAAGAAAACAGGAAAACAAATAGAATTTCAGTACTCATAGTGAGTAAGTTCACAGTTAACAGATCTCTGTAGAAGATAAGGCAGCTTACCACGGGCAATAGCTTGTGCCATCGGCCCCCGCCACCTTTCGGTCATTTCCTATGACAACGGTGATTCATGCCTATTTTCTTCGCATCGGCTGACAAAACGACAGCAGCAAAGCCGACCGACGCAACGCCGACCGACAAACAAGATGAATTCTCAATAAGTCGAGGAAACAACTTATTTTTCCATTACTGCTACTTATCGTATCCGCCAAAAGCGAAAAACGCCACGACTAGGCGTGGCGTTCAGCGAATTTTTTAACGAATTATGAGCGTTTCATCATATCGAAGAATTCATCGTTGGTTTTAGTCATCGCCAACTTATTAATGAGGAACTCCATCGCGTCAATCTCACCCATCGGGTGAATGATTTTGCGCAGGATCCACATTTTTTGCAGCTCTTCGGAGGTGGTGAGCAGCTCTTCTTTACGGGTACCGGAGCGGTTGTAATCGATCGCCGGGAATACGCGTTTCTCGGCGATTTTACGCGCCAAGTGCAATTCCATGTTGCCGGTACCTTTAAATTCTTCGTAGATCACTTCGTCCATCTTCGAACCGGTATCAACCAGCGCGGTCGCGATGATGGTCAGGCTGCCGCCCTCTTCCACGTTACGTGCCGCACCGAAGAAACGCTTCGGACGATGCAGGGCGTTGGCGTCCACACCACCGGTCAGCACCTTACCGGAAGCCGGTACCACGGTGTTGTAGGCACGCGCCAGACGGGTGATAGAGTCAAGCAGAATGATCACGTCTTTCTTGTGCTCAACCAGGCGTTTGGCCTTCTCGATTACCATTTCGGCCACTTGCACGTGGCGCGAAGCCGGTTCGTCGAAGGTCGATGCGATCACTTCACCTTTCACCAGGCGCTGCATCTCGGTCACTTCTTCCGGACGTTCGTCGATCAGCAGCACCATCAGCACGCAGTCTGGGTGATTGTAAGCGATACTCTGCGCAATGTTCTGCAGCAGCATGGTTTTACCGGCTTTCGGCGGTGCCACGATCAGGCCACGCTGGCCGCGGCCAATCGGGGCCGCCAGGTCCAGTACGCGCGCCGTCAGGTCTTCGGTCGAGCCGTTGCCGCGCTCCATCCGCAGACGGGAATTGGCGTGCAGCGGCGTCAAGTTCTCGAACAGGATCTTGCTGCGGGCGTTTTCCGGCTTGTCGTAGTTGACTTCGTTGACTTTCAACAGGGCAAAATAGCGCTCGCCTTCTTTTGGCGGACGAATCTTACCGGAAATGGTGTCACCTGTGCGGAGGTTGAAGCGGCGGATTTGGCTAGGGGATACATAGATGTCGTCGGGACCGGCGAGGTAGGAACTGTCTCCAGAGCGGAGGAAACCGAATCCATCCTGCAATATCTCGAGCACGCCGTCGCCGAAGATATCTTCTCCGCTTTTCGCATGTTGCTTCAGAATGGAGAAGATAATGTCCTGCTTGCGCATGCGGGCAAGGTTTTCCAGCCCCATATTTTCGCCGAGAGTAATCAGCTCAGAAACCGGCGTATTCTTTAATTCGGTAAGATTCATAGTGGTGGGTTCTTAAACTCGGGGTATGTCTCGAACTTGTATCGTGAATGGTATGGCAGCGAGATGCGTGCCTGTTTACTGGACGTTCGATCACCGGGCGCAGAGCCGTCGCGGTAAGAAATGGCTTACATCGGGCGCACGCATTGACGGTTGAAGATCGAAGGTACCTTAAAAATGATTTTTGCAAAACCGTTTGATTGCCAAAACACGGGCTGAGTTCAGTTTACTTTCAACGCCAGTGGTTCGACACAGAGTATAGCTTTAGATTCAAACTCTTTAGATTTAAAACTTCGGGCAAGTTCTATATGCAGTGTGGTTAAACTTAACACGCTTCTTGGCAGGCGTCTAGCGGTGAATTGAACATCACCGCCAGGCACCTGATACTGGGCTTCCCGCCCGATTACAGATTCGCGTTCAGGAAATCTTTGAGCTGACCTTTAGACAACGCGCCAACCTTGGTCGCGGCCACTTCACCGTTCTTGAACAGCAACAGCGTAGGGATGCCACGGATACCGTACTTAGGCGCGGTAGCCGGGTTCTGATCGATATTCAGCTTGGTGATGGTCAGTTTGCCTTCGAACTCTTCGGCAATCTCATCCAGAATCGGAGCAATCATCTTGCACGGCCCACACCATTCAGCCCAGAAATCGACCAGGATCGGCCCTTCCGCATTCAGCACATCGGCTTCGAAGCTGCTGTCAGTCAGGTGAATAATTTTATCGCTCATGTTCTACTCCACAGGATTATGTCTACCTTGTTGGTGTAGCATTAACCAACTCAAGGTGATTTTATTGCACCGCGTTTATTTCAACGGATGTGCTTTCGTAAAGCAATAGTTAGCTGATATTCTACCACACTATGAGCAAAACACACTTGACCGAACAGAAGTTTTCCGACTTCGCCCTGCACCCGTTAGTCCTTGAAGCCCTTGAGAAAAAAGGGTTTCACAATTGCACGCCTATCCAGGCGTTAGCATTGCCGCTCACGCTCTCCGGGCGTGACGTTGCAGGTCAGGCGCAAACCGGTACCGGAAAGACGCTGGCGTTTTTGGCGTCTACTTTTCACTATTTGCTGACTCACCCGGCGAAACAGGATCGCCAGACCAATCAGCCGCGCGCCTTGATCATGGCGCCTACGCGTGAACTGGCGGTGCAAATCCACTCCGATGCTGAAGCGCTCTCCCAGAGCACCGGCCTCAAACTGGGCCTGGCCTACGGCGGCGACGGCTACGACAAACAGCTGAAAGTGCTGGAAAGCGGCGTGGACATTCTGATTGGCACCACCGGCCGTTTAATCGATTACACCAAGCAGAACTATGTCGATCTCGGCGCGATGCAGGTTGTCGTGCTGGATGAAGCCGATCGCATGTACGATCTTGGCTTTATCAAAGACATCCGTTGGCTGTTCCGCCGTATGCCTACGGCCGATCAACGCCTGAACATGCTGTTCTCCGCTACCCTGTCCTATCGCGTACGCGAACTGGCCTTCGAGCAGATGAACAACGCCGAATATGTTGAAGTGGAACCGGAACAGAAAACCGGCCACCGCATTAAAGAAGAGCTGTTCTACCCGTCCAACGAAGAAAAAATGCGTCTGCTGCAGACGCTGATCGAAGAAGAGTGGCCGGATCGCGCCATCATCTTCGCCAACACCAAGCACCGCTGCGAAGACATCTGGGGCCATCTGGCCGCCGACGGTCACCGCGTCGGCCTGCTGACCGGTGACGTGGCGCAAAAAAAACGCCTGCGCATCCTCGATGATTTCACCAAGGGCAACCTGGATATCCTGGTCGCCACCGACGTCGCCGCGCGCGGTCTGCACATTCCCGCCGTCACGCACGTCTTCAACTACGATCTGCCTGACGACTGCGAAGACTACGTGCACCGCATCGGCCGTACCGGCCGAGCAGGCGCCAGCGGCCACTCCATCAGCCTGGCGTGTGAAGAGTACGCGCTCAACCTGCCGGCGATCGAGACCTATATCGACCACAGCATTCCGGTGAGCAAGTACAACAGCGATGCGCTGCTGACCGATCTGCCGGCGCCGAAGCGCCTGTCGCGTCCGCGCGGCGGCAACGGCCCACGTCGCAACTCCGCGCCTCGTCGCGGCGGCGCGCCGCGCAGCAACCGTAAACGCCCGAGCTGATCGCCATGCTCAGCTCCAGCACGCTTTATGCTGCCATCGATCTCGGCTCCAACAGCTTCCACATGTTGGTGGTGCGCGAGGTAGCCGGCAGCATTCAGACTCTGGCGCGGATCAAGCGCAAGGTGCGCCTGGCGGCCGGGCTGGATCAGCACAATCACCTGTCGCATGAGGCCATGCAGCGCGGCTGGCAGTGTCTGCGGCTGTTCTCTGAACGCCTGCAGGACATTCCGCGCGAGCAGATCCGCGTCGTCGCCACCGCCACGCTGCGCCTGGCGTCCAACGCCGATGAATTCCTGCAGGTCGCCGAGCAAATCCTCGGCTGCCCGGTGCAGGTGATCAGCGGCGAAGAAGAGGCACGGCTGATTTATCACGGCGTCGCGCACACCACCGGCGGGCCGGATCAGCGGCTGGTCGTCGACATCGGCGGCGGCAGCACCGAACTGGTCACCGGCACCGGCGCACAGGCATCGCAGCTGTATAGCCTGTCGATGGGCTGCGTTACCTGGCTGGAGCGCTACTTCAGCGACCGCAACCTCGGGCAAGAAAACTTCGAGCGCGCCGAACAGGCCGCGCGCGAAATGGTGCGGCCGATCGCACCGCAGCTGCGCCAGCAAGGTTGGCAGATCTGCGTCGGCGCTTCCGGCACCGTGCAAGCGCTGCAGGAGATCATGGTGGCGCAAGGCATGGATGAACGCATCACCCTGCCCAAGCTGCGCCAGTTGAAACAGCGTGCCATTCAGTGCGGCAAGCTGGAAGAGCTGGAGATCGAAGGGTTGACGCTGGAGCGCGCGCTGGTCTTCCCGAGCGGCCTGTCCATTCTGCTGGCCATTTTCCAGGAGCTCGGCATCGAGAGCATGATGCTGGCCGGCGGAGCGCTGCGTGAAGGCCTGGTTTACGGCATGCTGCATCTGCCGGTGGAGCAGGATATTCGCATCCGCACCATCCGCAACCTGCAGCGCCGTTACCTGATCGATACCGAGCAGGCCGAACGCGTGAGCCAGCTCGCCGCCAATTTCTCGCAGCAGGTCGCCAACGAGTGGCAGCTGGACACCCGATGTCGCGAGCTATTGCACAGCGCCAGCCTGATCCACGAACTCGGCCTCAGCGTCGATTTCAAGCAGGCGCCGCAACACGCCGCCTACCTGATCCGCCACCTGGACTTACCCGGCTTTACCCCGGCGCAGAAAAAACTGCTGGCCACCCTGCTGCAAAACCAGAGCAACCCTCTCGACCTGTCGCTGTTGAACCAGCAAAACGCCCTGCCGCCGCGCACCGCGCAGCGTCTGTGCCGCATTTTGCGCCTGGCGATCATCTTCGCCAGCCGCCGCCGCGACGACACGCTGCCGGCGGTGCGTTTACGCGCCAATCAGGACGATGAACTGACGGTGATTTTGCCGCCGGGGTGGCTGGAACAGCATCCGCTGCGCGCCGAGGCGCTGGAGCAGGAAAGCCACTGGCAGAGCTACGTCCACTGGACGCTGCGGTTGGAAGAACAACGTTGAAATGACCAGGGCGCGATGAGCGCCCTGTCTTTTTAATTCCCGCCTTTGGCCTTGGCCAGCTGGGCGCGGATATTGGCCAGATGGCTCTGCCCTTTCTGCATCCGCTCCTGCGGGCTCACCACTTTGCGCTCGGTTTCCCACGCCAAATCGTCCTGCGGCAACTCCAGCAGGAAGCGGCTCGGCTCCGGCCGCACCAGCTCACCGTACTGACGGCGCTCGCGGCACAGGGTGAAGATCAGCTCTTTTTGCGCGCGGGTGATCCCCACATAGGCCAGACGCCGCTCTTCGTCGACATTGTCTTCGTCAATGCTGCTCTGGTGCGGCAGCAGGCCCTCTTCCATGCCCACCAGGAACACGTAAGGGAACTCCAGCCCCTTGGAGGCGTGCAGCGTCATCAGCTGTACCTGATCCAGTTCTTCTTCGCTTTCGCCGCGCTCCATCATGTCGCGCAGGGTGAAGCGCGTCACCACCTGGGTCAGCGTCATCGGCTCGTCCAAATCGTTGCCTTCCAGCATCTCCGTCATCCAACCGAACAGCGTGTTGACGTTCTTCATCCGCATTTCGGCGGCCTTCGGGCTGGTCGAGGTTTCAAACAGCCAGCTTTCATAATCCACGCCGCGGATCAGATCGCGCACCGCCGCCACCGGCTCACGTTCCGCCTGTTGAGCGATGCCGCCCAGCCAATGGGTGAAGCGCTGCAACGATTCCAGCCCGCGCCCGGTCAAGTGCTGGCTCAGCCCCAGATCGAAACTGGCGTGGAATAAACTCTTGTTGCGCTGGTTGGCCCATTCGCCGAGCTTCTGCAGCGTCGCCGGGCCGATCTCGCGCTTGGGGGTATTGACGATGCGCAGGAAGGCGCTGTCGTCCTCCGGGTTGGTCAGCACGCGCAGGTAGGCCAGCAGATCCTTGATCTCGGGGCGCGAGAAGAACGAGGTGCCGCCGGAAATCTTGTACGGAATGCGGTTCTGCATCAGCATCTTTTCAAACACCCGCGACTGGTGGTTGCCGCGGTACAGGATCGCATAGTCGCCGTAGTTGGTCTTTTTCACGAAGTGGTGGGCGATCAGCTCCCCCACCACCCGCTCGGCTTCGTGCTCCTCGTTGTTGGCAGTCACCACTTTCAGCTCTTCACCATACCCCAGCTCGGAAAACAGCCGTTTTTCAAACACGTGCGGGTTATTGGCGATCAGGATATTGGCCGCCTTCAGAATGCGCTCGCTGGAACGGTAGTTTTGCTCCAGTTTGATCACCTGCAGCGCCGGGAAATCCTCCTTCAGCAGCACCAGGTTCTGCGGCCGCGCGCCGCGCCAGGAGTAGATCGACTGGTCATCGTCACCCACCACGGTAAAGCGCGCGCGGTTGCCCACTAACAGCTTCACCAGCTCGTACTGGCTGGTGTTGGTATCCTGGTATTCATCCACCAGCAGGTAGCGGATGCGCTGCTGCCAGCGTTCGCGCACCTCTTCGTTGCGTTGCAACAGCAGCGTAGGCAACAGGATCAGGTCGTCGAAGTCCAGCACGTTGCACGCCCGCATATGGGCGTGGTACAGGCCGTAGCAGTGGGCGAACAGCTTGTCGCGCTCCGAGCGCGCCAGCTCCGCCGCCCGCTGGGGATCGATCAGGTCGTTTTTCCAGTTGGAGATGGTCGAAATCAGCTGCGCCACCAGCGTTTTATCGCTTTCCAGCCACTTTTCGGTCAGCTCTTTCAACAGCGCCAGCTGATCCTGGTCGTCGAACAGCGAGAAGTTGGATTTCATCCCCAACGCCACGTATTCCCGCTTGATGATCTCCAGCCCCAGGGTATGGAAGGTGGAAATCATCAGCCCGCGCGCCTCTTTGCGCCCCAGGGTTTGCGACACGCGCTCTTTCATCTCGCGCGCGGCCTTGTTGGTAAAGGTCACGGCGGCGATGTGCCGCGCCTGGTAGCCGCAGTGGTGGATCAGGTGGGCTATCTTGTTGGTGATAACGCGCGTCTTGCCGGAACCGGCACCGGCCAACACCAGGCAGGGCCCGGTAACGAATTCGACGGCTTGTTGTTGGCTGGGGTTTAATCGCATGGTGCTGGCTTGCTCGGCTGTAAAACGTGGAAGGGAATTGTAGCAGAAAGCGCCGACGAGATTTAGCGGGTATAATCAGCGCAATTTTCGCATCGACAAAGGCAATACCATGGCAAAAACGGCGTGCGCCCTGCACATTCTGGTAGACAATGAAAAGCTGGCCAACGAGCTGCTGGCCAAGCTGAAGCGCGGCGTCAGCTTCGACACGCTGGCGCGCAAATACTCGAGCTGCCCGTCAAAACGCAACGGCGGCTCGCTGGGCGAGTTCAACAAAGGCGCGATGGTGCCGGCGTTCGATAAAGCGGTGTTCAGCATCCCGCTGCTCAAACCTTACGGCCCGGTCAAAACCCAGTTCGGTTACCACATCATCAAGGTGCTGTACCGCAACTGAGGGGGCCTGAGCCCCCCTGCGGCGAATTACTGCGCGCTGGCGTCCGTCGCCGGCGCTGCCACCGCGGCGTCGGCCGGCTTGGCTTCTTCCGTCACCACCGCCGGCGCCGGCATCATGATGCCGTCATAGGTTTCCTGCAGCTGCTTCATGCTCATTTCCGGCTCGCCCTTCGGCTGCATCAGCACTAGCGTCGCCTCCTGAGAAAGCTGCAGCTTCAGCGCCTGATTCAGCGTCTCCAGCGTCAGGCTGGACAGGAACTCCTGGCGCAGCTTCTGATACAGCTCCGGCGCGATATCCACCACCCCGCTCTGTTGCGAGCGCAGACGCTGGCTCATCAGCACATCGGTGTCGGTACGGGCGTAGGTCGCGAACAGCTTGCTCAGCTGATCGTTTTTCTGCGCCAGCAGCGCATCGAATTCTTCTTTCGACAGGCCGTTGTCACGCACGTTGGCCAGCTCGCGGGCAATAAAGCCCAGGCTGCCGTTCAGATTGTTGTTCGGCGTATCCAGATGAATGGCGCACTGCCCTCGTTGATACTGCACGCGGCAGTCAAAGCCCAGATGCAGGCTCTTCTGTTCGCTTTTTTCCAGCGTCTGCTGGAGATGCCAGAACAGCGCCTCGCGGGCGAGATCGCCACGCCAGTAACGAAGCAGGCTCTGCGAATCGCGAATCGGGTGCCACGGCGAATCCCACATGATCGACAGCGTATCCTGTTTCACCTGCTCGCTGATCAGACTCACCGGCTGCTGCGGCAGGGGTGTCAGCGTCGGCATCGGGGCCGGGGTTTCACGTTTGCCTTGCAGCGGCGAGAACGCCTTGTTGATCTGCTCGCCCAGACTGCGGCTGTCAACCTTGCCGACCACGAACAGCGTCATGGCATCCGGGGTATACCACTGTTGGTAGAATTTCTTCAGCTGCTCGAGGTTGACCGGCCGTTTTGCCGGCTGCGCCGGATCGTGCGCCAGCAGCGTCGAGCCTTTCAGGCGGTAACGCCACCAGACGTCTTGGGTATTAGGCGGGAAAGTGCCGACCGGATTGATGCTGGAATTCATCACCGCATGCACCGTATGCTCGTCGATCGCCAATTTGCCGGTGGTATCCGCCAGCCAGGCCAGCGCTTCTTTCAGCAGGTCGGGCCGGTTGTTCGGCAGGCTGAGGTTATACATGGTGAAATCATACGAGATGATAGCCGGCGGCAGCGGCCGCTCGTTGTCCACGCTCTGCTGCCACAGGGCGCGCAGCTGCGGGGCCGTGAAGCTTTCGCTACGCGCCAACGCCAGCCGCGGCAGCAGATGAGCAAAGCCGGTCTGCTGCGAAGACTCCACCAAAGAGCCGGTATTGACGATCAACCGCAGTTCAACGCGGTCACTCGGCCGCTGCGGCGTATCGAGAATCTGCCATGAAAACCCGTTGGCCAACGCCCCCTGCTGCCAGGCAGGGTCGGGTTGTAGTGCTTCAGCCTGCACGCTGCTACTGGCTGCAGCCAATAGCAACCCACCAACTATAAGATGAATTCTGGTGCCCTGCATGTGAACCCCTACTTAATGACTATCCAATTTCTTATGCAAATGCGTGTATTCCATTCAATGGAATCATAAAAATACGCCCTGAGTTTCACGGTGGGGCGGAAAGCAGAAAGTGTACCACCGTGTTAGACCGCGCGCCTTTGCGGATGTCACTCATTAGAGTGAAAAATAATGGATTGCGGGGTTTTTAATGCAAAAAATCGTTACGAGGCAGGGGGAAGAACCTCACCGGCCGCGGATGCGGCCGGTGATTTACCGCCGATATCAGGCGGAAGGCAGCGTTTTGTCCGCGCCGGTGTTTTTGTTGTTCAGCGTGTCTTTCAGCTGTTTTTCATCCAGCTGGTTACACCATTTTGCCACCACCACGGTCGCCACCCCGTTGCCCACCAAGTTGGTCAACGCACGGGCTTCCGACATGAAGCGGTCGATGCCGAGGATCAGCGCCAGGCCGGCCAGCGGCAGGTGGCCGACGGCGGAGATGGTGGCGGCCAACACGATAAAGCCGCTGCCGGTGACACCCGCCGCCCCTTTGGAGGAGAGCAGCAGCACCACCAGCAGGGTAATCTGATGCATGATGTCCATGTGGGTATTGGTCGCCTGCGCGATAAACACCGCGGCCATGGTCAGGTAGATAGAGGTGCCGTCCAGGTTGAAGGAGTACCCGGTCGGAATAACCAGACCCACCACTGATTTCTTGCAGCCCAGCTTCTCCATTTTATCCAGCATGCGCGGCAGCGCGGATTCGGACGACGAGGTCCCCAGCACGATCAGCAGCTCTTCTTTGATGTAGTTGACGAATTTGAAGATGCTGAAGCCGTTGGCGCGGGCGATGCTGCCCAACACCACCACCACGAACAGGATGCAGGTGATATAGAAGCACACGATCAGTTGGCCGAGTTGCACCAGGGTGCCGACACCGTATTTACCGATGGTAAACGCCATAGCGCCGAAGGCCCCCAGCGGCGCCAGGCGCATGATCATATTGATGATGCCGAAAATCACCCGCGAGAAGCTGTCGATCACGTTGTAGATCAGCTGCCCTTTGTCGCCCAGACGATGCAGGGCGAAGCCGAACAGTACCGCGAACAGCAGCACCTGAAGAATGTTGCCACTGGCGAACGCGCCGATCACGCTGCCGGGGATGATGTCCAGCAGGAACGGAATGATGCCCTGCTGCTGTGCCTGCTCGGCGTAGACCGCCACCGCCTTGGCGTCCAGCGTGCCGGGATCGACGTTCATGCCGGCGCCCGGTTGCACCAGGTTGACGATCACCAGACCGATAATCAGCGCGATGGTGCTGACGATTTCAAAATACAGCAGCGCGATGGCGCCGGTGCGCCCCACCGCCTTCATGCTTTCCATGCCGGCGATGCCGGTCACCACGGTGCAGAAGATCACCGGTGCGATGATCATCTTGATCAGTTTGACGAAGCCATCGCCCAGAGGTTTCATCTCGGCGCCGAGGTCAGGGTAGAAATGGCCAAGCAGGATACCCAGCGTGATCGCCGTCAGTACCTGAAAATAGAGGCTCTTAAAGATCGTTGTTTTCATATGAACATCCTATGGGGGGAAGACACGCACCAGGCAGCAGTCTAAAAATCCAGCCTGTTCATTGCTTGCGCGGAAAATAACACCCACTTAACAACATGGAAATAATTTGTTGCACCCGCCCCTGCGGGTTGATGTGAATTTAAGAGCTGAAACGCGTCAGTCGAGGTGCAAAGCTGAAAATTGCGTAAGCCTTTGTTTGCACTAACGCAAAAGAGGTAGATGAAGAATGGCGATTTTCGGACGGGGAAAAGTACCTGAAAGGTCACGCGGCGCTCACGGCGCCGCGCGGCAAAACTCGGCTTCGAACGCTTCGCGCGGCAGCGGCCGGGCGAACAGGAATCCTTGCCCGCTGCGAATGCCGTGCTGCAGCAGCCAGTCGCGCTGCCCGGCGTTTTCCACGCCTTCGGCCATCACCGGTAACGCCAGCACTTCGGAGATCGAACTGACGATACGCGCCATCGCATCGTCGGCCGGCAGCCCCTGAATGAAGCTGCGGTCGATTTTGATCAAATCTATCGGCAGGGATTTCAACCGGTTCAGGTACTCCAGGCTGGAGTAGCCCATGCCGAAGTCATCTAGCGCGATAGACAATCCCAGATCGTGCAGCTCACGCAGCAGCGCCAGCGCGTGGTCGAGATCGTCGATGCGTACCGTCTCGGTGATCTCCAGCAGCAGCTTGCGCGGATCGATCCGATACTGCGCCAGCAGGTTTTTCAGATGCGGAACAAACGCCTCATGTTGCATCTGAATCCCGGAAACGTTGACCGCCAGCGGCAGCGCAATGCCGCGTTGCTGCCAGTCTGCCAGGATGCGGCAGGACTCTTCCAACACCCAGTTGCCGAGAGGCACGATCACACCCAGCTCTTCCGCCAGCGGGATAACGTCGGCCGGCAGGGTATAGCTGCCGTCATACTGCTGCCAACGCAGCAGCGCTTCGGCGCCGATCACCTCGTTGGACTGCATGTCGATCTGCGGCTGCAGGAACAGCGTGAAATGCCGCTGCTCGATGCCGTGCAAGATCTCGCTCTCCTGGGTCAACCGCTTCTGCGTGCGTTCCGTCAGGCTGGGCTCGAAGAACAGGATCTGATTTTTTCCTTCGCGGTGCGCGGACATCATCGCCGAGGTGGCGCTGCGCAGCAGCTGTTCCGCACTCTCCCCCTGATTGAGGTAGTGCGCGATGCCGATACTGGCGTTGGGCCGCAGCGCCAAACCTTCCAGCGTCAACGGCGCGTTGATCTCCGCCATGATACGCCGCGCCAGCTGCATGGCGTGGAACGGCCGCTCGATGCCCTTGGCCAGAATGGCGAATTCGGTATTGCTCAGCTGTGCCAGCACGCCGTTTTCGTCGATGCAGCCGCGCAGCTTCTTCGCCAACGCCAGCAGCAACGCTTCACGCATCGCCGGGCTCATCACGCCAGACGCTTCATGCAGCGTCTCGATGCCGATCACCAACAGGTTAAAACGCTCGGGGCGCAGGCTGGAGGCGATATGCTGTTCCAGCAACGCGTTCAGCAACGCCGGATTTGGCAATTCGGTCACCGGGTGGCGGGTGCTCAGGCGGCTCATGTCGGCATGCGCCTTGGCCAACGTCTGTTGATTGCGGTTGTAGTTGCGCACCAGCAGGCCGAGCTCGTCGTCCTGGTGCAGCGCCGGCAGCATCAGTTGGTGATAGGGCGCTTCGTCCTGCGAGATGTTCTCCAGCTCTTTGGCCATCGCGCGCAGCGGGTGCACCATCAACCGGTTCATGCACCAGGTGATGGCCACCGACAGGATCAGCGCCAGCAGCAGGTAGGTCGACAGCATGGTCGACAAAATGCTGAGGATAAACTGGTACATGCGGAACGAATCGGCCTGCAGCACCAGATAGGCCAGCGGCTGCTGGTTGGCCGGCACCCGTTCCAGCGAATAGAGCGGCACGGAAATTTGGATAGGCAGTTCAAACAGCCGGGCGATCAGCGTCGGCACCGGCCGCTCCGGCGGGAAATTGGCGTGCAGCGCCTGAAACTCGTTCGGCAAGACGATATCCGCCCGGCTGAGAATGCCGACCGGCAACAGGGTGTTCAGCACCCTTTTGGCTTCCGGCACGTCCATCCGCAGCACCGCTTCCGCCAGCGGCTGGCGCACGGAGTGAGCGATATTCTCCAGTTGCTGGGCGTAGTCATCCCTGCGCTGCTGCACAAAGTGGAATAACTGGATCACGATAAAGATGCAGATCGTGACCAGCGCCACGCCGGACACTGTCGCCATCTGCTTAATCGTTAACGAACGCCTGACCCGCAAACCTGCTCTCCGTGAAATCGGGCTAAAACAAAAAGGGGGCTGACTCTCACCCGCCCCCTCGAACCGGGCTGAGTATACTCGATCATCGGCTGTTTTTATCTGGCTATGCCGCAGGCAAAACCAAGAAAATCGCGGGTTTCAGTCTTTTCCTAAAGCGAACAAACACGACCCGGACACAGGGTAACAAAACTCCCCGGCGTCCGACACTCCGAATCTTTCCTCTTCCGACTACTTAAAGTCGGCGTAAGGCGTCAGCGGCTGCGGCGGCAAATCGAGATCCCCCTGCCAGCCGGCCAGGGAATAGCGCAGATAAATCAACGCGTGGCTCGGCGTATAGTCCTTCGCCTGTTGAATGTCGATGCCGGCGCCGAGCGTCCAGTGCGAACTGAGACGGCGTTCGACGATTGCCCGCAGGGTATAACCGACGCCGCTTGAGGAGCTGCCGTCCTCGATGGCGAACTTATCGGGCAACGAATCCGGGATCAGCCCCTGCAGTGGATAACGGCGCTGGCTGTCGGTTTTGGAATGGGACAGCGAAACCGAACCGCCCAGCTCCCACGACCAGTTCTCGGTGCGCTGACGGTAGTTGACCGGCAGCGACAGAGACAGATATTGCTGCGGGCTGTAATAGCCGCCCTGCCCCAGCGAATAACCACTCAAATCCTTCTGGTAATGCCACAGCATGGTATTGAGCCCGACGCTCAGGCGGCGATTGTCTTCGTTGATCAGCTTGTAGTAGTAACCGGCCATCAACCGCTGCCGCTGGTTGTCCGCCACATTCTTGCCGGTAATCTGGTGCGCGCTGAGATCTGCCCACACGCCGTTCGCTTCGCCGCGATCGTAGCTGGCGCTCAGGCTGACGCCGGTGGCGCGCACGCCGCCCCAGGTGGTACCGGTGTTCGGATCTTTGGCACCGCCGAACGCCAGCAGCGAGCTGGAGATCGGCCGCCGCGAGGCCGCCAGCGTCCAACCGATGTGGTTCCAGTCGCCGCTGTAGGCCAGGCCGCCGGTCCAGTCGACCACCTCAAAGCCCATCGGCGTCGTGCCGATATCGGCGGCCCAGCGATCGTTTTTCCAGCCGGCCGCCACGCTGGTGCCGGTGGTTTTCTGGTGTTCATCGCCGCGGCACCCTTGCGTGTTGCAGGTGCCGAAGGTTTCGTAGTATTTGCCGCTGCCGTCGGTCGAGAAGCGGCCGGCATCCAGCTGCACGGTGTCAGTGCGCAAGAAGGCGCGCCCGTCATACAGCGACATGTCCACCTGCAGCATGGTGTCGTGCGCGTTGAAATCGGAAATGCCGCCGGTGCCGCTCGAGCGCCAGTAATCGTGATCGAGCGTGACGTTCACGTCTTGCTGTCGATACAGATCCGCGGCGTCGGAGCGAATGCCGCGTTTCAGCCAGTCGTCGCCCGCGTTATTGCGCGTCAAATAGGTGTAGCTGTCATTATCCTGCGGCAGCGTCGGCGTGATGCCGCCGGCCACCATCGCCTGCCGGAAATCCTGCTGCGCCCGCTCAGGCTGTTGCTGAGCCCGCTCCAGACGGGCGGCGTCACGGTAGATCAGCGCCTTGGTCTGCCCGACGGGTTCTGAAGCCGCCGCCGTTTTCAGCCGGCCGAAGAGCGCGTCGGCCTGCTGCGCATCGCCGACCACACTCCAGGCGTTGGCAACCCGCCGTTGGCTGTTGAGCGAAGCGTCTTGCGGCTGCGGTTCGGTTTTCAGCCGCTGGCGCGCCGCGTCAAGATCTCCCTGCGCCACATAGGCTTCGATCTCGCCCAGCTGCGCATCCGGATTGTTCGGTTCACGGCGTTTCACCCGCTGATAGTCGTCCAGCGCCGCCGCATACTCCCCGCGCGCCAGCGCCCAGTCGGCGAGCAGCAAATCGATGCGCGTGTCCGCCGGCTGCCGGCGCAGATAGGCTTCCGCCGCCGGTTCGTCACCGGCCGCCCGCAGCCCTTCGGCATGCGCGATCGTCGCCTGCATTTTCAGCCGCTGCGCCAGTTCGCGCATGTTGTCGTTCCACTGCGCCGCCGGCAGCGTATTGAGCTGCGCCAGCGCCTGCCTGTCGCGATCGCTGCCGGAAAGATAGAGCGCATAGGCGTAGGTCAGCTGCGGATTGGCGTGCTGGCGCTGCGCCAGCTGCCGGAACAGAGCGTCCGCCTGCTGCGGCTGCCCAGCCTGACGCAGCGCCTGCGCGTAGCGATAGGTCAGCCAGACATCGTCGGGATCCATCGCCTGGGCGCGGCGATAAATTTCCACCGCCTGTTGCCACTGTTGCTGCTGCGCCAGCGTCTCCGCCTGCTGTTTCAACATGTCGAGCCGCAGCCCGTCGAAGGTGCTGCGCAGCTTGGCCTGTTGGCTGCGCGGCAGGCCGCTGAGGTAGGCCAACGCTTTTTCCGGCGACTGCCGTTGATAGATATTCACCAGGCCGCGCAGCGCGCTGCCGTTGCCGGGATCGCGTCGCAGCGCCTGCTGATAAAACCCTTCCGCCGCGGCGTCATCCTTGCTCGCCACCGCCACATCGCCCAGGCCGATAAACGCATCGCCGTCGCTGTCGTCGAGCTGGCGCGCCTGCTGATATTTCTGCCGGGCCAGCGCGAGATTGCCTGCCTTGAGCGCTTTGTCGCCCTCGTCGATCGCCAGCCAGTAGCCGGTGCTCTTGATCAGGCTTTGCCATTTGCCGCTGCCGTAGCCATTCTTGTCGGCGGCCAGCGCCTGGCGAAACAGCTTCAGCGCCTGCGGGCGGTTACCGGCGCGCGAATAGGCCTGGCCGAGCGCGCCCAGCACCTCGGCGTCGTTCGGCGCTGCCGTCAGCGCCTTTTGCAACGCCGGAATGGCCGCCCGGCTGCCGCCTTTATCCACCTGCGCCAGGCCGCGCACCCGCGCCTGATAAGCCGGATCGGCCAACAGTTTCTGTTGTCTGGCCAGCTCTTCACGGGCGCGGGTCGCCTGATCGCCGGTATCGAACACGCCGAGGAAGCGGTTGAGCGCCGCCACGCTTTGCGCGTTGACCGGCATCGCTTTGACCTTGTCCAGCCACAGATCGGCGGCATCGCCGCGCCCGGCCGGATCGGCGGCGATCTTCTGCAGCAGTTCATAGGCCTGCGCGTCCTGATTCTGACTGAACAGCATGCGCGCCAGCGACATGCGCAGCGCCACGTTGCCGGAATATTGCTGGTCCAGCGCCTGCAACTGCTTTAACGCCTTCGCCTCCTGCCCCGGCAAACGCGCCACCAGCCGCCAATACTCCACCGCCAGATCGAGCGTCGGCGGCTCGCCGTGGAACAGCGCATCGTACTGCGCCTTGGCCTCCGGCAGCCGGCCAGCGGTCGCCATCAGGCGGGCCTGCTGCAGCTTTTGCCGGGTTTCCGGCTGGGTCAGCAGCATGTTCATTTGCGCCTGGCGATAGGCGCTGGACTGCGGCGCGAGAGTTTTCAGCTTGTCCAACTGCTGTTGCGCCAGCGCCATGTTGCCCTGCCGCAGCGCCAAACGCATACGCGCGGCGATCACGTCCGGGTTATTCGGATCCATCAGCTCGAGCCGGTACAGCGACTGGCGCACCAGATCGTCCTTGTTGCCGGCCTCGCCAATGCGCACCTGCTCCAGCAGCCACTGCTCCGGGGCCACGGCCTCCGCGGCGCGCGCCTGCGGCAGCATCGCCAGGCTCAGCGGAATCAAATTCAGCCAGTTTATTTTGAAGTTGTGCATTGGCCGTCCCACGAGGGTTGCAATTCACCCTGACGATTAAAGCGATAACGTTGTTGATCCCACCCCTGACCGAACAGCGTCAGCGAGGCGCTGAAATAAGCGTCGTCACCCGGCGGATGTTCGCTGATGCGTTGCCGCTGTGTCGCCAGCGCCTCGGCCTGCGTCGCCAACATCGGCAGCATTGAGGCGGAAAAGCCGACCGGACCGTCACCGGTGGTTTTGCCGCTGGCGGTATCGGTTTTCTCCGGCGGCACACCCTGTTTGGCGGTGAGCTGCGCCATCGGCTGGAAGCGTGCGAGCAGCGCCGCCTTATGCTCATCGTCGTCCGCCAGCATGCCGGCCCACAGATAGACCCGAATCGCGTCGTAGCTGCCGACGTTCGGCTTGACGGTATCCGGCTGCCAGCCGGTGCCGACTCGCCACACCACCCAGTCCGGTGAGAAGCCGTGCGGCGCGCTGTCCAGCCACAGCCGCTGATTGACCTGGCGCATCGCGCGCCACGGGCCGTTCAGCGCCGCAAAACGCGCCAGCAGCTGCGGCGGCAGGTAGCTGGGGTTCAGCCGCCAGCGATCTTCCGCCACAAACCCGACTTTGCCCGGCAGCAACATCAGGCCCAGGCCGGGGATGTCGGCCACTTCCTCGCGGCCGATGCGTTGCAGCAGCAGCGTTCCCAGGGTTTGGTAACGCCGGCTTTTCCACAGGCGGCCGGCTTCGAGCAGGTTATAAGCGATCCACAGATCGGCATCTGACGCCGAGTTGGCGTCCAGCACCTTCCACTGCTTGTCGTCGCTCTCGCCCCACAGCCAGGCGGGCAAACGGGCGCTGAGATCGCCCGCCGCCAGGTTGTTCTCCGTCCAGGCCAACAGCCGATCGAAGGTCGGCCGGTCGTTGGCCACCAGAGCGAAGAACAGGCCGTAACTCTGTCCCTCGGAGGTGGTGATCTTGTTCGGACTGCTCGGATCGATCACCCGCCCCTGCGGGCTGATGTAGAATTGCTTGTACTGTTGCCAGCCCGGCCACTCGCAGGCCGCCGCCGCGCTGAACGCGCACAGCAGCAGCATGCCGAGCGACAGGCGTTGCAGCATCGCGCTCACCGCCGTCAATCCCGATCTTCAGGCGCCAGACGACGCCGGCTGAAGGCCTTCAGGCCGCGCCACAGTATCAGCCCCAGGATCACCACCAGCACCACCGCGATCACCGCCAGCAGTACCGGATGGGTGGAGAGGGCATACCACAGCCGCTCCCACCACGGCAGGTGGCCGACATAGTAAATATCGCCGACGCGCAGGCTGTTGACCCCCGATTCGCGGATCACCGCCACCGAACCAAACACCGCGGCGCGCTTGCCGCTGTCCAGCAGGGCATTGTTGAGCAGCTCATAGCCGCGCGGGCTGTCCGCCAACAGCGCCACGATGCTGCGTTGGTCGTTGAACGGCGACTGTACGCCGATGATCGCCGACATTGCGCCCTCGGAGCTGACGGTGGTCTTGCTGTCCGGCTTGGTGTCCTCTGCCAGCACTTCCGCACTCGGCAGCGGCGGCTGCCGCGTCGGCTGTTTCACCCAGCTTTGGGTCGCGTCCACCAGCAGACTGATTTTCTTGTCGTCGCGCAGCTCCGGCGGAATGGTGCCGACCATCAGGATGTCGTCGTCGCGATCCTTGGCCTGCGACCAGTCGTCGCTCAGCGTGAAGGCCAGCGCCGGATAACCGGTTTGCGCGCCGATCACGCCCAGCGCGTTCAGCAGCGCGCTGACCTGCGCCGGCTGCGGTTTCTGGTTCACCAACACCAGCGTTTGCGACAGATCCGCCAGGCGGCTGAACGGGAAACCGGCGTTGGCGAAAGCGCGCAGGTCCGGCATCGCCATAAAGTGGCGGTAGCCGGAGAAATCGATGGTGGACGCACCGTCGATCACCGCGTGGTTTTGCGTGAAGGAGTAGGTTTCGCAGCGCCCTTCCGCGCCGCTGGCCAGCAGCGTGGTGTAATCGAAGTCAAAGCGCAGCTGGTTGGTAGCCCCCAGCCGCAGCGCCGGGATATTGACGTTCTTGTCGGAGTCGAGCAGCCCCTGCGTCAACGGCAGGCGCAGCAGCTGCGCGCCCTGTTCGTGTTCCGGCACCAGCGAGTACGCCTGCACGAACTGGTTGTTCAGGCTGACGCTCAGCCGCGAACCGTCCTGAATGCGCGGCGCGGTATAGCGGTATTTCAGGTGCATATCGATGCCGGTGCTGCGGATCAGGAACAGGTCCGGCGGCAGGTTCATGGTCAGTGAAATCGGGCCAGGCTCGATGCCGCTGGTTTGCAGCTGTTCGGCATATTGCTGCAGCTCGGCGAAGGTCATCGGCCGATCGGTGCGCACCCAGTTCGGCGCGTCGTAAGGCTGGCGCGGCGCGAGCTGTTCCACCTTGTCCACCGTCACGTTCTGGCCGCGGAACAGGATGTTGCCCTGCGCGATGCCCTTCACCGCGGTGATCAAATCGTTGTCGTCACGCCCCTGAATCAACAGCAGTTTGACGTACGGATTGTCGGGGTGGCTGATCATCTCCACCGTCGGGCCGTTGACCGCCGGATAATCGCGCAGGAAATCCGGGCGCTGCGAGTTGGTGGCGAACACCACCGCGTGCTGCGTCGGCAGCGCGTTGTACAGCGTCGGGAAGGATTGCCCGCGCCACTGCGCCTTGCTGCCGAACCAGGAGGCCAGAATACCCGCCGCGCGCTGCTGGGTGAGGTCAGGCTGGCCGGCGAACACCATCGGCAGCGTCAGCGGCCGATTGTCACGGCTGTCGAAGAACGGCTCAGGGAAGTGCGACAGCTCGTTTTTCATCGGCAGCGTCTGGAAACGCAGCTTCAGCGCGCTGGACTTGCTGACGTCGAGCCACAGCGAGGTGCTGGCCGGGTTTTCGCAGATGTTCTGATAATGACCGACGAACACCAGCCGGACGCGGTTAAAATCGGTGATATAGCGCGGATCGATCACCATCTGGATGCGATTGGGCTTGCCCAGTTGCTCTTTGGCGAGGGTAGTTACGCCCATCAGTTCGTCGTTCAGATAGACCTTGACGTGCGACTCCACCGGGATCAGCGCCGGTGACGGCGTAAACTCCATATCGAGCATCGCCTGCGAGACCACCTCATCGCTGCGCACGCCGAATTCGATCTGTCCGTCCGGCCGGGTGCCGCGCAGAACAAAGGTGCCCGGCGGCGGCGCTATCTGCGCAAACGACAGCGATACGTCGCGCACCGGCGCATTCGGATCCTGCGGTGCGGTGGCCAGCGGTGGCGCGGTCGCCGTATCGGCCGCCGCGGCGATCGGCGGCTGGGCCGCCACGGTCGGCGCGGTGGCGGTTTCGGCCTGCGACAGGGTACTGATGCCTAAGGCCAGAGCAGTTAACCAGGTTATTTTTCGCGTCATCGTATCATCATCAATGTTGGAGCCTGTTCACCGGGCGAGTGAGCGGGCGGTTGAACTCGCAGCTAACCCACTGTTTCTTGTTGACCCAAGGTCGGATCCCTGCCGACGCCGCGCGGAATAAACGACACGACCCAGGCGGTCAGCGACGTGACCCCGACCAGCAAACCGCGCACCAGCGGCGGCGCGTAGTCCGCCATGCGCACATAGCCCCGGAAGCCCAGCGCCAGCACGTCGCGCAGGCTTTCGATCGGCCGGTCTTCAGGGAACCCGTCCTGCCACAGCGCCCAGGTATCGGCGCGGGCGAAGGTGCACTGAATGAAATCGATGTGTTCACGGGTAGAGAGACTGACCAGACGCACCCCCACCTTGTTGCCGAAGGCGCGCGTCACCACGCAGGGGAAGCTGTACTCCTGCTGGCCACGCTTGAGCAGCAGCGAGGCTTTGTCGCCGTCTTTCAACGCGTTTTCCACTCGCATCTCAATGCCCACGCCGCCGTCGGAGTAATCGCGCAGCGTGCAGGGGTAGAGGTGGCCGTCGGCACGCGCGATCGCCGCCGGCATGGCGATCTCCACGCGGTGCGCCTGACGCACCTGCTTGGCCTCTACCGCCACCGCCACCGCGCCGCCGAGAATGGTCATGTTGTACAGCACCCACACCAGGCTGATGATCACCGTCATCACCTCGTCCGTCGGGCCATAGGCCAGCCGCCAGGCGCCGAACGCCAGCCCGGCCAGGTTAAGGATCACCAGGAACATATAAGGTCGGGTGATCACCCAGTCTACGTGCTCCTCCTCCACCAGCCCGCCCTTGGCGGTGACGTTGAATTTGCCCTTGTGCGGATTGAACAGCGCCACCGTGGTCGGCCGCGCGATATACCAGGCCAGCACCGTTTCATAGATTTCGCTCCAGAACGAATGGCGGTATTTCCCCTGGATACGCGAGTTGGTCAGGCTGGCGTGGATCATGTGTGGCAGCACATAAAGCGCGATCGCCAGCGCCGGCGCGAAGATGATGTAGGCATGCAGCAGCAAAAACGCCAGCGGTGCGGTGAGGAAGATCAGCCGCGGAATGCCCGACAGGAAGTGCAGCATGGCGTTGGCGTAGCACAGGCGCTGCGCCAGTTTCAGCCCCTTGCCCAGCAGCGGGTTGTCGAGCCGGAAGATCTGCACCATGCCGCGCGCCCAGCGAATGCGCTGGCCGATGTGCGCCGACAGGCTTTCGGTCGCCAGCCCGGCAGCCTGCGGAATGCGGATATAAGCCGAGGTATGCCCGCGCCGGTGCAAACGCAGCGAGGTGTGGGCGTCTTCGGTGACGGTTTCCACCGCGATGCCGCCGATCTCGTCCAGCGCGCTGCGGCGCAAGATGGCACAAGAGCCGCAGAAGAAGGTGGCGTCCCACATGTCGTTGCCGTCCTGCACCAGCCCGTAGAACAAGGTGCCCTCGTTGGGCGTCTGGCGGAAACGCCCCAGGTTGCGCTCGAACGGATCCGGCGAGAAGAAGTGGTGCGGGGTCTGCAGCATCGCCAGCTTTTTGTCTTTGAAGAACCAGCCCATGGTCAGCTGCAGGAAAGAGCGCGTCGGCACGTGGTCGCAGTCGAAAATCGCCACGAACTCGCCGGTGGCCTGCTTCAACGCGTTGTTGATGTTGCCGGCCTTGGCATGTTCGTGGGTCGGCCTGGCGATGTATTTCACCCCCACTTCGGCGGCGAACGCACGGAATTCGGGGCGATTACCGTCATCAAGGATATAGATATTCACCTTTTCCTTCGGCCAGTCGATGCCCAGCGCCGCATAGACGGTCGGCTTCACCACCCCGAGGTCCTCATTGTAAGTCGGCACCATCAAATCGATGGTTGGCCAGGTCGCGCTGTCAGCGGGCAACGGCACCGGCTGGCGATTAAGCGGCCAGATAGTCTGGAAATAGCCCAGCACCAGCACCACCCAGGCGTAGGTTTCCGCCACCAACAGCAACAGGCCGCACACCAGGCTAAGTGGATCGTCCCAGTTCAGCGTGGCGGTATAGCGCCACCACAGGTAACGGCAGGAGACGGTCAGCGACAGCACGATCAGCATCAGCGCAGGCAAGCGCCCCGGCACCCGGCGCACCACCATCGCGATCCCCCACAGCAGCACGACGAACACGAATTGCGCCGACAGATCGAACGGTTGCGAGATGCACAGCATGGCGAGGATCGCCGCCAGCACGCCGACCAGAATAAACAGCGCGCGTCGCATGCCGCGGTTCATGCGGCCGAGGCGCTCTACCGAACGCTGTTCCACGCCGGCGTTTTTCAGCCGCTGCGGCAGGCCCTGCAGCCAATCGGCGTAGCGCTGCTGCAGCCGACGCCACCCAGCGAAATAGTCACGCTGCACTGGCGCGCGGCCGCTGCGGAACAGCAGTAGCCACAGGCCCTGCAGCAGATAGCGCAGCGCATCCGCCGGGCGTGGGCGTTCGGCGGACAGATGCGGGAACCAGTAAGCGCGGCCGGTACGCACACGCTGCCAGGCCGGTGATTCAAAGCGCAGCAGCATCCACCCCAGCGCCACCAGCAACGTGGCAAAAAACGCGGTCAGCGCCGACGCGCCGTTGCGGCGATAACCGCGGTAGCGCGCCTGCACCGCCTGACGCACCGGCGGCACCAGCAGCAGGCTCAGCACCCGGCTCATGGCGCAACACCCCGTTTGAGGTTGATCAGGCACCAGTTGGCCAGCGTCAGCACTTCATCCGCCGCCAGACTCTCGGGGCGGTACTCGCCCAGCGGCTGTTTGACCGCCAGCGCTTCCGCCAGCGCTTCATCGCGGTGGATCACCACCGGCAACAGACCGCTCAGGGTTTGCAGCCACAGCTGATGCAAATCCTGCTGCAGCTGGCTGGCGGAGGAGTAGTGATTGACCAGGAACCGGCAGTCGTTCGGCAGCGTCTGCTGATGGAGCCGTACCTGGCAGTTGGCGTCGGGGTTCAACAGCATGAACACGCTGTCGGCTAGCTGCAGCGCCTGCTGCGCCAGAGCGCCGTCCCCGATAGGAACATCCAATAGGATCCAGCGCTGCGGATCGCCGGCGCTCAGTTGGCGCAGGTTGTCGCGCCAGCGTTCGGGCAGCTGCTGACACTGACGCTGCACTTCCAGCCGTTCCGCCGCATTCAGGCGGCCAAACGGCAGAAAATCGAGGTTTTCACAATAACGCAGCGCGCCTTCCTGCCAACCGCCGCCGTCCTGCTCCGCGCGGGCCCAGCCGCGTGCCAGTTCGAACGGCGTGTTGAAATGCAAGCGCAGCAGATTATCCGGCGTGAAATCGATCGCCAACACCGACTCACCCAGCTGCTGCAACGCCCAGGCGAGCGCCGCCGTGACCGACGTCGTCCCCATCCCACCCCGCAGCCCTTGCAGCGCGATCACCGGCATAGATCAATGGCTCCCCACAGTCTGCGCCAATTCGGCCAACAGTGACCAGCGCGTCATCATGTGCGTTAGCCGCTCCTGCCGCGAAATATCGACATAGCTTAATTTCGGCAATGAAAAAGCCTGGCTGAGCGCCTGCAGGTCATCCTGGCTCTCCCCAGGTGCCGCTGCACGAAAATGGGTAGGTGCGTTATTCATTCTTCCGCCTTGGCGAAAATAGGCTATGTTAATTAACTATAGCAACGATACAAAAAGAGACAGGCAATAAGATGATTCTCAACAAATATTGCCGAATAGCGTCGGATATTTGTTATTGCCAGAGTAAAAATGGCTATCTTTAAATATAAACGCCTTTAGTCGGCTTTCAACGAAAGTAGAACACATCCTATGGCGCACTCTTTTTCTCTAGGCATTCGGCAGATTTGGGAAGAGCTCTCGGTGATGCAGGCTCCGGGACTCTATTGGATCAATATCGACAGGCAAAGCGACGCCGCGTTGCTGTGTCGCCAGGTGATCGCCGCCCAGCCGGCCACTCACAAAGTCGCCCTGATCTGCAGCGGCGACAAACCCGAAAGCCTGCTGGCCGAGCTGGCTTCGCCCGCTTTGCAAAAGCTGCCGCTGTATCAATTACCAGAGAAAAAAGCCGCGCTGACGCAGCTGAGCGACGATCTGATGCGCGCCCTGCGGCCGCAGAATCGCTTGCTTATCCTGCTGGCCCACGCCAGCCTGTGGCAAACCTTCACCACCGAAGAGCTGCGCGAGTGGACACGTACCCTCGCCGCCTGGCTGCGGCGGCAGGGCTGCACGCTGTTGATCCTCAGCCACGGCGGCGGCATCAATAAGCTTAAAGGGCAGCTCAGCGCACAGCATCGTATCCTGAACGGCCTATCCAGCCTGCAATGGCAGCAGGACAGCGCGCAATATCTGGTGAACTGGTGGAGCACCGAAAACGGCATCAACGCCAATCAACTGCTGACGTTGTACGCCGCGCAAGGCGGCTGGCAGGGCGAGGATGAAAATAGTCAACCCTCCCCCACCGCCTTGCGCAGCGACGAAGGTCAGTATCTGGCCGAACGCAGCATTCTGGAGGGCGCGCCGCCGCTGTCCGCCAACTGGCAGCTGTTGGAGAGCAACGACGAACTGGCGCAGCACGGCATGCTGAGACTCTCGGCAACGTTGATTTTCGCGTTGTATCAAAGCGACCAAATCGATCACCTGGCGCACCAGATCCACACCCTGCGACGCAGCCGCGGCAGCGGCCTGAAAATCGCGGTGCGCGAGATGAGCGCCAGCCTGCGCTACAGCGACGAACGGCTGCTGCTGGCCTGCGGCGCCAATCTGATCGTGCCGCACGTCGCGCCGCTGTCGCGTTTTCTCACCATGCTCGAGGGCATCCAGGGGCAGCGTTTCTCTCGCCATGTGCCCGCCGACATCGATGCGTTGCTGGCCGGTTTGCGCCCGCTGCAGCTCAAAGGCTATATGCGGCCGGAGGCGTTCAGCCAGGCGGTGCTTTCGCTGATGGGCAACACGCTGCTGCCTGAGGACGGCAAAGGCGTGATGGTGGCGCTGCGCCCGGCCACCGGCCTACGCGCCGAACAGGCGATGACCCTGTGCCACCTGCGGCGGTTCGGCGACGTGATGACCGTGGTGCAGGGGCGGCTGGTGCTGTTCCTGTCCACCTGCCGCATCAACGATCTGGATACCGCGCTGAAGTTCATCTTCCGGCTGCCGGTGGATGAAGCCTTCAGCAACCGGGTGGTGTGGCACCAGGACGTCGATATCGTTTCGGAAATCAAACGCATGGCCCAGGGGCACTGGCAGCTTTCGGCTACCGGTACCGCCGGCGCCGCGCCGCGCCCCAGCGTGGCGGTGGCCGAGGAACCCGTGGAACGGCGGCAGCCGGTCGCCTTCACGCTGTCGCTTGACCCGCAGGAGGAACCGCATGCTGAACCTTAACGATATCGTGCAACTGATCCTGCTGTGCGCGCTGATCTTCATTCCGCTGGGTTACGCCTTTCACCGGCGTTTTCCGCATTTGCGTCAATACTGGCAAAACCTGTTGTTATCGCCGCGCTATTTGAAATCCGCCGGTTTGTGGGTGCGCACTGGCTCCTCATCTCAGATTAAACGTAAGAAGCAGCCATGAATCGAAACTCGAATACGCAATCCGATAACGCTCTGTGGCGCTACTGGCGTGGGCTGGGTGGCTGGAACCTTTATTTTCTGGCTAAATTCGCCCTGCTGTGGTTCGGCTACCTGAATTTCCACGCGCTGCCGAACCTGGTGTTCATGGCGTTTCTGCTGATGCCGATCCCTTCGCAACGCCTGCATCGCTGGCGCCACTACCTCGCCATCCCGATCGGCATCGCCTTGTTCTACCACGACACCTGGCTGCCGGGCATCAACAGCATTCTCAGCCAGGGGTCGCAGCTGGCCGGCTTCAGCGCCCAGTATCTGCTGGAACTGGTCAACCGCTTTATCAACTGGCAGATGATCGGCGCGGCCTTCGTACTGTTTATCGCCTACCTGTTCGTCGCGCAATGGGTGCGCGTCACCGTATTCACCGTGGCGGCGCTGGTGTGGCTCAATATCGTCAACATTGCCGGGCCGGCGGTCTCACTGCTGCCCGCGACCTCCACAGCCTCGGCCGGCAGCGCCAATACGCCGGCCACGGCCGCTCCGGCGGCGGGGGACGCTGCGCCGGCGGACAGCCTGCCGCCGACCAGCGCCAACCTGACGGCCTACCTGAACCAGTTCTACGACCGGGAAAAAGGCCGCGCCACCGCGTTCCCGACCACCTTGCCCGCCGACGCCCAGCCGTTCGATCTGCTGGTGATCAACATCTGTTCGCTGGCATGGGCCGATATGGAGGCGGTCAACCTACAGAATCATCCGCTGTGGTCGAAGATGGATATCATGTTCGACAGCTTCAATTCGGCCACCGCCTACAGCGGCCCGGCCTCGATACGGTTGCTGCGCGCCAGCTGCGGCCAGCTTTCGCATCATGATTTGTACCAGCCGGTGAACCAGCAGTGTTACCTGTTCGACAACCTGACAAAACTCGGCTTCAAGGAACAGCTGATGCTCGATCACTCCGGGGTATTCGGCAACTACCTGAAAGAGCTGCGTGAACAGGGCGACATGCAGGCGCCGTTAATGTCGCAGGCCGGCATCGGCAACGAGCTGACGTCGTTCGACGGAGAGCCGATTTATAACGATCTCGAATTGCTGACCCGCTGGCTGGATCAGCAGCAAAAAGGCGGCGACGGCCGCACCGCTACCTTCTTCAACGTCATCCCGCTGCACGACGGCAACCGCTTCGTCGGCGCCAACAAGAGCGCCGACTATCAGCCACGCGCGCAGAAGCTGTTCGATCAGCTGAACACCTTCCTCGATCAGCTGGAAAAATCCGGCCGCAAAGTGGTGGTGGTGATCGTGCCGGAACACGGGGCGGCGTTAGTGGGTGACAAGATGCAGATGTCCGGCCTGCGCGATATCCCCAGCCCGAACATCACCCATACGCCGGTCGGCATCAAACTGGTGGGCATGAAGGCGCCGCATCAGGGCAGTCCGCTGCAGATCAAAACGCCGAGCAGCTATCTGGCGCTGTCTGAACTGGTGTCGCGCCTGGTGGACGGCAAGGTCTTCAGCGAATCCAGCGTCGATTGGCAGACACTGACGCAGGGGCTGCCGCAGACCCCGGTCATCTCCGAAAACGACAACGCTATCGTGATGCAATATCAGGGCAAGCCTTACATTCGCCTGAACGGCGGCGACTGGGTGCCTTATCCGCAATAAGCGCGATCTCATCAACCTAAAGCACGCCGCCGGCGTGCTTTTTTATTAGGGTTTTATAATAGAAATGGCGAAACAGCTCGACCGACAGAATGTTATTAACAACAAACCGTTGAATTCTATTATTCGATTATTATTTTCATGCGAAGATTCTTAAAAAAATAACGATTTGTCAGAATGACGTTAAGGGAATAATTTAAAAAATGGGTTGTCGCGATCGTTTACTGACTAACCCTTTGATTGAGTAATAAAAAACGCCGGCGTGATGCCGGCGTGAATTTAAGCGATGACGTTCGACGCCTTACGCCCCCGGATGTTCGTCCTGATCGACCGCAAAGCAGGCCACCATCTGCTCACCGTACTGTTTGAGCTGCGGCTGCAGCTGTACGCAGGTGCCAAAAGCGCGGCGGCAGCGGGCATTGAACGCACAGCCCGGCGGCGGATTCATCGGGCTGGGCAGCTCGCCGGTCAATTTGATGCGCTCGCGGCGCATATCCGGGTTTAACCGCGGCGTCGCCGACAGCAGCGCCTGAGTGTACGGATGACGCGGGTTGTTGAAGATCGCCTCTTTGCTGCCCTTTTCCACGCAGCGACCGAGGTACATCACCATCACCTCGTCGGCGATGTGTTCCACCACCGACAGATCGTGCGAGATAAACACATAGGACAGCCCCAGCTCCTGCTGCAGATCCATCATCAGGTTCAGCACCTGCGCGCGCACCGACACGTCCAATGCCGACACCGGTTCATCGGCGATCACCACGTCCGGATTCAGCATCAGCCCGCGGGCAATGGCGATACGCTGGCGCTGGCCGCCGGAGAACATGTGCGGGTAGCGGTCATAATGTTCGGTCTTCAGGCCGACCTTCGCCATCATCTCTAGCGCTTTTTCCCGCCGTTCGGCGGCGCTGAGCGACGTGTTGATCAACAGCGGCTCCTCGAGGATCTGCCCGACCTTCTTGCGCGGGTTGAGCGATCCGTAAGGATTCTGGAACACGATTTGGATCTTCTGGCGTCGCAGTTTCTCGGCCGAGACGTCCGGCTTCAGCAGATCCTGCCCCTGGTAGTACAGCTCGCCGCCGGTCGGCACTTCGATCATCGTCAGCAGGCGGCCGAGCGTCGATTTGCCGCAGCCCGATTCGCCGACCACCGCCAGCGTTTTGCCGCGCTCCAGGGTGAAGGACACACCGTCGAGCGCCTTGACCAGCCGCTCCGGCGCGAACAGGCCCTTTTTCACCGGGTAATGCTTCTTCAGGTCAATCGCCTGCAGTAAAGGTTGATTCTGGCTCATACGGTCGGCCTCCCCGCATCATCCAGCGGTGTGTGACATTTAACCTGACGGCCGGGAATGCTGCGCAGTTCCGGCTCCTCGTTACGGCAGCGCTCGTTGGCGTACGGACAACGCGGATTGAGCAGGCAGCCGGTCGGGCGATCGTATTTGCCCGGCACCACGCCCGGCAGCGAAGCCAACCGCGCCTTGTCGGCGGCAAACTCCGGCAGCGCGCGCAGCAGTGCCTGGGTGTACGGGTGGCGCGGCGCGCGGAAAATCTCCGCCGCCTTGCCGGATTCCACCACCTGGCCGGCGTACATCACGATGATGTGATGCGCGGCTTCCGCCACCAGCGCCAGATCGTGGGTGATCAGCAGCAGCGCCATGTTTTCGCGCTGCTGCAGGTCCAGCAACAGCTCGATGATCTGCGCCTGGATGGTCACGTCGAGCGCGGTCGTCGGCTCATCGGCGATCAGCAGCTTCGGCCGACAGGCGATGGCCATGGCGATCATTACGCGCTGGCTCATGCCGCCGGAAAGCTGGTGCGGGTATACGTCCAGCCGCGAAGCCGGATCAGGAATGCCGACCTGGGTCAGCAGGTCGATAGCACGCTGGCGGCGAGTGCGGCGATTGCCGCCCTGATGCACCTTCAGCGCCTCCATGATCTGATAACCGACGGTATAGCACGGGTTCAGGCTGGTCATCGGATCCTGGAAGATCATCGCCACTTCGGAGCCCACCAGCTGGCGGCGCTCTTTTTCGGAGATCTTGCGCAGATCCTGGCCGTTGAACTCCAGCTTGTCGGCCATCACCTTGCCAGGGAAATCGATCAGGCCCATGATCGCCAGCGAACTGACGGATTTGCCGGAGCCGGATTCACCGACGATGCCGACCACCTGACCTTGCTCCACGCTGTAACTGATGCGGTCTACCGCGCGGAACGGGGTGCCTTCGTCACCGAAGTGCACCGAAAGCTTGTCTACATTCAATAACGCCATCTCTCTCGTCCTCTGTTACTGCTTGAGTTTGGGGTCGAGAGCGTCACGCAAACCGTCCCCCATCAGGTTGAATGCCAGCACCGTCAGCAGGATCGCCACGCCGGGGAAGGTCACCACCCACCAGGCACTTTGCGCGAACTGCAGCACGTCGGAGAGCATGGTGCCCCACTCCGGCGTCGGCGGCTGCGCGCCCATGCCCAGAAAGCCGAGCGCGGCCATGTCCAGAATGGCGTTCGAGAAACCGAGAGAAGCCTGCACGATCAAAGGCGCCAGGCAGTTAGGCAGAATATTGACGAACATCTGGCGCAGTGCGCCGGCGCCCGCCACCCGCGATGCGGTGACGTAGTCGCGGTTGACCTCCACCAGCACCGCCGCGCGCGTCAAACGTACATAGTGCGGCAGGGCGACGAAGGTCAGCGCCAGCGAAGCGTTAACGATCGACGGCCCGAATACCGCCACCAGTACCAGTGCCAGCAGCAGGCTCGGCAGAGCCAGCATGATGTCGACGACGCGCATGATAATCGCGTCCACCACGCCGCCGAAGTAACCGGCCAGCAGGCCGAATATCACGCCCATGATCAGCGACAGCACTACCACCAGGCAGCCGACCAACAGCGACAGCCGTGCACCGTACATCAGGCGCGACAGGACGTCGCGGCCCACGTCGTCGGTGCCGAGGATATATTGCCAGCTGCCGCCCTCTTGCCACACCGGCGGCTTGAGCAGAGCATCGCGGAACTGGTCCGCCGGCGCATGCGGCGCCAGCACGCCGGCGCCGAGCGCGATCACCAGCATCAGAACGATATACACCAGGCCGACCACGGCCCCTTTATTGCGCTTGAAATAGTGCCAGAACTCCTGAAACGGGGTCATTGGCTTCGGCGCACCTTTAACTGCAGACTCAGTGATTTGAGACATGAGAGCGCCCCTTATTTCTTGTGGCGAATACGCGGGTTGACCACGCCGTAGAGCACGTCTACCAGCAGGTTAACCAGAATGATCATACAGGCGACCAGCAACACCCCGCCCTGCACCACCGGGTAATCGCGGCGCTGCAGCGCGTCGATCAGCCAGCGGCCCAGCCCCGGCCAGGAGAAGATGGTTTCGGTCAGAATGGCGCCGGCCAGCATGGTGCCGACCTGCAGCCCGATCACCGTCACCACCGGCAGCAGCGCGTTGCGCAGCGCGTGGACGACGATCACCCGCATACGGCTCACGCCCTTGGCGCGGGCGGTGCGAATGTAGTCTTCACCCAACACCTCCAGCATCGAGGAACGGGTCATGCGCACGATCACCGCCAGCGGGATGGTGCCCAGCACGATGGCCGGCAGGATCATGTGCATCACCGCGTCGATAAAGTCGCCCGGCTCGCCCCAGATCAGGGTGTCTATCAGCATAAAGCCGGTCAGCGGCTGGCTGTCGTCAAGGAATACCGTGTCGCTGATGCGCCCCGACACCGGCGTCAGGTTAAGCTGCACCGACACCAGCATGATCAGCATCATGCCCCACCAGAAAATCGGCATCGAATAGCCGGTCAGCGAGATGCCCACCGCAGTATGATCGAAGACCGAGCCACGTTTGACCGCCGCCAGCACCCCGACCGGGATGCCTACCAGCACCGCGAAAAGCATCGCGCAGAAGCCCAGCTCCAGCGTGGCCTGAAAGCGCGGAACGAACTCGCTCCAGACGGAGATGCGGCTTTTGAGTGAGGTGCCCAGATCGCCGTGCAGCACGTTGGACACGTAGGAGAAATATTGTTGATAAAGCGGCTTGTCCAGCCCCATTTCCGCCATCAGCTGCGCGTGGCGCTCGGCGGAGATACCGCGTTCCCCGGCCATGATGGTCACCGGGTCGCCGGGGATCATATGGACGAATGCAAAAGTCAGCAATGTAATGCCGATAAACGTTGGGATAACTAACCCCAAACGTCGGAGTATGAACTGCAACATATCCCGAACTCTCTGTATCAATGCCCGGCAGCTCATCGTCCGCCAGGCTTATTAACGCTCACATGCCTTTGAACGATTCGACGGCCATACGCCGGAGACTGGTCAGCAGGGGCGCAAACCTGTTGCGCCCCTGCAAGTCCATTCGTGCGTCTCCGGTAAAGCGGTCGAAATCAGTCTACAGAGACATTCTCGAAGTGATGCTTACCGAGCGGATCCACGACGTAGCCTTTCACTTCCTTACGCACAGGCTCGTACACGGTGGAGTGTGCGACAATCAGCGCCGGAGCCTGATCGTGCATCACCACCTGCGCCTGTTTGTACAGTTCGATGCGCTTGTCGTGGTTGGATTCGGCGCGCGCCGGTTGAATCAGATCTTCAAACGGCTTGTAGCACCAGCGGGAGTAGTTGGAGCCGTCTTTCGCCGCCGCGCAGCTGAACAGCGTGGCGAAGAAGTTATCCGGATCCCCGTTGTCGCCGGTCCAGCCCATCATCACCGTCTGGTGCTCGCCCGCTTTGGCGCGCTTGAGGTATTCACCCCACTCATAGGTCACGATTTTGGCTTTCACGCCGATCTTGGCCCAGTCGGCCTGGATCATTTCCGCCATGCGGCGTGCGTTCGGGTTGTAAGGACGCTGTACCGGCATCGCCCACAGGTCGATGCTGAAACCGTCGGCCATGCCCGCTTCTTTCAGCAACTCTTTCGCCTTGGCCGGATCGTAAGCGTAATCCTGCACCGCGTCGTTATAGCCCCACATGGTTGGCGGGATCAGGTTCTTGGCCGCCTGGCCCGCGCCCTGATAAACCGCGTCGATGATCGCCTGCTTGTTGACCGCCATGGTCAACGCCTGGCGCACCTTCAGGTTATCCAGCGGCTTTTTCTCGACGTTGAACGACAGGTAACCCACGTTCAGGCCCGGCTGTTCCATCAGGTTGATGGACTTGTCTTGCTTCATGCGGGCGATATCGGCCGGGTTCGGGTACGGCATCACCTGACATTCGTTTTTCTGCAGTTTGGCGTAGCGCACGGAGGCGTCAGGCGTGATGGAGAACACCAGGCGATCGATCTTCGGCTTGGTGCCCCAGAAACCGTCGAATGCCTTGTACAGGATCTTGGAGTCTTTCTGGTATTGCAGCAGTTGGAACGGACCGGTGCCGATCGGATTCAGGTCGACTTTCTCCGGCGTGCCGGCTTTCATCATCACGTCGGCGTATTCGGCGGACAGGATGGACGCGAAGTCCATGCCCAGGTCAGCCAGGAACGGCGCCTCCGGGCGGTTCAGCACGAAGCGCACGGTGTTGTCGTCCACTTTTTCAATCTTGGCGATCAGCTTAGGCATGTCCATGCCTTCAAAGTATTCGTAGCTGCCGCCGGACACTTTGTGGTAGGCGTTGTTCGCATCCAACTGGCGCTCAAAGGAGAACACCACGTCGTCGGCGTTGAAATCGCGCGTCGGTTTGAAGTCTTTGTTGCTCTGCCACTTCACGCCTTTGCGCAGGTGGAAGGTGTAGGTTTTGCCGTCTTCGCTGACGTCCCACTTCTCAGCCAGGCCCGGCTGCAGTTCGGTGGTGCCGATTTTGAATTCGACCAGGCGGTTGTAGATCGGTACCGAGCTGGCGTCGTAGGTGGTGCCGGAGGTAAACAGCTGCGGGTTGAACCCTTCCGGGGAACCTTCAGAACAGTAAACCAACGTCTTGGCCTGTACGCTGGCCGCCACGGTCAGCGCGATCAGCCCAATACCGAATTTCAGAATCCCCGATTTACCCAAGGAACGTGTCATCGTTAGTGCTCCATTGTGTGATGTGATGTGTGTAATTGCCGCCAGACCTGTATTTTTTATTGCGTGGCCTGTGCGATCGGCGCCCGAAGGCAGAAGGCGTACGAGGAGAGAATGCCGGATGGAACGCATCGCGGCGGGGACGTCTGAGCGCGTGGAATTCACTCAAACAACTCTCGCTCTTACCCCTGAGGCTATCAAGTTGCCAACTGTTTGGGGTGTCGTCAATATAACCAGTGGGGATTTACGCAGACTGTGAGAAACAGCAAACAAACATAAAAAAAACCTTTTGTTAACAGTTCCAGCATGAAAATTTATGCTAAGCGGCCATTTTTAGCGCATTGGTCTGACCCTAACAAAGTTACTGGTTTTTAACTCCGTTAAAAAACGCCAAAACTTTGTTGCTGAATGATGAATATCTGAACGGTTATTTTTGTGATCGCCGTTAAAGACAGGAGGAAATGCTGAAGGATTACCCAAAAGGGTGAGTCCGATGAGCGCGTTTTGCACCGGGCAGGCCCACAATCTGTGCGGCGTAAAAAAACTTTCGGCTGCGAAAAAGCCGGGGGCGAAAGGATATCCCCCGGCAACGCACTGCAACCGATTATTGAACGCCGGCGCTATTGCCCAGGCTGGCGTTCATGCTGTTAAGAATATCGCCATTGTCCGCGTCGATCTCCCAGGAGAACAGGCCACCTAACTGCTTATCCAACACGTACTTGCCTTTGGCCTGCACCGAGCGGGCATCGTCGAAGGTGATCAGATCGCCGGTGGAAGGTTTGAACACGTAAGGCGCTTCCGCCGTGGCGTCGTAGGTATACTGCCACTCGCCGCTCATGAACTGGCTGGCGATTTGGCGGTAGTCCACGATGCCATTCTCCCAGGTGCCTTTAACCGGCCCGGTGGCGGTACCAGTGAACGGAATGTTGTTCTGGTAGCCGTTCACCCCGGTCCAGCCGCGGCCATACATGGCGGTGCCGACGACGATCTTGCCCGGCTTGACGCCCTGCGTCAGCAGCGCATTCACGCCGTTCACCGTGGTGTAGGCGGTATCCGGTTTCCAGGCCGGCGCATTCAGCGCGGTCTGATGCCCCAGGTTCTTCAGATCGAAGGCGCCATAGAAGTCGTAGCTCATCAGGAAGATGTGATCCATCGAGTTCTGCGCAACGTTGTAAGCCACCTTGTCGATCTTGTCCTTGCCAGCGCTGATGGCGGAGGTCAGCTCATACTTGCGGCCGGTTTCCGCCGACAGCTGATCCAGCATCGCCCGCAGCTCCTTCATCAGCAGCACATAGGTTTCCCCGTCTTGCGGGCTGCCCAGGTTAGGGTTGGCGCCTTTGCCGCCCGGGAACTCCCAGTCGATATCCACGCCGTCGAAGAACTTCCAGGTCTGCAGGAACTCTTTTACCGAACCGACGAAGCGATCGCGCTTCACCTTGTCGCCCATGAAGAAGAACGGGTCGGACAGCGTCCAGCCGCCGATCGACGGCAGAATTTTCAGGTCAGGATGCGCCTGCTTCAGCGCCATCAGCTGGCCGAAGTTGCCCTTGTAGGGGTCATCCCAGGCGGTCACGCCCTTCTGCGCTTTTTGCAGCGCGGCGAACGGATCGTGGATCGAGACTTTGAAGTCCTCGCGGCCCTGACAGGAGCGCTGCAAGGCCTGGAAACTGCCTTCGATCTCTTTCAGGCTGTCGTTGATGCCATTGCCGCCGCAGATCGGGATAAAGCCGTACAGCAGGTGGGTCAGGTTTTGCGCCGGGATCTTGTCGACGGTGAAATTGCGCCCGTAAACGCCCCACTCGACGAAATAAGAACCGACCACTTTGCCGGAGTTCTGTTTATACGGTTTATTCTTTTCCAGCAGCGGCTCTTTCAACGGCGCCAAATGGCTGCCGTCGGTGTCGGCCACCACAATTTCGGTGGCGTCGCTGGCGGTGCAGCCGTCGGCATTGCACAATGCCACCTGCATTTGATAACGGCCGCCTTTATTCACTTTAAAATTCGCCGTACCGGAAGAACCGGTTGAAGGGCCGCTCCACGCCTCTTTGCCATTTAATAAAATTTTTGCCGTCGTGCCGGTGTCGCCATTCCATAAATTCCAGGAGACAGAAACGTCGGCGGCATTTTTTACCTTCACCAGATTATTATAAGCGGTGGCCGCCTGATCGACTTCGACAATGGCGAACTTGGTGTTGCCCCAGGCGATGGTCGGCTTGCCCGGTGCGGCGGCCTGCGCCGCGGAACACAGCGTACTGCCGATCAACAGCGCCAACAGCGGTTTATTAAATTTGCGCATAACTGATTCCTTTATTCCGAGAGGATAAACATAAAAGAGTTAATCGTCGCTACGCATTGCCGAAGCGAAAAAATTCCGCAATAATCCACGAAGATTAACGTTAATAAATAATCACGGTATTTCCCACGCGACGGGAATAAGAGTTCCCGCGTTGTCCATTTAGACTATAGGTAAAAAAAACGTGAAAACAAGAGCGCTATCAATCGGGTTTTATTTGGCAAGCATGAATTTATTTAAACATGAAAATAAGAACCTAATGGGAATAAGGAATGTGAATTAATTAAGCGTAAAGGATAAATATATTTCACGAGGACGGCAGATTGAGGCACGCCATAAAGCGAAGCCGGTCGTAGCGAGGAGGTACTCATCCTCATAAACTACGGGCGAAAAAAAACCTGCTTTAAAAAGCAGGTTTTTCGAATGGTGGTCGGCGAGAGAGGATTCGAACCTCCGACCCACTGGTCCCAAACCAGTTGCGCTACCAAGCTGCGCTACTCGCCGATGCGGGGCGCATCTTACTGCTGGCGGTTATAGGCGTCAATCACTTTTTTTCCCCTGCATTTCAAGTGATGATAAAAGCGCCATAATGCGCTGCGCCGGGGGCTGCGCAGCGTATTTTACTCAGGCGTTGGCCGGTTTCAGTGCCGGCGTCTGCGCACGCAGGAACGGCAGCAGGAACAGCGCCGACAGGCAGGCGGCGATAGAAATCACCACGAAGAAGCCGTTCCAGTGCCAGACTTCCATCACTCGCGCAATCGGATAGCCGGACAGCGCTGCGCCCAGGTAGGCGAACAGGCCGACGAAACCGGTCGCCGCGCCCGCCGCATCCTTGTGCGAGCACTCCGCCGCCGCCATGCCGATCAGCATCTGCGGGCCAAAGATGAAGAAGCCGATGGCGAAGAAGCAGCAGGCCTGCAGCAGGTAGGTCACGCCCGGCATCAGCCACAGCGCCGCCACCGACAGGAAGATACCGATGGCGAAAATCAGGTTCATCGGGCCGCGGTTGCCGCGGAACAGCTTATCGGAACCCCAACCGGCCACCAGTGAACCGATAAAACCGCCCACTTCAAACAGCGAGATGGCTGAGTTGGCGGTCATCAGCGAATAGCCCTTTTCCTGCGTCAGATAGAGGTTGCCCCAGTCGTTGATCGCGGTACGCACGATGTACACCAGCACGTAAGAGACCGCCAACAGCCAGATGTACTTGTTGGTCAGCACGTAGCGTTTGATGATCTCGCGGTTGCTCAGCCCCTGGCCTTCCGATTCCTGCACCAGCTCCATGGCGTCGTTACGCCATTTGCCGACGCTCGGCAGCCCCAGGGTGGATGGCTTGTCGCGCAAGCGCCAGCACATCAGCAGGCCAAGCACCACGCCGATGATACCGGGAATGATCATGCCGTAACGCCAGCTGAAGTGCAGCGAGATAAAGCCCACCAGCAGCGGGATCAGCGCCCCACCGACGTTGTGCGAGGTGTTCCAGATCGCCCACCAACTGCCGCGCTCGGAACGCGAATACCAGCTGGTGAGGATTTTGGAGCACGGCGGCCAGCCCCAACCCTGGAAGAAGGCGTTGAGGATCCACAGCGTGCCCAGCATCAGCAGCGACGAGCTGAGGCCGAAGAAGATATTCAGCACCCCGGTCATGATCAGGCCCAACCCCATAAAGTAACGCGGGTTGGAGCGATCGCTGATCATGCCGGAAATGAATTTCGAGCAGCCGTAGGTGATGTAGAACAGCGTGCCGAGGATACCGACGTCGGACATCGTCAGACCCAGATCGCTCAGCATCGCCGGCATGATGAAGTTGAAGCTTTTGCGCGTGAAGTAAAACGCAGCGTAGCCGATGTACATGGTGCACATCAGCTGGATGCGCCAGTATTTGTAGCTGGCGTCGATCTGCCGTTGATCGGTGACCTGCGGCGCGTCCGAGCGGCTTTTAAGGAAAGACCACATGTGGAACCTCAGAGGATTGAATAAAGTGCCGCTATGATGCTCCCCGCGCGCGCGGGAGGCTTACGCCGGATTCCCGACGCAGTTAGGAGTTTTTCCTAGTTTTGCGCTTGCTCCGGTGAAACTGTGGGCAAGATCACACTCAAACAGGCGCCCCGCTCCGAGGTGAGCCGCAGGCTGCCGCCGAGGGCGCTGATGCGCTCCTGCATGCCGCGCAGGCCATACCCCGGCTGATGGTTTTCCGCCTCAAAGCCCACGCCGTTGTCGCGGATGGTCAGGGCGATCAGCGGCGCGGCGCCTTTGCGCGGCTGCAGGCGTGCGTCCAGCTCCAGGCGGCTGGCGCCGGCGTGGCGGCACACATTGGTCACCCCTTCCTGACACACCCGGTACAGCGTGATTTTCAGCGTTTCATCCAGCAGCTCGTCCGGTACCTGCCACTGCAGGCTGCTCACCAGTGACGCGTCCTGCGGCAGCGATTCCCGCAGCATCGCCGCCACCGCCGCCGACAGCGGCAGGTTGTTCAGCGCCGCCGGCCACAGCTGGGTCAGCACGTCGTGCACCCCGTCGTAGACCCGCAGCGCCAACGCATCGATGGTGTCGGCGCAGCCGATCACCGCCGGTTCCGGCGCCAGGCGTTTGACGATGCTGGCCTGGGTACGGATCACGGTGATGGTCTGCCCCACTTCATCGTGCAGCTCGCGCGCCACCTCGCGCCGGGTTTGCTCCTCCGCCGTCACCAGCGCCCGCGCCAGCTGGCGGTTCTCCGCCAGCCGCAGCCGCAGCTGTTGATTCAGTTCGCGCTGGCGCTGAATGCCGGCGCCCAGCAGCAGCCCGGTCAGGCTTTGAGCCAGCAGCGACAGCAGCAGATCGCGGTGCGACTCCGGCTGCGGCGGCTCGTTGACCATCAGCGCCACGCCGTTGAGCAGCGTCGCCAACAACGCGCCCTGCCAGCCATAGCGATAAGACATGAACACGATAGGAATGGCCAGGCAGAACGGTGCGAAACGCCGCAGCTCGGCGGCGTTCACCTGCTGCTGCAGCCAGATGCTGAATGCAAACAGCAGCAGATAGCTGGCCAGGTGGCCCAGACGCAGCTCCACCGGCTTGTGGATCAGCCCCGGCTCCAGCGGCACCCAGATTTGGCGTGCCAGATAGTGCCACAACAGCAGGCAGGTCGGCGCGATGGTGAAACCGCCGGTCAGGCCGAGCAGCAGCGCACGGGCGCCTTCGCCGCTCACCAGCTGCCACACCAGCGCCTGCAGCAAGGCGGCGGCGGTGACCACCGCACCCTGCAACAGCGGCCATCGCCATTCTCTGTCGCTCTGCTGATGGCGCAACAGCCACGGCGAGGCCAGCAGGCTGAGCAGCACCGTCAGCACCAGCACCGCCACCGACGCCCACAGCGCCGGGCCGTAACCGAACTGGTCCGCCAGTAGCGCCATCAGCAGCAGGTCGGCCAGCAGGATCCCCGGCCAGAAACGGTACGGGCTCTGCAGCAAAATGCCCATGCGCAGGCCGAACGGGAACAGCAGCAGCGCCTGCCAGGGCGGGTCGATCAGCGCGGTGCCGATGCCCCACAGGCAAAACGAGCTGGCGGCGTAGATGAAAAACAGCGCCAGTTGGGTGATCAGACGCTGCGTCACAGGTTCAGCATCCGTCTGGCCAGCTCAACGTTGTTGGTGATGCCCAGCTTGGCGAACAGGTTGGCGCGATGCACATGCACCGTCTTCGGCGACAGCCCCAAGGCGGCGGCGATCTCGCGCACCTCCTGGCCCTGCGCCAGCAATAGCGCGATCTCGCGCTCGCGGCGGGTCAATGGATCCACCTTCACCCGCGCCAACTGCTGCGCGATTTCCGGCATCAGGTAGACGCCGCCGCCGGCGACGGTGCGCACCGCGGTGATCAGATCTTCCGGTTTGCAACGCTTGGAGAGGAAACCGCTGGCGCCGCGTTCCAGCGCCATTTCCACCAGCGCCGGGTTATCGTGCATCGACAGCATCACCACGCGGATGCCGGAAGGAATGTCCGCCAGCAGATCCAGCCCGCTGCCGTCCGGCATCGAAATGTCGCAAATGCAGATTTCCGTCTCCAGCCCCGGCAGGCCGGCGCGCGCCTGCGCCGCGCTGCTGAACTCGCCCACCACCTGAATATCGGCCTCCAGCGACAGCAGCTGCACAAAGCCCGAACGCACAATGTCATGATCGTCGATAAACGCCACGCGCAGGGTCATGGAAATCTCCGGTTAGAAGGGGAAGTGCGCAAGTATACCGTATGCACACACCGGAATAATTGATGAAGAGAATGTATTGGGTGAAATTACCGGGTGCGCAAGACAGGCACCCGGCGGGAGAGGTTACAGGCGGGCAGGCGCCGCTTTATCCTGCGGCAGATGGCACCAGTTGTTTTTATCCACGATGCCGCCATCGGGAGACGTGTATCCGAGGCAGCCGAGGATGGTGTCGAACAGCTCGACGTGGCGATGCGTTTTGCCGATGCGCTGCTGCGCCTGCAGCTGCTCAAAGGCGCTGAGGTGCTGCGGGTTTTCGAGGAACTTGTCCGACGCCCACACGATCATCGGCACGCGGAACTGCTCCGGCGGCGCCATTTCGCGCGGCGTGCCGTGCAGGTGCGTATTCTCACCGATCGATTCGCCGTGATCGGCGGCATAGAACACGATGGCCTTCTTGTCCCGCACCTGGTCGATCACATTACTGATAAAGCTGTCGGTATACAGCACCGTATTGTCGAAGGCGTTGATCAACTGGGCCTTGGTGCACGAATCATCCACCCCCATGCACTCCGGCTGATAGCGCGCATAGCTGCGCGGATAGCGCTGCGAGTACAGGTAGTGCGAGCCTTTGGTATGCAGGATCACCAGGTGTTTGCCCTTCGGATAACGCGCCAGCGACTCCTTCATTTCGTCCACCAGCAGCATATCGTCGACCGCCTTACCGTCGTTGCGCTTCTCGGACGCGATCATCTCGCGGAACGAATAGTTGTTCACCTCGGTGTTGTTGTAGAACCACACCTCGCTCTGCATGGCGAACAGCTCGGAAGAGAAGCCCAGATCCTTCAGCACCGCGAACACGTTCTGCTCTTTCAGCGTGCGCTGCGGGTTGTCTTCGGTGCCGCCTTCGCGCACGAACATGCAGCGCAGCGACAGCTTGGTAGCGGTGTCACACGACTCGCCGCGGAACGCCACCAGATTCTTCTCTTTAGACAGCCGCGGCGTGGTATCACGCTCATAGCCCAGCATGCCCATGTGATCCCAGCGCGTGGTCTCACCGATGATGAACACCACGTAGGTATCGTCGATATCCGCCGGTGGTACATAAGTGAAGTGTTTGCCCGGATCGAACATCGTGCTCTGGTCCTGGCTTTCGTCATAGCGGGTGTAGGCAAACAGCCCCAGCGCCGACAGCCAGTTGGACGGCAGATACGAGTGCGCTACCACGCCGCCGTAGCTCGGCAGATCGACGTTGGAGAGCTTCTCTTGCACGCTTTGCTCATCGTCCAGCATGCGCAGCGGCAGCCAGACCAACGCCACCACCGCCAGCAACACCATCAGCGGTTTGATGCGATGGCCGGGGGTTTTCAGCTGTTCGATCAGGGTGTAACGCAGGCTGTTTTTCCAGATCAGCAGCAGCGGCAAGGCGCTGAGCGCCACCATCCACAGCACAAAGTGCAGGCCAACCACCTCTTTCGACAGATCGATGTCGGTGGTCATCACCGACACCACGATGCCGTAGCCAATCACCACGTTGAAAAACGTCATGTAGTAGCTGGCAGCCACCGAAATCAACACCAGCAGCGAGGCGACGATGCGATAAAACAGCCGGCCGCCGAGCGATACCAGCCGCATGATGAAGAATGTGAACAGGACGATAGCGATGACTTCCGTCACCGCCGAAATAAGCTTAATCCCCTGAATGCCATGCGCCAACGAATCAAAACGGCGATAGAAAACGGACAGGTTGAGAAAGATGCCGATATAGATCGCTAACAATAACGATAAATTCTGCTGCGATAGCGATTTAACTTTGTTCATGTAACGCGGTGGCTCCGGGGGCGGTGTAGCGGTTCTGACTCAGTCAGACACTGATTGCGGCTTCTGGTTCAGCCAACCGGCAATAAGCGTTATTTTGCGGGTAATAATCAAGAGAATTCTCACAAAACGGACAAAATTTACCGTTTTTTTGAACGATTTTCAGGCAGGGCACGCAAGAAAATGGAGGGACAAACCCTCCATTTTTTCCATATTTCGGCAAAAATCTTACTTAACGTTCAGAGTCACATCGATATTTCCACGGGTAGCGTTGGAGTATGGGCACACCACGTGCGCCTTTTTCACCAGATCTTCCGCCACGCTGCGCTCGATGCCCGGCAGCGAGATATCCAGCTGCACTTCGATGCCGAAGCCGTTCGGGATCTCACCGATGCCGACGGTGCCGTCGATCTTGGCTTCGGCCGGGATTTTGACCTTTTCCTTCGCCGCGACAAACTTCAACGCGCCGAGGAAACAGGCCGAGTAACCGGCAGCGAACAGCTGCTCGGGATTGGTAACTTCGCCGCCGGCGCCGCCCATCTCTTTCGGCACGCCCAATTTCACGTCCAACACGCCGTCGGAGGAGGTCGCACGGCCGTCGCGGCCGCCGGTTGCGGTGGCGTGAGCGCGGTAAACCACTTTCTCAATAGACATCGTTCATTCCTTCTTGCTGGTTGGCGAGATGACTACGGCTTCCACGAGGTAAAGCCGGTCACATATTTATCTTTTGCGATTAAATCGCGCACTACTTATTTTTGACACTTATTAACCAGTGTAGACCACCCGTGCCGTTCTTGCGTCCGGTGGCGGCGGGTCAAATCTGATCGATCAGGCTGCCGCGCAGCTTTTCCAGCTGCTGTTTGAGCGAGACGATCTCGTCCAGGCTGCAGTCGGTAGCGCACATCACCGCCTCGGGCACCGATTGCGCCCGCTCGCGCAGCGCGCGGCCGGCTTCGGTCAGGGCGATGATCACCTGCCGCTCGTCGGTGGTGGCGCGATAGCGCACCAGCAAACCGGCGGTTTCCAGCCGCTTCAGCAGCGGCGTCAGCGTGGCGGAATCGAGGAACAGCCGCTCGCCGATATCCGATACCGTCACCCGATCGCGTTCCCACAGCACCATCATCACCAGGTATTGCGGGTAGGTGAGTTCGAGCTGACTCAACAGCTTGCGGTAGACTTTGTGCAACGCCAGATTGGCGGAGTACAGCGCGAAACAGAGCTGCTGATCGAGCTGTAGCAGGTTCTTCGCCTTGGGTTGTTCGGTATCGGTGCTTTTCATGTGTACGAATATAGATAGCGCACGATGTAATCGCAAGCTATTTCTTGTGAGGTATGCTACCTTTTTTTATGCAGAGGATGCTCGGAGGGAAAGGAAATGACGAACACGCTTGTAGAACGCGCGCGCCGCTACGCCACCAAGGCGCATGCGGCCATCGATCAGCGCCGCAAATACACCGACGATCCGTATATCGTCCACCCGCAGGCGGTGATGGAGCTGGTGCGCAGCGTGCCGCACACCGAAGAGATGCTGGCGGCCGCCTGGCTGCATGATACGGTGGAAGACACACCCACCACCCTCGGCGATATCGACAGCCACTTTGGGCCAAAAGTGGCGGAACTGGTGCGGATGTTGACCAACGTCAGCCACGCCGAGGACGGCAACCGCTTCGAGCGTAAAAACCGCGATCGGCGCCACAGCGCCGGCGCGTCGCCGCAGGCCAAAACCATCAAGCTGGCGGATCTAATCGACAACACCCGCTCGCTGCTGGACTACGACAGCCACTTCGCCCAGACCTACCTGATCGAGAAACAGCGCCTGCTGGAGGTGCTGACCGAAGGCGACCCGACGCTGTGGCGCCAAGCCAGCCATATCGTTGAACAGGGGCTGCTCAGGTTGCAGCAGCCACCGCACAACGTGCCGGCCAGCTGGTTCGAACACGCCCGCCGGCGCTACCGCGAGAGCGACGCGGCCTGATCAGAAGGTCACCACCGTTTTCAACGCCGTCACCCAGGCGTCCTGCGTCTCGCTGACGCCCGCCGGGTGATGCCAGTACTGCAGGCCCGGCTGCAGCTGTAGCCACGGCGTGACGTTAACGCGGTAATACAGCTCCGCCGTCACCGAATGGCCCGGCACTGGCCGGTAGTTCGGATCGTGATAATCACTGATGCCGCTCATCTGGTTGAGATACCGCTGATTGTCTTTATAGCGGTCGCTCAGTTTCACCACCGAGACGCCGAGCCCCAGCCAGTCGTCCGGCCGCGCATCGAACAGCCCGTGATAGCGAATGCCGGTCGAGGTAGACCAGTGCAGGTAGTTACTGCGCTGATCTCCCAGCCCCAGGCTGTAAAACACGCTCAAGCCGCGGTTGACGTTATCCGCATGGCGCGTCACCTGCTGGTTGAAACCGGTATACATGAACCAGGTGCGATCGTGGTTGCGATAGCCCTGCGGATCGCTGGCGCCCGGCCCGCCGGACACCCCTTCATAAAGATCGCTCTGGCGCGCGTTGGTGAACAGCACGCCCAGGTTATACACCCCCGGCAGCTGGTTGACGGCGTGGGTTTTCAGCTCCAGCTCCATCGGCAACAGGAAGCCTTTGCTGCCCTTGGTGGACCAACTCCAGGCGTGGCTGCGGCTGGGGGCGCTCGGGTTCTGCTCCATCACCCCGCCCTTGAGCGTCAGGCCATCGGTCAGCTTGTACTGCAGCGTGGTGCCCCAGTAATGCACGTTCCAGTTGTACCAGGTCAACGAGTTGGCGGACTTGCCGCCGCACAGCGTCAGCGTCTGAAAATCGCAGGGGATGATCTGATCGAAATCCTGCACCTTGTTCATCATGCCGATGCGCCACTGCAGCCGGCTGTCGAGGAAAGAACGGCTGAAGGTCAACCAACCCAGCCGGGTAATCGACTGTCCGCCATAGCTCTCTTGCGACAGATCGGTCAGGCCGACGCGCGGATCCTGCAGCCGATCGCGGGTCAGGTTGTTGTCATGGTTGCGGTTGACGATATTGCCTTCGATCGCCGCGTCCGGAATGCCGGTCAGCGCCTGCAAATCCTGGCTGAAGGTCAGCGAAAATTGGTCGATATACGACGCCTGTTTATCGTGGTTGTAACCGCCGCCGGCGTTATACGACAGCTGGCTGAGGTAGCCGAGGTTATAGTGGAAGCCATGATCCTCCAGGATCGGCCTGATCCCCAGCATATCCCCCAACAGCCCAGGCTGCGGCGGTTCAAAACCGAGCGCCACCCCTTCCCATTTAGCGGTGGGGGCTTCAACGTCCTTGCCGATTTGCAGCGTTTCCGCCTGCGCCTGGCTGCACCACAGCGCCAGCGCCGCCAGGGTCATGGAACGAGGTAATAAGCTTTTCATCATTATTATATTTCTCCGCATAACGGCTGACTGCGGGCAACAGCATTCCCTGGGAGAGAATTTCCCATCATGAACAGCAGCGAATAACGTTAGGTTAACGCCCGGCGCTTGCCGCCGGGCTGAAGGGTTACCGTCGGTCTTTCAGACTGGCGCCATTGCTGTGGATCACATCGCGGTACCAGTAGAAACTCTTCTTGCGGCGGCGCTCGAGGCTGCCGTTGCCGGCATCGTCTCTGTCGACGTGAATGAAGCCGTAGCGCTTCGACATTTCGGCCTTCGAGGCGCTGACCAGATCGATCGGCCCCCAGCTGGTGTAGCCCATCACCTCGACGCCGTCGTCGATGGCTTCCGCCACCTGCACCAGATGGTCATTGAGGTAGTTGATGCGGTAGTCGTCGTTGATACTGCCGTCCGCCTCGACGCGGTCTTTGGCGCCCAGCCCGTTCTCGACGATGAACAGCGGCTTCTGATAGCGGTCGTACAGCACGTTGAGCAGGTAGCGCAGCCCGATCGGGTCGATTTGCCACCCCCACTCCGAGCTGGCCAAGTGCGGGTTCGGCACCATATCGAGAATGTTGCCGCGCGCCGTCTCGTACTGCTCCGGGTCGGCGGTGACGCAGCCGCTCATGTAATAGCTGAACGAGATGAAGTCGATGGTCTCGCGCAGCGTTTGCCGATCTTCCTCGGTGATCGTCACCTGAATGCCGTTTTCACGGAAGAAGCGCTGCATATAGGCCGGGTAATAGCCGCGCGCCTGCACGTCGCCGAAAAACAGCCAGTCGCGGTTTTGCCGCTGGGTTTCCAGCAGATCTTCCGGCTTGCAGCTCAGCGGGTACAGAATGCCGCCCAGCAGCATGTTGCCGATTTGGCCCTCCGGCACGATCTCGTGACAGGCCTTCACCGCTTTGGCGCTGGCCACCAACTGGTGGTGGATCGCCTGATAGACGGCGCTCTTGTCGCTCTCCTGCGGCAGGCCAACCCCGGTGAAGGGCGCGTGCAGCGACATGTTGATTTCGTTGAAGGTCAGCCAGCGTTTGACCTTGTGCTTATAACGTTCGAATACGGTGCGCGCATAGCGCTCGAAGAAATCGATGGTGCGCCGATCGCCCCAGCCGCCGTAGCGCTTTACCAGACCGTAAGGCATCTCATAGTGCGACAGCGTGATCAGCGGCTGAATGCCGTATTTCGCCATCTCGTCGAATAGCCGATCGTAAAACGCCAGCCCGGCTTCGTTCGGCGTCTCTTCGTCGCCCTGCGGGAAAATGCGCGTCCAGGCGATCGAGGTGCGCAGGCACTTGAAGCCCATTTCGGCGAACAGCGCGATGTCCTCCGGATAACGATGATAGAAATCGATCGCCACGTCCTTGATGCCGCTGTCGCCCGCCATGCGCGGCGTAATGGCGCCGAAGATGCCCTGCGGCTGCAGATCGGAGGTCGACAGCCCCTTGCCGTCAGCCTGATACGCGCCTTCTACCTGGTTCGCCGCTACCGCGCCGCCCCACAGAAAATGTTGCGGAAACTTGCCGTTCATCGCTTGCTCCTCAATTAACGTAATAAAGTCAGCAGCGGCGCCTGTTCCTGCACCGGAGACAGGCCGCTGGTCAACACGTCCACGTAGTCATCGCTGTTGCTGATGATGATCGGCGTGGTGGTGTCATAGCCGGCGGCATGGATCGCCGCCTGGTCGAACTCGATCAGCAGATCGCCCGGGGCGACCCGCTCGCCTTCCCGCACGTGGGCGGTGAAATGCGCCCCGTCGAGCTTCACGGTATCGATGCCGACGTGGATAAGAATCTCCGCGCCGTCGTCCGATTCGATGCCGATGGCGTGTTTGGTTTTGAACAGCGACGCCACGCTGCCGCTGACCGGCGCCACTACGCGCCCCTGCTGCGGCGCAATCGCCACCCCTTTCCCCAGCAGGCCGCTGGCGAAGGTCGCGTCGTTCACCTGATCCAGCGGCACGATATCGCCGGCGATCGGGCTGAGAATGGCCTGTTTGCGGTTAAGCGGCGCGGCGGCTTCAGGCTGTACCGTCTCTTCCGCCGGTGCGACGCCGAACAGATAGCTGGCCAGCGCGGCGAACACGAACGACAGCAGGGTGCCGCCGATCGCGCCCCATACCGTGGCGTCGATGCCGCCGCCGGGGATAATCTGCGCAAAGGTGAATACGCTCACCAGGCCGAACGAGTAGACCGAGGTATGGAAGTAGCCAATCACCGCACCGCCCAGCGCGCCGCCGATGCAGCCGAAGATGAATGGGCGTTTGTTCGGCAGCGTGACGCCGTACACCGCCGGTTCGGTGATGCCGAAGATCCCGGCGCCGATGGCCGAAGCGGACAGCGCCCGCAGCTTGGCGTCGCGGGTGCGCAGCATCACGCCCAGCGTGGCGCCGACCTGCCCCATCACCGCCGGCAACAGCAGCGGTACCATGGTGTCGCGCCCCAGCACGCTCAAGTTGTTGATCATCAACGGCACCAATCCCCAATGCAGGCCGAAGATCACGCACACCTGCCACATCGCCCCCATAAAGGCGCCGGCAATGATCGGGTTAAAGGCGTAAATGCTCTGATAGCCGTTGGCCAGCAGGTGGCTGAGCCAGGTTGCCGCCGGGCCGATCAGCAGGAAGGTCAAGGGCACGGTGATCGCCAGGCACAGCAGCGGCGTGATGAAATTGCGCAGCGCGCTGTGGATCACCCGGTTAAACAACGGCTCCAGGCGGCAGGACACCCAGGCCGCAAAGATGATCGGGATCACCGACGAGCTGTAGTTGATAAAAGTCAGCGGAATGCCGAAGAAATATTCGCGCACCGCGCCCGGCTGCTGCGCCGCTTCGAACGCCGCCATCATCAGCGGATGCGTCAATGCGCCGCCGATCGCCATGGTGACGAAGGGGTTGCCGCCGAATTTTTTCCCGGCGGTGTAGCCGAGCATGATCGGGAAGAAGTAGAACAGCGAGTCGCTGGCGGCGAACAGCATTTTGAAGGTGCCACCGCTCTCCAGCAGCCAGCCGCAGGCCAGGCTCAGCGCCAGGAAGCCTTTCAGGATCCCCGAAGCGGCCATCACCCCGAGCAGCGGGGTAAAAATGCCGGACACCAGATCGATAAAGCGGCTGAGCAGGTTGTCTTTTTTACCGCCCGCGTCGTCGCTCGGCGCGCCCTCGGCCAATCCGCCGACCCGATTGACCGCGTCGAACACCTCCGCCACGTGGTTGCCCACCACGACCTGGAACTGGCCGCCGCTCTCCACCACCATGATGACGCCCGGGTTTTTCTTCAGCGCTGCCGCGTTGGCACGATTGTCGTCGCGCAGCTTGAACCGCAGGCGGGTGGCGCAGTGCACCAAGCTTTTCACATTGTCGCGGCCACCGACGCCGGCCAAAATCTCACTGGCTAATGTGTCATATTTCATACGGTTATCCTTAGACTTCGCGTTCTGCCGCTCCCCTCCCCGCACTGGCCTGGCGCCGGGGCGAAATGCGGCGCAAAAAAAAACCTAAACCTCGCGGCCTCTGTCCCATCGGGGACCAGAAACGCGAGGTTTAGGTTTTGCCTGCCGCAGCAGTAACAACCCTAAATCGGTTGAGCTATGACGTTAACACCGTGGATTTTGCCGGGGCAAGGCTTTGCGCCGGCAAATTGCCGAACTGTGATCGCGAGGGCAAAACGGCCTCAATGCGCGAAATAATGCATGCCGCCATCTACCGGGATCACCGCGCCGGTGATATATCGCGCGAGCGGGGAACAAAGAAACGCCGCCAGATAGGCCATATCTTCCGGTTCGCCGAAGTAGCCAATCGGGATATGTTGCGCAATGAACGCCCGGCGCGCTTCATCGCAAGCGTATAAGCGCTCGCGGATCTGTTCACTGTTGATGCGCCCCGGCTGTAACGTATTGACGGTAATCCCCTGCGCAGCCACGTCGCTGGCCAATCCTTTGGCCCACAGATGCAGCGCGCCCTTGGCGGCGCTGGCGGCGCTCAGGCTGCGCGGCTCCATCGATCCGCTGATATTGATCACCCGGCCCCAGCCTTGCGCCTGCATGGCCGGCAACAGCGCCTGAGTCAACCGCCGGGCCGGTGTGAAGTTCAAAGCAAAGGCGTCATCCCAGCTGCGATCGCTGTCGTTCAGCGTCGTGGGGTGAAACGCACCGACCGCGTTGATCAGAATATCGACTGTCCCCGCCTGGCGCAGCGCCTGCGCCGCCAGCTGGGTTATCGCGTCGGGGTCGGTCACGTCTGCAACGGCTACCCACGGGCGCACCGCCCCTTGCCGTTCAACCTCATCCGCCAGCGCCTGCAGCCGATCACCGCGTCGTGCGGTAGCCACCACCTTGACCCCTTGAGCAGCCAATACCCTGACCATGCCGGCACCGATCCCTTCGCTGGCGCCCGTGACCAATGCCGTACGGTGTTGCAACTGTAGATTCATAAGAAAACCTAACCTAATTTTTTCGATTTTAAAGGGAACGTTCACACATTGAATCACGGCGCGCTCTGTGTGAATATTCCTGAAAATTACGTCGATACCGTGCAGGAATTCACTGATGTTTGACTGGCAGGATTTAAAACACTTCGTGGCGCTGGCGCGTACCGGTTCCTTGTCGGCGGCAGCGCGGGAGCTGGGTTGCGATCACGCCACCGTCGGGCGACGCGTAGCGGCGCTGGAACAGGCGCTCGGCCTGCGTTTGATCGTGCGTCTGCCACGCAGCACGCCCTTGACCCAGGACGGGCAGGCGATTGCCGGGCTGGCAGCGGAGATCGAGGCGCAAAGCCAGGCAATTGCCCGCCATGCGCGCAGCGCCGGCGCAACGCCACAGGCCGGGGTGCGCATCAGTGCGCCGCCGTCGATCGCCGCGCATATTCTCGCGCCGCGCATTGCCGCATTTAACCAGGCTTTTCCACAGATCGTCGTCACGCTGTCGGGTGAATCGGCGCTCGCCGAGCTGGATCGCGGCGAAGCCGACATCGCCGTGCGCATGGTGCGCCCACAGCAACCGGAGCTGTTGACGCAGCGCATCGGCATGATGCGCTACGCGCTGTATGCCGCACCGGAGCACGCGGCTCTGCCCGACGCGGCGCGCCGCTTTCTCGCCTATGACCATCACTATCGGCAGCAGCCGCATCAGCAATGGTTGGTGCAGCTGTTGCAGGGGCGTCCGGTGGTCTTTCAGGCCAGCGATCTGTTTTCACTGCAACAGGCGGCGCGTTCAGGGCTAGGCGCCGCCGTTTTGCCGACGTTCGTCGCCGATGGCGATCCGGATCTGGTCGCATTGCCAACGGCCAACGCCGCGCCAACGCGTGAGCTTTGGCTGGTGACGTATCCCGATTTAGCGCGCACCGCAGCCGTGCGTGCGGTGATGAATTTCCTGGTCGAAACGCTCGGCACAACGTGCCCATTACCGGCATAAAGCATCAGAATGACTAATATAAATACTGGACAAAAGTCACGCAGGGGATTATTACTGGTCAACGCTTAATCGAGAGTAGGGATGGCAGTCACCATGGTGTTGCGTACTGATGTAGGACGGATTCTGATCACCGGCGCCGGCGGCCGGGTAGCCACGGCGTTTCGTCAGGCGATGGGCGATCGCTACCCGCTACGGTTGGCGGAACGGGATGTCAGCCTGCTGCGCGATCGGCAGCCCGGCGACGAAGTCATCAGCTTCAACATCGCCGATCTCGACGCCTGCCGCGCGGCCTGCGCCAATATCGACACCGTGTTGCATCTGGCGGCCGATCCCTCCCCCGATGCCGACTTCTGCGGTTCGTTGATGGACAACAACATTCTGGGCACCTTCAATATCTTCCGCGCGGCGAAAGACGCCGGCTGCCGCCGGGTGGTGTTCGCCAGCAGCGCGCAGGCGGTGGAAGGCTATCCGCTCGACTATCAAATCCGCCCGGATGACGCACCAAAGCCGAAAAACCTGTACGGCGCCAGCAAGGCCTTCGGCGAAGGCATCGCCGCCTACTTCGCCCATCAGGAAGGGCTTTCCGCCCTGTCGGTGCGCATCGCCAACTTCACCACCCTGAGCCGGGGCGAACAGCTTAGCGCCCGCGACATGAGCGCTTTTCTCAGCCATCGCGACGCCGCCGATCTGCTGGAGCGCTGCATTCGTGTCGAAGGGGTGCAATATGCGGTGGTGCACGGGGTTTCCAACAACCGCTACAAACGTTTATCGCTGGAAGAGACCCGACGCCTGCTCGGCTACGCCCCGCAGGACGATGCGTTCAGCCTGCTGGGCTTTGAGTGAGCGCGGCGGGGAACCCCGCCGCACGTTATCGTTTAACCGTTGACGTAGGCCACTTTTTCGGCCTGACGGTGGGTGAACAGCACCAGCAGCAACGCCAATCCGGCAATAATTGCACCCATCACCGGCACGAAGCTGTATCCCAGCCCGGCGGAGACGACCGCGCCACCGGCGGCGGCGCCCAGCGCATTGCCCAGGTTAAAGGCACCGATGTTGACCGAGGACGACAGGCCCGGCGCTTCGCTGGCGACACGCATCACGCGCATCTGCAGCGGCGGCACCACGGCAAAGGTCGCCGCGCCCCAAATCACCATGCTGACTGCCGCGCCGATTTCACTGCGCGCCAGGAACGGGATCACCAGCATAATGACCACCAACAGCAGCAAGAAGCCCTTCAGCGTCGCGCTCTCGGAACGGTCGGCGAATTTGCCGCCCAGGTAGTTGCCGATGGAGAAACCGACGCCGATCAACACCAGCATGGACGTCACGAACAGCGGCGTCGCATCGGTGATGTGCTGCAATACCGGCGAGATATAGGTATAGAGCGTGAACATCGCGCCCGCGCCCAGCACGGTCGTCAGCAAGGCGGACAGCACCTGCGGGCGTACCAATACCGACAGTTCGCGCTTCACATCCGGGCGCGCGCCGGCGCTGCCTTTCGGCAACGAGAACCACAGCCCCAACATGGCGATCACCCCTAACCCTGCGGTGGCCAGGAACGACATACGCCAGCCGATGGTTTCACCCAGCCAGGTCGCGGCAGGCACCCCGCCGATATTGGCGATGGTCAACCCCATAAACATGGTCGCCACGGCGCTGGCCTGTTTCTCCTTCGGCACCACGCTGGCGGCCACCACGGAACCGAGGCCAAAGAACGCGCCGTGGTTCAGGCTGGTGATGATGCGCGACAGCATCAGGGTGGTGTAGTCAGGCGCAATGGCCGACAGCACGTTACCCAGGGTAAAGATCGCCATCAGGAAGATCAGCGCGCTTCTGCGCGCCCGGTGCGAGAGCAGCAGCGTCATCAGCGGTGCGCCGACCATCACGCCAACGGCGTAGGCGCTGATCAACATGCCGGCCATCGGGATGGAGACATCCACCCCTTTGGCGATGGTCGGCAGCAACCCCATCGGGGAAAACTCGGTCGTGCCGATGCCGAACGCCCCCACCGCCAGGGCTAATAAGGGAAAGTTAATTTTCATTCAACAACTCCGGTTAACCGCTGCCGAAGCGCGGGAAAGTTAAGATGCCAAAAGTATGACATTGATCACACCAAAGATAAGCAGGCAGGAGGCTAAAAGACTTTTGCGATTTTGTTAAAAATCGTGGGGAAAAACAGCCGCCGACTCTATCTCAGCAATGCGCCGACAAGCAATAGCCGCCGTCGCCCGAGCGCACATCGGGTTCATTCTCACCACCTGCGCAAGCCGCCATACCGGCCCATCGGCGGCTGCCGCAACTATTGAACACAGAGCAAAAGTGTTTTGTTATTGTGCGCGTTTTTAGAATTAAACGACGAAATATAATGGCCTCAGTAAAACATCAATGCCCTACGACCTAATTCACATAGAGGGAAGCGCCATGCTTTTTGACTCGTATTCTTTAAACGGTTTATCGCTGAACAATCGCATCGTCATGCCGCCAATGACCCGCTCTCGGGCCGGCGCCGGCGACGTCGCCACCGACATGATGGCTGAATATTATGCCCAGCGCGCCAGCGCCGGGCTGATCGTCAGCGAAGGCACGCAGATCAGCCAGCAGGGCCAGGGTTATGCCTGGACACCCGGCATTTACTCCCCGGAACACATCGCCGGTTGGAAAAAAGTGACCGACGCCGTACATCAGGCCGGCGGCAAGATCTTCGCGCAGCTTTGGCACGTCGGCCGCGTGTCGCATACCATTTTACAGCCTGGCCACGCCGCGCCGGTCTCCTCCTCCGCCATCCAGGCCGACGGGGTCAAGGTGTTCGTGGATGTCGAAGGTCGCGGGCCGGAACATGGCGTGGGTGAAATGGTGCAGCACTCCGCACCGCGCGCCTTAACGCGGGAAGAAATTCCGGCGATCGTTAACGACTACGCTCAGGCGGCACGCAACGCCATCGCCGCCGGTTTCGACGGCGTAGAGCTGCACGGTGCGAATGGTTATCTGATCAATCAGTTTATCGACTCGCGGGAAAACCAGCGCGACGACGAATACGGCGGTTCACTGCAAAATCGCCTGCGTTTCCTGCGGGAAGTCGCGCAGGCGGTAGCGGATGCCATCGGCAAAGAGAAACTGGGCGTGCGCCTGGCGCCGCTGACCACCCTGATGGGCTCGCAGGACGATACCCCGGAAGCCACCTATCTGGCAGCGGCCAGCGTGCTGAACGATATCGGCGCCGCTTACATTCACATCGCCGAAGCGGACTGGGATGATGCCCCGGTGATGCCGGCAGCGTTCAAAGAATCGCTGCGCCTGATTTTCCGCGGCACGCTGATTTACTCGGGCAAATACACGCGTGAACGCGCTGAAGAAGCGCTGGCCAAAGGCTGGGCGGATCTGATCGGCTTCGGTCGCCCGTTCATCGCCAACCCGGATCTGCCCCACCGCCTGCAACACGGGCTGGCGCTGAATGCGCCAATCAAAGAGAAATTCTTCGGCGGCAGCCGGGAAGGCTACACCGATTACCCGACGGTCGGGTAACGATTGCCGACAACGCCGGCTCAAGCCGGCGTTATTTTTTCTGGGCTTCGATCCAGTCGAGAAATCGCATCATTCTGTCGCTAAAATCCGCGTCATTCGCCTCTCCCACCGCGTGCGCTAACCAATAGTCCATTTCACCTCGCTGCTCTGCATAAAGCGCCAACAGCTGTTCGGCATAGTCGGTTAACGTTATCGGCCAGAACGAGCTTCCCTCGGCGCGCAGCATATTGGTGGCTCGGATCAGTTTTCTGGCCGCTTCGCGCTTTAAGCGCCTCTCATCCGATACCGTCCTGGCCTGCAGCAGTTGCTCCCGATAACGCGCCAATACGCGGGGCAAATCGGCATTGACCGCCAACGCGATGCGCCGATCGGGCTGAAACAGCGGAAAAGCGGCGGACAGGTCTTCGCCCCACAGGCAGCGGCAGTGATGCTTCAGCCAAAATCCCCAGGAATCGTGATGCTCCGGCGCCAACGCCTCATCAACGCTGCCGATATCAAAGTCGACCTTGCTCACGATCCGCTGCTCCAGCTGAAAGGCTTGCCGCCACGCCTCAAGGCGCTGTAACGCCTCACTATCGGCTGGCTTGTTGAGCAACAGCGTGATGTCCAGATCGGACACGCCGGGAAGGGCTTCGCCACGCGCGACGCTGCCGTAGAGGTAAATGCTGTGGATGAGTGCCGGGAATTGGCGTGGCAGCCCCGCCGTCAGCGCTTCCAGCAGCGGGATAAAAGCCCGCTGCTGCGGAAATGCCGCCACCGTGGGAATCAGCGCCACCTCATGCCCTCCCGTTGCGCACTTTGCCCGAGCGCATTTCGATGTTCCGCTGCAGTTCGCGCAGCCCGCCGGCCAAGAAGCAGGCTTCCGCCAGCACGAACAGCGGGCCGATGATCAGGCCCGTCACGTCGTCCATAAACGCCGGTTTTCGTCCCTCCCAGAAATGCCCGACAAACTGAAACAGCCAGCCGATGACGAAGCCGCCGATGCCGACGCTCAGCCACGCCGCCGTCGACAGCGACGCCACCCAGGCGCCGACCCCGAGGCACAGCAGCAGCAACGCCAACATCATGACGCCAAGGCGCAGGCTCAGCCGCAGGTAATAGAGAGCCGAAACGATAACCACCGCGCAGGCCGGCGAGAACGGCAGCCACCCCGCACCCCATGCCGGCCGGGAGAGCAGCGTCAGCAGGCTGACGACGATCAGGGGGATGCCGATAAAGTGCGTGACGATATTGCGCGCATCACGATGATAGGCGGCGTAAGCGGCAAGTTGATCTTCCAGACTTCGCATGTTGACCTCCGGTATGTACGGCCTTCGTCGCCGAACGCGCGCAGCCGCATGCGGCTGCCCTTACCCATAGCTTAGCGCGGGATCACCAATACCGGTTGGCCAATCTCATCCAGCAGGCCGCGCCTATCTGCCAGAATTATAGAAAGCAATAGAGGTAGATGGATAATATAAAATATAAAATAAAACATCCAAAAACACTAACAAGAAAAAATATCCTCTAAGATAAAACACACCGCCCGCCTTGTTTTATCTTAAAAAAAATATTATTTATAATAATAATAAAATTAAAATGAAAAACATATCAAACATACCGATTAATATAAAATAAAATATAAATAAAAAAACTTAAATTAGTATTTACAATAAAAAACAGGATTGTATTATAAGAAGTCACAGTCAAGGAAGGTGTCATGATGATCGTTTATTACCGGGAAAGAATGGCTATTTTAATA
>NZ_JBJNMH010000014.1:0-145934 GCF_052168635.1 Serratia sp. CY47444
AGTATGTTTGCCGAGGTCGATACCGATGAGCGTAATGTTTTGCATGATGATCCCCTCCGGAAAGAAAAACACCCTGTCAGCGTACCGCTCACAGGGTGGGGGTGACCATCTCATTAGGGAGGCTTTCGCCTCCCTTGATAACTCCCCTGCCTGAATCAGTGATTACGGATGTATTCGTCCATATCGGTTTTCAGGTTGTCGGACTTGGTGCCGAAGATGGCCTGCACGCCGGAGCCAGCGACGACTACGCCGGCTGCGCCCAGTTTCTTCAGGCCCGCCTGGTCAACTTTGGACACGTCGGCCACGCTGACGCGCAGACGAGTGATGCAAGCATCCAGGTTAGTGATGTTTTCTTTACCGCCGAAGGCCTGAACCAGCGCCGCGGACATTTCGGAACCGCCCTGCGCAGTCTGCTCGGCAGCGGTGTCTTCACGGCCCGGGGTTTTCAGATCCAGTTTGGCGATCAGCACGCGGAAGATGGTGTAGTACACCAGACCGTAGACGATGCCGACGATTGGGAACAGCCAGATTTTGCTGCTGTTGCCGCTCAGTACGATAAAGTCGATCAGGCCGTGCGAGAAGCTGGTGCCGTCACGCATGCCCAACAGGATACAGATTGGGAACGCCAGGCCGGCCAGGATAGCGTGGATCACGTACAGGATCGGCGCGACGAACATGAAGGAGAACTCGATCGGCTCGGTGATACCGGTCAGGAACGAGGTCAGCGCGGCGGAGATCATGATGCCGCCGACTTTCGCGCGGTTTTCCGGCTTGGCCGAGTGCCAGATGGCGATGGCCGCAGCAGGCAGACCGTACATTTTGAACAGGAAGCCGCCGGACAGTTTACCCGCGGTTGGGTCACCCGCCATGTAGCGAGGGATATCACCGTGGAATACCTGGCCCGCCGCGTTGGTGAACTCACCAATTTGCATTTGGAATGGTACGTTCCAGATATGGTGCAGACCGAACGGCACCAGAGCACGCTCAACCACGCCGTAAATGCCGAAGGCCACGACCGGGTTCTGATAAGCCGCCCACTGCGAGAAGGTCTGGATAGCCGTACCAATCGGTGGCCAGATGAAGGACAGCACTACGCCCAGAACGATCGCCGCCAGACCGGAAATGATCGGCACGAAGCGCTTACCGGCAAAGAAGCCCAGGTATTCCGGCAGTTGAATGCGGAAGAAGCGGTTGAACATATAGGCCGCGATGGCACCGGAGATAATCCCCCCGAGCACACCGGTATCCGCCAGGTGTTTGGCCGCAATCTCTTCAGCCGGCAGGTGCAGCACCAGCGGCGCAACCACCGCCATGGTTTTCACCATGATGCCGTAAGCCACCACCGCCGCCAGCGCGGAAACGCCGTCGTTGTTGGTGAAGCCCAAGGCGACGCCGATGGCGAAAATCAGCGGCATGTTGGCGAAGACCGAACCGCCCGCTTCCGCCATCACGTGGGAGACTACCGCAGGTAGCCAGCTAAAGTTGGCGGAACCGACGCCCAGCAGGATACCTGCGATAGGCAACACGGACACCGGCAGCATGAGCGATTTACCTACTTTTTGCAGGTTTGCAAATGCGTTCTTGAACATAGTTGAGTGTGCTCCTGAGTAATAATGCTTTGCTACTTCTTGTCGCGATTGGTCGCGCTGCAAGGGGGGGAGAAAAACCCCTGCAATTCAGGGTGTCTGAGCACCCCTTGAATTTATTACGCAGAGTAAAATAAATAGCCTGCGCAATGTTTGATGACAATCACGTTTCGATGATCGAGCCGCGGCAACTTTGCATAAACCGGCGTTTTTTTGCAAAACAGAGCAAAAAACGCGCGCCAATCACCCTGAAACGGGAGCGAACCTTACCCGTTTCAGTGATTAATTACGAGCTTAAAAAAAATTACGCAGACAATGACCTACCGCTATAGCCTAGGTCAAAGATCACAGTTCGAGGTGAAATAAGCGTGAAAAGTTGGCGGTGGTGGCTTCGGCCAGTTGTTCCAGGCTGACGCCCTTCAATACTGCCATGTATTCAGCCACATCACGCACATAGGCGGGTTGGTTTTCTTTGCCGCGATGCGGCACCGGCGCCAGATAAGGCGAATCGGTTTCCACCAGGATGCGATCCAGCGGCACGTAGCGTGCCACTTCGCGCAGCTGTTCGGCATTGCGGAAGGTGACGATGCCGGAGAAGGAGATGTAGAAGCCCAGATCCAGCAAAGCTTCGGCCGTAGTCAAATCTTCAGTGAAGCAGTGGAGTACACCGCCGCACTCCTGTGCGTTCTCTTCACGCAGGATCGCCAGCGTGTCCGCGCGCGCATCGCGGGTGTGGACGATCACCGGCTTGTTCAGATCCCGGCCAATGCGGATATGTTCGCGGAAAGAGTCCTGCTGCAGCTCAAGATTGTCTTTCTGGTAGAAGTAATCGAGCCCGGTCTCTCCCAGCGCTACCACCTGCTCCGCCGCCGCCAGGCGACGCAGCTCGGCGTAATCATACCCCTCTTCCAGATTGAGCGGATGCACCCCGCAGGAGAAAGCCACATCGTTGCGCTCGCCGATCAGTTCGGTCATGGAACGGTAACCCGGCAACGTGGTGGCGACCGCCAGCACATAGCCGACGTCGCGCGCTTTGGCTTTGGCCAGCGCATCGTCCACATTCTGATGCAGCGTTTGATAATCCAGACTGTCAAGGTGGCAATGAGAATCGACTAACAACATAATTTTTAACTCTTTTACTTTACAGCGAATGAGGGTGGGAATAGCCGGCGGCGCCAAGCATCTGTTCCCAGCGAAGTAACTGTTCGGTCAGCAGCAGCTCGCGATTGACACCCACCACGCTGAGCAGCTGATGGCGGCAGGTCAGCCACTGCTGCACGATCTGCTGCAGCGAGGCGCTGCTCAGCACGCTGGCCAGCTGATGCACCAGTGGTTGCTGATCCTGATTCAATACATAGTGATGCGCGCCCTGCTGCCACTTCATCGCGTCCACCAGCAGCGCGCACAACCAGTGCAGGCGCTCGGCGACATCTTCATGGTTCAGCACCGGCAACAGCGACAGCATATCGCGCTGCGGCAGCGCGGCGCTCAACGCGGTGCACAGGGCGCTGCGCTGTTGCCACTGCTGCGGCTGCAACAGCTGTTCGGCGGCCAGCGGCGCGCCGTCGTGCAGGCGCAGCGCCGTGAGGCGGTCTGTCTGAGAACCGGCCGCCTGCCGGCCCAGCCACTGCAGGCTGAGCTGCTCATCTGGGCTGGCCAAATGCCAATAAAGACAGCGGCTGCGCAGCGTCGCCATCAGCCGCGACGGCTCACGGCAACCCAGCAGAAAATAGGTTTTCTCCGGCGGCTCTTCCAGCGTTTTAAGCAGTGCGTTGGCCGCCGCCTCGGTCAACTGTTCCGCCTGCGGCAGCCAAATCACCTTGGCGCCGCCCTGCTGCGCGTGGGCGTACAGCGTTTCAATCACCTGGCGGATCGGTTCGATACCCAGGTTGCTCTTGCCCTTTTCCGGCGCCAGCACGTGATAATCCGGGTGATTCCCCGCCAGCATCAGCCGGCAGCTGTGGCACTCGCCGCAGCTTTTTTCGCCGTTGCGCTGTTGGCAGATCAACCAACGGCTCAGGCCGTAGGCCAGCGCATCGTCACCATTGCCCGCCGCCGCATGCAGCAGCAGCGCATGGTGGCCGCGACCGTCGGCGTACTGCCCAATCAGCTGGCGATAAGGGCCATTCAGCCACGGGTACCAGTTCATTATGCGCCTTCCTGCTGCCGCAGCCAGTGGCCGACGCAGTCGCGGATCGCCGCGGTCACCTGTTCCAGCGGCTGGGCGGCGTCAACGGTAACGATCGTTTCATCCTGCGCCGCCAGCTCAAGATAGCGAGCGCGGGTGCGTTCGAAGAACGGCAGCGCCTCCTGTTCGATGCGATCCAGCTGGCCGCGCGCCTGCGCGCGTTGCAAGCCGACCAGCGGAGGCAGATCGAGATAAACCGTCAAATCCGGGCGGAAATCCCCCAGTACGGTGTCGCGCAGCGAGCTCATCAGCTGTGGGTCCACACCGCGGCCGCCGCCCTGGTAAGCCTGTGAAGAGAGATCGTGGCGGTCGCCCACCACCCAGGCACCACGCGCGAGGGCGGGTTTGATCACGGTTTCCACCAGCTGCACGCGCGCAGCGTACAGCATCAAGACTTCGGCCTTGATGGTCGGCAATTCGCCGTCGATGCCGCGTTTGAACAGTTCGCGCAGCTTCTCCGCCAGCGGTGTGCCGCCCGGTTCGCGGGTGAAAACGATGTCGTTGATGCCATGTTCGCGCAGCACATTGACTACCGTGTCACGCGCTGTGGTTTTGCCCGCGCCTTCCAGCCCTTCGATTACAACGAATTTACTTTTCATTCTTTTCCTTTAACGCCTGACGGTACACGCGCACCGCCTGGTTATGGCTCGCCAGATTGGTGGTGAAGGTATGCCCACCCTTGCCGTCGGCGACAAAATAGAGATATGGCGTTTTGGCCGGATTGGCGGCCGCTTGCAGCGAGGCCTCGCCCGGCATGGCGATCGGCGTTGGCGGCAGGCCGGCGATCACATAGGTGTTGTAAGGCGTCGGCGTCTCCAGATCCTTGCGCGTGATGTTGCCATTATAGCTTTCGCCCATGCCGTAGATCACCGTCGGATCGGTCTGCAGGCGCATGCCGATGCGCAAACGGTTGACGAACACCGACGCCACCTTGCTACGCTCTTCCGGCACCGCGGTCTCTTTCTCGACGATCGAGGCCATGGTCAGCAACTCTTCCGGCGTTTTATACGGCAGGCTGGTGTCGCGGCCGTCCCAGGCGGCCTGCAGCGCTTTGTTCATACGAACATGTGCGCGTTTGAGCAGCGCGATATCGCTCATGCCGGCGGTATACTGATAGGTATCAGGGTACAAATGCCCTTCCGGGGTTTCTCCCGCAGGAATGCCGAGCGCTGTAGCGATCTCCACTTCGCTCTTGCCCGCCAGGGTGTGTTTCAGGTATTTGGACTGCTGCAGCACCTGCTGCCAATCACGCAGTCGTGAGCCTTCAATAAAGCGTGCGGTGAACTGCGCCTCTTTGCCACTGGCCAACAGTTTCAGCATCTGGCGCACCGTCATGCCCGGCGTGAACCGGTAGGTACCGGCTTTAAACTCCGCCAGCTCCGGCTCCAGTTTCAGCAGCCACTGGAACCAGCGGCCGTTGCGCACCAGTTTATCGCGCACCAGTAATCCTTCCAGCGCCACCCGGCCGGTGCCGGCAGGCAGTTTGAAGATGGTTTCTTGCTGGATAGCCAGCGGCGTATCGGCAAAGCGTTCGATCTTCTGGTAGCCCCAAAACAGCAGCGCCAATACCAGAACAACAATAACAGACAGGACCTTCAGCTTTCTTTTCTTCATCAATCAGCCATGGTTAACAGTGTGGACGCAAAAAATCATACAGCTGGCGCGAATGATAACGCCATGATTGAGCAACGTTTACCGGCAGCAGCGGCATCAGCGCGTTGCTCACCAGGACTTCGTCGGCATCGGCCAGCGTCTCCAGCGGTTCGCTGACGCAGTGCAGACGGTATTCCGAGCCCGCCAGCAGCGCGATCACCCGCCGCCGCATCAGGCCCGCGACGCCCGCCTGGCTCAGGTCCGGGGTAAACACCGCTTTTCCCTTACGCCAGAACAAATTAGCCGCACAGCATTCCACCAGCATACCGGCAGTGTCAAGCACCAGTGCCTCGTCGGCGGCCGTCTGGTCAAGATGCGCGCGGATCAGCACCTGCTCCAGGCGGTTCAAATGCTTCAACCCCGCCAGCAGCGGATTGCGCGCCAGCGCCACCGGGCTGAGCGCAAGCGTGATGCCCTGCTCGCGCCACTGCAAATAGTGCGCAGGGTAGCTGCTGCGGGCGACGATGCGCGTTGGATTTTCGCACCCCGTCGGGCTGTAGCCCCGCCCGCCGCTGCCGCGCGTCAGTATCGCTTTGACCACGCCGAGCGGAATTGATTCGGCCGCCTGAGCCATCTCGCGCTCGAAAGCAGCCCAATCGGTAGTGGGCAGCATCAGCCTCTGTGCCGTTTGCTGCAGCCGCTCTAGGTGCCAGGGCAACAGCTCGATTTTACCGTCGATAACCCGGGCGGTAGTAAAGCAGCCATCGCCGAACTGCAGGCCACGATCGCTCGGCGCCAGCGCATCGTGGCGTTGTCCGTTGATCCAGTACATGCTTCCTCCTGTTGCCGGGTGATTTCATTACGCTCGCAGAATAGCAGGCGACGAGGCAATACGCAGCCCTGCTGACGGCCGGACGCCAGGCGTAAAAAAGCCCGGTTAAAAAACCGGGCTTTTCATCAGCGAACAACCGCGCGAGTTACACTCGGCGGAAGATCAGCGAGCCATTGGTGCCGCCGAAGCCGAAGGAGTTGCACAGGGTGAACTCCATATTGCTGACCTGGCGCGCTTCGTGAGGCACGAAGTCCAGATCGCAACCTTCATCCGGGTTATCCAGGTTGATGGTTGGCGGTACCGCCTGATCGCGCAGCGCCAGCACGGTAAAGATGGACTCGATCGCGCCCGCCGCACCCAACAGGTGGCCGGTCATCGATTTGGTCGAGCTCACCAGCACGCGCTGGGCATCAGCGCCGAAGACGGATTTCACCGCCTGCGCTTCCGCCTGATCGCCCGCCGGCGTAGAGGTGCCGTGCGCGTTGATGTAACCGATTTGTGACGGGGTCACACCGGCATCAAGCAAGGCATTCTCCATCGCCAGCGCAGCGCCTGCGCCGTTTTCCGGTGGTGACGTCATGTGATAAGCATCGCTGCTCATCCCAAAGCCAACCACTTCGGCATAGATTTTTGCGCCGCGTTTTTTCGCGTGTTCGTACTCTTCCAGCACCATCATGCCGGCGCCGTCGCCCAGCACGAAGCCGTCGCGGTCTTTATCCCACGGACGGCTCGCCGCCTGCGGGTTGTCATTACGGGTGGACAGGGCGCGCGCTGCGCCAAAGCCGCCGACGCCCAATGGGGTGCTGGCTTTCTCTGCCCCACCGGCCAGCATCACGTCAGCATCATTGTAAGCAATGATACGCGCTGCATGGCCGATGTTGTGCACACCTGAAGTACAGGCGGTGGCGATGGAAATGCTTGGGCCACGCATGCCGTACATGATTGTCAGGTGGCCTGCAATCATATTCACGATGGTGGAGGGCACGAAGAACGGACTGATTTTCCGTGGGCCACCGTTAACCAGTGAACTGTGGTTTTCTTCGATCAAACCCAGGCCGCCGATGCCGGAACCGATCGCGGCTCCAATACGGCTGGCGTTAGCCTCGGTGATGTCCAGACCTGCATCCTGCATGGCTTGCATGCCGGCAGCGATACCGTACTGGATAAAGGCATCCATCTTGCGCGCATCTTTGCGGGAGATGAAATCCTCAGAATTAAAATTCTTTACCAGGCCAGCAAACTTGGTCGCATAGGCAGTGGTATCGAAATGGTCGATCAGGCTGATGCCACTCTGACCGGCAAGAAGAGCGTTCCACGTGGACTCTACCGTATTGCCGACAGGAGACAACATGCCCAGTCCGGTCACAACTACTCGACGCTTAGACACGTTTGTCCTCCAGGGAGGGAAAAATATGACACTAGGGATAGAAAAAACTTAGGCGGTCGAACGACCGCCTAGATATGTTCTCTTACTGCTGGCTGGCGTTGATGAAATCAATAGCTGCCTGAACAGTAGTGATCTTCTCAGCTTCTTCGTCTGGAATCTCGGTGTCGAATTCTTCTTCCAGTGCCATTACCAGCTCAACGGTGTCAAGAGAATCAGCGCCCAGATCTTCAACGAAAGAAGCGTTGTTCAAAACTTCTTCCTGTTTAACACCCAGTTGCTCAACAATGATTTTCTTAACGCGTTCTTCGATAGTGCTCATACTCTTAAATTTCCTATCAAAACTCGCTTTCGCGATGGTTTTCGTAGTGTATAAAATGCTGAAAAAGATGCAACTAAATCCCGGCTGGTCAAACCACGATTTTACGCTATTTTGCGGTTTTTGCCTCAAATAACGCAAATGGTTTTCACATTTTTTAAATCATGTACATGCCGCCATTGACATGTAACGTTTCACCGGTGATGTAGCCGGCCTCATCAGAGGCCAAAAATGCAACAGCGCTGGCGATTTCTTTAGCATCGCCCAGCCGGTTGGCTGGAACTGATGACAAAATGCCTGCGCGTTGATCATCTGTCAACGCCCGTGTCATGTCCGTCTCAATAAAGCCAGGTGCCACGACGTTGACCGTAATGCCACGTGAAGCAACTTCACGTGCCAAAGATTTGCTAAAACCAATCAGGCCGGCTTTAGCCGCCGCGTAGTTCGCCTGCCCTGCGTTCCCCATGGTGCCGACTACAGAACCGATGGTGATGATACGGCCAAACCGCTTTTTCATCATAGCGCGCATTACCGCTTTTGACAGGCGGAATACGGAAGTCAGGTTGGTGTCGAGGATATCCTCCCACTCGTCATCCTTCATACGCATCAGCAGGTTATCACGCGTAATGCCGGCATTATTCACTAAAATGTCGATTTCGCCAAATTCGGCGCGAATCGATGCCAGCACGCTGTCGATAGATTGCGCATCAACAACGTTCAACATAAACCCTTTGCCGTTTGCGCCCAGGTAGCTGCTGATCGCTTCAGCGCCGCTCTCGCTGGTCGCGGTACCGATCACTTTGGCGCCGCGTGCCACAAACGTTTCTGCAATAGCTCGGCCAATACCGCGGCTTGCGCCGGTGACCAGAACGATTTTACCTTCGAAGCTCATCATTTTCCTCTTTATTGTTCAAGCGCCGCCGACAGGCTGGCGGTGTCGTTCACCGCCGCAGCCGTCAGGGTGTCAACAATACGTTTAGTCAGACCGGTCAGCACTTTGCCCGGCCCCACTTCCAGCAGCGACGTCACTCCCTGTGCTGCGATAAACTCTACGCTTTCGGTCCAACGCACCGGGCTGTACAGCTGACGCACCAGCGCGCTGCGGATCGCTTCCGGATCGTTTTCGGTGCGCACGTCGACGTTGTTCACCACCGGCACCTGCGGCGCGTTGAAGGTGATGTCCTGCAGCGCCACGGCCAGCTTGTCGGCGGCCGGCTTCATCAGCGCACAGTGCGAAGGCACGCTCACCGGCAGCGGCAGCGCACGTTTGGCGCCGGCAGCTTTACAGGCGGCGCCTGCGCGTTCAACCGCTTCTTTGTTGCCGGCGATGACCACCTGGCCCGGCGAGTTGAAGTTGACCGGAGAAACCACCTGCCCCTGCGCAGACTCTTCGCACGCCTTGGCGATCGCGTCGTTATCCAGACCGATGATGGCGTACATCGCGCCGGTACCTTCCGGCACCGCTTCCTGCATCAGCTTGCCGCGCAGCTCGACCAGACGGATCGCCGCCTTGAAGTCCAGCACGCCGGCGCAGACCAGCGCCGAGTATTCGCCCAGGCTGTGACCCGCCATCAGCGCAGGCGCTTTACCGCCCTGCTGCTGCCAAACGCGGAAAATCGCCACCGAGGCAGCCAGCAGAGCCGGTTGGGTCTGCCAGGTTTTGTTCAGTTCTTCCGCCGGGCCTTGCTGCACCAGCTGCCACAGGTCGTAACCCAGGGCGGAAGAAGCCTCGCCGAAGGTTTCTTCGACGATCGGGAACTGTGCGGCCAACTCGGCCAGCATGCCAACGGTCTGCGACCCCTGGCCCGGGAAAACAAAAGCAAATTGCGTCATTTTTTCTTCCTGTCCAAATCAGAAACGAACCAGCGCCGAGCCCCAGGTAAAGCCGCCGCCAAAGGCTTCCAGCAGCACCAGTTGGCCACGCTGAATTCGCCCGTCACGCACCGCTTCGTCCAGTGCGGAAGGCACCGAGGCGGCAGACGTGTTGCCGTGACGATCGAGCGTCACCACCACTTTGTCCATCCCCATGCCCAGCTTTTTCGCCGTTGCGCTGATGATGCGCAGGTTGGCCTGGTGCGGCACCAGCCAATCCAGCTCGCTGCGGTCCATGTTGTTGGCCTGCAGCGTCTCGTCGACGATGCGCGCCAGTTCGGTAACCGCAACTTTGAAGACTTCGTTGCCCGCCATGGTGACATAGGCCGGCTTGTCTTGATTCTGACGATCCTTGTACGGCAGCGTCAGCAGGCTGCCGTAGCTGCCGTCGGCATGCAGATGGGTAGACAGAATGCCCGGCGCTTCAGACGCCCCCAGCACCACCGCACCCGCACCATCGCCAAACAGAATGATGGTGCCGCGATCTTCAGGATCCAGCGTGCGCGACAAGACGTCCGCGCCGATAACCAGCGCATGTTTGACCGCGCCGTTTTTCACGTACTGATCGGCCACGCTGAGCGCATAAGTAAAGCCGGCGCAGGCCGCAGCCAGATCGAACGCCGCGCAGTCTTTGATGCCCAGCATTTGCTGCACCAGGCACGCCGCGCTCGGGAATGCGTGAGTCGTGGTGGTGGTCGCCACGACGATAAGCCCAATGTCTTCTTTAGCCACACCTGCCATTTCCAGCGCTTTCTCAGCGGCCTGGAAGCTCATCGTCGCGACGGTTTCATCCGCAGCGGCGATGCGACGTTCGCGGATACCGGTACGCGTGACGATCCATTCGTCAGAGGTATCCACCATTTTTTCCAAATCAGCATTGGTGCGCACTTGTACGGGCAAATAACTCCCCGTACCGAGAATCTTTGTATACATGTACGATCAGTCACTCTTAGGTAATACAGCCTCAAGGCGCGCAGCAATCCTTTCCGGGACTTGCCGCTGCACCGCCTGCACAGCCTGTTCGATTGCGACTGCAAACGCGTGAGGGTTCGCAGCGCCGTGGCTCTTGACTACGGTGCTGCGCAATCCTAACAGACATGCGCCATTATACTGGTCGGGGTTCAGGTGGCCGAACCGCTTAACCACCCGTTTTTGCAACCAACGGCCCAACAATTTCAGCCACCACGCTTGCTTGTTTCCGTCGCCGGACGATTTCAGCAGCGATAAGAATACCCTAACCACCCCTTCCATGGTTTTCAGGGTGACGTTGCCCACGAAGCCATCGCAGACCAACACGTCGGTCTTGCCGGTGAGCAGTTCGTTTCCTTCCAGGTAACCAATATAGTTGATTGCCGGAGTATTTTTTAGCACAGCGGCCGCTTCGCGGATATTATCCAGGCCTTTGGTCTCTTCTTCGCCAATATTCAGCAGCGCCACCCGCGGTTGCGCAATGCCGATCACCTCTTCCGCCATCACCGCGCCCATCACGGCAAACTGCACCAGCATGGTGCTGTCGCACTCGACGTTGGCGCCCAGATCCAGCACCACGGTTTTACTGCGTTGCTGATTCGGGATCGCCGTCATCAGCGCCGGGCGCTCAATGCCGTCCAGCGGCTTGACCAACAGCTTCGCCAACCCCATCAGCGCACCGGTATTGCCGGCGCTGACGCAGCCCTGCGCATTGCCGCTGCTGAGCTGTTCGAGCGCAATGCGCATCGACGTGCCGCGGCTGGCGCGTATCGCTTGTGAAGGTTTTGCGTCGCCGGCGATCACAGACTCGGCGGGCACGACTTGCAGACGCTCCAGAAGAACCGGATCGGCATGGGCAAGCAAAGGGGAGATGACGTCGGGATTGCCGACCAGCAGGAGATGAAGCTGTAAATTAGAGGCCAGTGCCTGCAACGAAGCAGGCACTGTGACGCAGGGACCGAAGTCCCCGCCCATTGCATCTAACGCCAGGGTTAGACGAGTCAAGGTATCGCTACTTAGCCGATAACCTTGCGACCGCGGTAGAAACCGTCGGCAGTGATGTGGTGACGACGGTGAGTTTCACCGGATACTTTGTCTACAGACAGAGTAGTCGTGGTCAGAGCATCGTGCGAACGACGCATGCCACGCTTGGAACGGGTTGGTTTATTCTGTTGTACGGCCATGGACCTTACTCCTCAATTACTTACGCTTTAAACTGGCTAATACGGCAAACGGATTCGGTTTCTCCGCCTCGGGAGGCAGTTGGCCAAATACCATGTCCGCTTCGGACACTTCACAGTGTTCAGATTCATGTACCGGAACGACAGGCAGTGAAAGAATAATTTCGTCTTCAATCATTGCCAACAGATCGACTTCGCCAAACTCGTCAACTTCGATCGGTTCGTACGCTTCCGGTAATGCCTCAGCCTGCTCATCATTGACGACCGGGCTAAAACAATATGTTGTGTGAACCTGATGTTCGAACGGGACTCCACAGCGTTGGCACATCAACGTTACCGTGACGTCCGCATGCCCTGTTATCACCGCGAGGCGCTGATTGTCGATATTAAACGACAACGACACCTCAACATCACTGTCCACACTGACCACGGAGTCGGCAACACGAGTAACCTGCTCAGGCGCATAGACACCAGCATAGTCCAGGCGTTTCTGAGCGGTACGTACCGCATCAATGGTCAAGGGTAATTTTACCTTTTGCATAGGGCGCGCATATTAACTTTGTAACGACATAGAGTCAAAGAAAAAGGCCGTAAAACGGCTCCTTTCACCAATATTCGCTTCCACAGCGGCCGACAGTTTAAAATGCCGTACCCATTTACGCTACGGTTTGCGAAAAAAATTATGCAGAGATTGCTTTTAGCCTCCACCTCCCCCTATCGAAAAATGCTGCTGGAGAAACTGCAACTGCCGTTCGACTGCGCCGCGCCGCAGGTGGATGAAACCCCACTGCCGGGTGAAAGCGCCGAAGCGCTGGTGCTGCGCCTGGCGACAGCGAAGGCTCAGGCGCTGGCCCTCGCCTACCCCGAGCATCTGATCATCGGTTCCGATCAGGTCTGCGTGATCGATGGCAGCATCACCGGCAAGCCCCATACCGAGGTGAACGCCCGGGCGCAGCTGCGCCAGGCCAGCGGTCAGGCCGTGACCTTCTATACCGGCCTGGCGCTGTACAACAGCCGCAGCAAGCAGCTGCAGGCCCTGTGCGAGCCTTTCCACGTGCATTTTCGCGCGCTGAGCGAGGCGGAGATCGCCGCCTATGTGCGTCTAGAGCAACCGCTGAACTGCGCGGGCAGTTTCAAGAGCGAGGGATTGGGGATCGCGTTGTTCGACAGGCTGGAAGGCCGGGATCCGAACACCCTGATCGGCCTGCCGTTGATCGCGCTGTTGGAGATGTTGCGGGCTGAAGGCATCAACCCGCTGGTCTGACACGGATTATTTGGTCGCCTGCTGGCGCAGCACCTGCAGGCAGTGACGCAGTTCTTCATCCATCGGCGCTTCGATGCGCATCGTTTCGCCGGTGGCCGGATGCTCGAAGCGCAGCGCCGCAGCGTGCAGGAACAGCCGCTTCAGGCCGGTACCCGCCAGCTGACGATCGAACTCGCGGTCGCCATAGCGATCGTCAAAAGCGATCGGATGCCCGGCATGCAGCGTGTGCACGCGGATCTGGTGAGTACGCCCGGTGATCGGGCTGGCCTTCACCAGGGTGGCGAATTCGTAACGCTCCTCCACCTTGAAGCGGGTTTCCGAAGGCTTGCCTTCGCTGTTGACGCGCACGATACGTTCGCCGCTTTGCAGAATGTTTTTCAGCAGCGGCGCCTGTACGGCCTTGCAGTGGGACTGCCATTGGCCGCGCACCAGCGCCAGATAATCTTTCTGCATGCCTTTCAACCGCAGCTGTTCATGCAGCGAACGCAGCGCCGAACGCTTCTTGGCGACCAGCAGCACGCCGGAGGTGTCGCGATCCAGGCGATGCACCAGCTCCAGGAAGCGGGCTTCCGGGCGCAGCGCGCGCAGCCCTTCAATCACGCCGAAGCTCAGGCCGCTGCCGCCGTGCACCGCGGTGCCGGAAGGTTTGTTGAGGATCAGCAGGTGGTCGTCCTCATACAGGATGCAGTCTGCCAGTGCGGCCACTTTATCCAGCTTCGCCGACACCGGCGCCTCTTCGCGCTCGGCTACGCGCACCGGCGGTACGCGCACCACGTCGCCGGCCGCCAATTTGTATTCGGCCTTGATGCGCCCTTTATTAACCCGCACCTCGCCTTTACGCACGATGCGATAAATCATGCTCTTCGGCACGCCTTTCAGGCGAGCGAGCAGAAAGTTGTCGATTCTCTGACCGGCTTCGTCGTCGGAAATCGTGATGAATTGTACTGCTGGATTGTTCGTTTTCATGGTGCGGGATTCTAAATAGAGCGCGTGAATAGCGCCACATCTTTTTCTGTGCTTAACTGTCTCTCTGACGGCGGGCGAAACCCCAGCGGACAATAAGGCAGCAAGCCGATTTGAACGTTTGCGATTTCTTCCGCAGTTAAGGAAAAGTCACCTTGCTATAACGGCATCAGCAGTGGAATAATGCAGTCACTTTCCGCGTTGATTCTCGTTAAACAGGGAAAACGGTGGAATTATAAAATTTGTCTGATTGCGCAAAAACGCAGCAATGGCGTAAGACGTAATGCGAAATCAAACAATTAGCGGGCTGCGGGTTGCAGCTTGGCCGGCAAATGGAATCAGATCTGTCGACGTAAATCAGAGGCTATTCCCCTAGTAAAAGTGCTGTCTTTCACAAAGAAAAGCAGGCTTACCGAGATAATGCGCCCCTATGCAGGCGACAACCGTGAGGTTGACGGCTTTGCGAGAAGACACGGGGCTTTCGGTTTAACTCCGGCCATGAGGTTATTTTGCCCGCAGCTTTGTCGATAATGTAAAAATAACGAGTAAGTTAAGATGAAAAGAATGTTGATTAACGCAACTCAGCAGGAAGAGTTGCGTGTTGCCCTCGTAGATGGACAGCGGCTGTATGATTTGGATATCGAAAGTCCGGGTCATGAGCAGAAAAAAGCGAATATTTACAAAGGCAAAATCACCCGCATTGAACCAAGTCTTGAAGCCGCGTTCGTGGACTACGGCGCAGAACGACATGGTTTCCTCCCTCTTAAAGAAATCGCCCGCGAATACTTCCCTAGCAATTACTCTTCCCATGGCCGCCCGAACATCAAAGATGTGCTGCGCGAAGGCCAGGAAGTCATCGTTCAGGTAGACAAAGAAGAACGTGGCAACAAAGGCGCCGCCTTGACCACCTTCATCAGCCTGGCGGGCAGCTATCTGGTGCTGATGCCGAACAACCCGCGCGCCGGCGGTATTTCTCGCCGCATCGAGGGTGACGATCGTACCGAGCTGAAAGAAGCGCTCTCTTCGCTGCAACTGCCAGACGGCATGGGCCTGATCGTTCGCACCGCGGGCGTAGGCAAATCCGCCGACGCGCTGCAGTGGGATCTCTCCTTCCGTCTGAAGCACTGGGAAGCGATTAAAAAAGCCGCCGAAGGCCGCCCTGCACCGTTCCTGATCCACCAGGAAAGCAACGTTATCGTGCGTGCCTTCCGCGATTATCTGCGCCCGGACATCGGCGAAATCCTGATCGACAACCCGAAAATTCTCGATCTGGCCAAAGAGCACATCGCTGCGCTGGGCCGCCCGGATTTCAGCAGCAAAATCAAACTGTACAGCGGTGAAATTCCTCTGTTCAGCCACTATCAGATCGAATCGCAGATCGAATCCGCCTTCCAGCGCGAAGTGCGCCTGCCGTCCGGCGGCTCGATCGTCATCGACAGCACCGAAGCGCTGACCGCCATCGACATCAACTCCGCACGCGCAACCCGCGGCGGCGACATCGAAGAGACGGCGTTCAACACCAACCTGGAAGCGGCGGACGAGATCGCTCGCCAGCTGCGCCTGCGCGACCTCGGCGGCCTGATCGTCATCGACTTCATCGACATGACGCCGGTACGCCACCAGCGCGAAGTGGAAAACCGCTTGCGCGACGCCGTGCGTCAAGACCGCGCGCGCATCCAAATCGGCCGCATCTCCCGCTTCGGCCTGCTGGAAATGTCACGCCAGCGCCTCAGCCCGTCGCTGGGTGAGTCCAGCCACCACGTGTGCCCACGCTGTAACGGCACCGGTACCATCCGAGACAACGAATCGCTGGCGCTGTCCATCCTGCGCCTGATCGAAGAAGAAGCGCTGAAGGAAAACACCAAAGAAGTTCACGCTATCGTGCCGGTTCAGGTCGCTTCGTACCTGCTGAACGAAAAGCGCGAATCCGTCAGCGCGATCGAAAAACGTCAGGGTGGCGTGAAAGCCGTCATCGTGCCGAACGATGAAATGCAAACCCCGCACTACTCGGTGCTGCGCGTGCGCAAGGGCGAGGAAACCTCTACCCTCAGCTACCTGCTGCCGAAACTGCACGAAGAAGACATGGAGCGTCCGCTGGAAGATGCGCCGATGGAACGCAAGCGTCCGGAGCAACCGGCCCTGGCTTCCTTCTCCCTGTCCGCCGATGTGCCGCCGCCGGCTGAAGAACCCGTCGCCGTTGCCAAACCTGTCGCTGCAGCCGCCAAGACTAAAGCCGCAGCGCCGGCCGCCGCTAAACCGGGCTTCCTGGGCCGCCTGTTCGGTGGTCTGAAGAACTTGTTCGCCGGTGAAGAACAACCTGCCGTCGAAGAAGCCAAACCGGCCGAAACGCCGAAGGCGGAAGGCAACGGTGAGAACCGTCGTCAGGATCGTCGCGGTCAGCGCCGTCAAGGCACCGGCCGTAAAGAGCGCGGTGAGCGTAGCGACCGTGGCGATCGCCCGGAACGCGGCGAGCGTAAAGAGCGCGGTGAAGGCCGTGACAATCGCGAGCGCGATAACCGTGAACCGCGTGAGAACCGTGAAGGCCGTGAATCGCGTGAATCCCGCGATGAACAGCGCCGTAACCGCCGCAACCAGCAGCAGAACACGCCGGTAGCGGAGGAAACCGCTTCGGAAGAAGGTGCTAAAGCGCCGCGCGAAGATCAGCAGCAACGCCGTGAGCAGCGTGCTGAACGCCAGCGTCGTCGTCAGGAAGAGAAACGTCAGGCTCAGCAGGAAGTGAAAGCGCTGGAAAGCGTTGACGCAGTCGAGAGTACCGACGAAGAGCAGGAAGAGCGCCAGCAGCAGAACATGCAGCGCCGTCAGCGCCGCCCTCTGTCGCAGAAAGTGCGTATCCTGTCTGCGGAAGAAGAGCTGCAGCGTGCAGCGGAAGAGCTGTTGGCGCCGAAAGCGCCGGTAGCGAAAGCCGAAGACGCGCAGCCGACCGCCGACGATAGCGTCAAGCTGTTGCCGGAAACCGTTGCCGCACAGCAGGAAGACGATGCCCAGGGCGAAAGCCGCGGCAACGGCGAAGGCATGCCGCGTCGTTCCCGTCGTTCACCGCGTCACCTGCGCGTCAGCGGCCAGCGTCGCCGTCGTTACCGCGATGAACGTTACCCGCTGCAATCCCCAATGCCGTTGGCGGGCGCGTTCGCTTCGCCGGAAATGGCATCAGGCAAAGTATGGGTAAGCTACCCGGTCGCTCAGGTTGAAGAAGCCGAAGTGCAAACCGAAGCCGTAGAGCAGGCGCCGGTTGTCACCGCAGCGGTTGAACAGCACAGCGTTACCGTGGAAGACACTCAGACCGCGGCCAGCGTCAACGGACCGGCACCCGAAGCCGCCGTTGAAACTGCTAGCGTTACCGTAACGGAAGAAGCTGCAGTCGTAGCACCGGTTGTAGCCACTCCGGCCGAGGAAATCCCGGCGCCGGTGGAAACCGCCCCAGCAGCTGTTGCAGTTGAACAGCCGAAAGTGGAAGAGACTGCCCCTGCAGTGGAAGCCGAGCCGGTAGCTGAAACCGTAGCTGTAGAGCCAGTGGTTGAACCTGCGCCAACGGAAGACGAGCCTGTGGTCGAAGTTGTACCGGTTGTAGAAGCCACGCCAGCGGAAGAAACGCCAGTGGTAGAAGCCACGCCAGCGGAAGAAACGCCAGTGGTAGAAGCCGCACCTGCGGCAACCTCCGTGGAAGCTGCTCCGGTCGAAAAAGCCCCAGCGCCAATCGCCGCAGAACCTGCACCTGCAGTTGCGCAGCAGCCGGCGCCGGTGAAAGCCGTGCAGGACGCGCTGTACAAACACATCGCCACTGCGCCGATGACTAAAGCGCCTGCGCCAGCCTACGTGCCGGAAGAACGCAAGCACAGCAACTGGCAGCGCCCTTCCTTCAACTTTGAAGGCAAAGGTTCAGCCGGTGGTCACTCGGCAGTGAGCCAGGCCACCGCGCCTGCCACAAAGCCGCAGCCGGTTAACGAATAAGTTAATCTGCAACCCTAAAAAAACCCGCCATCGGCGGGTTTTTTCTTGCCTGTAAAAAGCTCAGGCGATCTTTTTCAGTTTCTTGATGTCCAGAACATCCAACTTGCCGTCAAGTCGACTGACGAACTGCTGAAAATGCGCCGTCTCATTATGCTTATCCAGCGCCTCGCTGCTGGCCCAACGCTCAAAGAACACGAAGGTGCCCGGCTTTTCCAGATCGCGATGCAAATCATATTGCAGGTTGCCCAGCTCCTGGCGGCTCGGCTCGAGAATGTCGTGCACCGCTTCACTGACTGCGGCCTCAAATCCCGCTTTCGCTTGCAGGGTGGCGATAACGCGTACTTCCATTGTTTTCTCCCTTTCCACTTGATGAAAGTCGACGGTATTGGCGTCGGCATCGTTGAAATCCTTGTCACTATGCGCCTGCTGCGCCGTTGATTTCAACTTGTCGCCAACAAACAGATGCATCTGCGGCACTTTCCGCTTATCCTTACACCCCGGCGTGAATAAACCCATTATTCGCTTTTCATTAGACGTATTTGACCGCCGGAGCCTAGCTAGATGACCGCACAACCTCAAGTTCTGAAAATCCGCCGCCCAGACGACTGGCATATCCACCTGCGTGACGATGAGATGCTGAAAACGGTGGTGCCCTATACCAGCCAGGTATTTGGCCGGGCGATCGTGATGCCGAACCTGGTTCCGCCCGTGACGACCGTGGCCGCCGCACGCGCCTACCGCGATCGGATTCTGGCGGCGGTGCCGCAGGGTCACAACTTCACTCCGCTGATGACCTGTTACCTGACCAACTCTCTGGCGGCCAGTGAACTGGTCAGCGGTTTCGAGCAAGGGGTGTTTACCGCCGCCAAGCTGTATCCGGCCAACGCCACCACCAACTCCAGCCACGGCGTCAGCGACGTGACCGGCATTTACCCACTGTTCGAGCAAATGCAAAAAATCGGCATGCCGCTGCTGATCCACGGTGAAGTGACCGATCCTGCCGTCGATATTTTCGACCGCGAGGCGCGCTTTATCGAACAGGTGATGGAACCTATCCGCCGTCACTTCCCGGAGCTGAAAATCGTCTTCGAGCACATCACCACCAAAGAAGCGGCACAGTACGTGCAGGCAGGCAACCGTTTCCTCGGCGCCACCATCACGCCGCAACACCTGATGTTCAACCGCAACCACATGCTGGTCGGCGGCATTCGCCCACACCTGTTCTGCCTACCGATCCTCAAGCGCAACGTCCATCAGGAAGCGCTGCGTCAGGCGGTTGCCAGCGGCTCGGACCGTTTCTTCCTCGGCACCGACTCCGCGCCGCACCTCAAGCATCGCAAAGAGTCCAGCTGCGGCTGTGCCGGCTGCTTCAATGCGCCGAATGCCATCCCGGCTTACGCAGCGGTCTTCGAACAGCTCGGCGCACTGGAGCACTTCGAGGCTTTCTGCTCGCTCAACGGCCCACGCTTCTATGGCCTGCCGCTCAACGAAGACTTCATCGAACTGCAGCGCGTGCCAACCACCCAACCGGAAGAGATTACCCTCGGCAATGAATCCGTGATCCCCTTCCTGGCGGGTGAAACCCTGAACTGGTCGCTGAAAGACTGATATTTTTGCATCGCCCTCTTGCCCTCGCACTCGGTTAACTGTATAAATAAACAGTAAATCGCTTCGGGGGCAATTATGCGTGTTGAAGTCACTCTAGATAAAACCCGGCCGCTGCCGTCGGGCGCCATTGAGGCGCTGACCGGTGAACTGGGCAAACGGGTCAATCGCCAGTTTCCAGACGCCGTCGTTCATGTACGTTATGCCGGCGCCAACGGGCTCTCCGTGCTGGGGGGCGCCAAAACCGATCGGGATCTGATCGAGGAAATCCTTCAGGAAACCTGGGAAAGCGCGGACGAATGGTTTAGCGCAGAATAACACTGCAATGCTGTTTTTGCCGGGGGTCGCTCTCCGGCTTTTTTGTTTCTGGCGCCCTGCCCATTCATCGCTTACCCTTACTCTGAAACAAAATCTGCCTCAGCGCTGTATTTAACGCAAAGGAGTAAGCATGGCCCCGGACAAGGTGAAATCCGAAGACGCAATGACGTTTGGCGAACTGCTGGCGCTGATTGCCGATCAGAAAAGGCGCTTGAACGTACTGGAAGTAGCTTTCTCTTATCTGGCCTTCAGCCTGGATGACAAAGCCAACCAACGGCTGATCCACAGCCTGAAGCTGGAATCGCACAGCCAGAATCGTGATGCCGAAACGCAAAAGCATTTCGCCCATTTGGCCGAAGAGCTGGAAAAATGTCTGCATGGTGCATCGCCACCTGCCGACGCGGAATAACGCGCTGCGCTTGACTCGTCCACTGCTGCACCTGCAAATTTGTAGAATAATTGTTCAAATAAATATTTATTTTGCAAATTTCGGTGACAACCCCCTCCACCGATGAAAGCGGATGCGTATACTGTAATTGCTCTCATGATGATGAGCCGCATTGATCCTCGTTAGTCACTCACGGTAGTTACTACTCAATAAGGGGTCTTTATGGACAGAAATGATGAAGTAATTCAGACGCACCCGCTTGTCGGTTGGGATATCAGTACTGTCGACGTTTACGACGCCATGATGATACGCCTTCATTACCTGTCTTCACTAGACCAAACGCCCGAAGAAGCCCAAGTAGACCGAACGCTTTGGCTGACTACAGATGTCGCCCGTCAATTAATCAATATCTTAGAAGCCGGCATCGCCAAGATTGAAGCTACGGATTACCAGGATCTTGATCGCAGAAAACATTGATTTATCGTCTCCTAACCTCTAAGGCGCCGTGACCATTCCCGGCGCCTTTTTCTTTGCCTTTCATCGTTCAATCAGTGCATTGCGCTCGCCAACCTTTTATCATGGGGCGATAAGAAATCGCTATCAGAGAGGGTGGGTACGTGGAATATGATTTGATTGTGGTGGGCAGCGGTTCCGTCGGCGCAGCGGCAGGCTATTACGCCACGCGGGCCGGCTTGAAAGTGCTGATGATCGACAGCGCCATTCCCCCGCACCGCAACGGCAGCCATCACGGCGATACCCGCATCATCCGTCACGCTTACGGCGAAGGCGAAAAGTACGTGCCGCTGGTGCTACGCGCCCAGGCGCTGTGGAATGCGCTGATTCAACAATCCGGCGAGGAACTGTTTCAGTCGTGCGGCGTCCTCAATTTGGGGCCGCAGCACTCCGACTTCATTCGCAATGCTCAGCAGAGCGCGCAAACATTCCGTCTGAATGCGCAAACCCTCAGCGCCGAACAGATCGCTCAACGCTGGCCGGAATTCCGGGCCCCGGAAGGTTATGTCGGCGTGTTCGAGCCCGACGCCGGCTTCCTGCATGCTGAGCTGGCGATAGCCACTCTGATCAAGCTAGCAAAAGAAGCCGGCTGCAGCCAGTTGTTCAACTGCCCGGTCAGCGCGGTGGAGCCTATCGATGGCGGCGTTGAGGTCATCACCGGCGAAGGGCGTTTCACGGCGCGAAAAGCGGTGATCACCGCCGGTACCTGGGTCAAAGCGCTGTTGCCGCAGTTACCCGTCGCGCCACTGCGCAAAGTCTTCTCCTGGCATCAGGCAGATGGCCGCTACAGCGTGAACAATCGTTTCCCGGCCTTTACCGTCGAAGCGCAAGACGGCACGCACTATTACGGTTTCCCGGCGGATAACGACGGCCTGAAAGTAGGCAAGCACGACGGCGGCCAGCCGATGGATGCCCCCGAGCAGCGCAAACCCTTCGGCAGCTACGCCAGCGACGGCACGGAAGTTTTCTCCTTCCTGCGGCAATTTTTACCGGGTGTAGGCGTATGTTTACACGGCGAAGCCTGCAGTTATGATATGAGCCCCGACGAAGACTTTATTATCGATACGCTGCCGGATTGCGATCGCCTGATGGTTATCAGTGGATTGAGCGGCCACGGCTTCAAGTTCGCCAGCGCGTTGGGTGAGATTGCCGCGCTGTTCGCGCAGGACAAAGCGCCGCCGGTCGACGTCTCCAGCTTTGGTCTGAAACGATTTAGCTAAGCGAAGGATTTCTCTGTCCAGGTTGCCGTCGTACCCTGGACAGCAAAATTTAGCGGTTACAATTTATTAACCTGCTAACTCTTTTAAATACCAAGTAAAAATCCTGATAACGGAAATTTCTTATATTCAGCATTTGAATTTCCGAATTGAACACTTGCAGTGTAAGTCCTATTTTACAGAAGATATGCTCCATCGGCTTTCAACAAGGACGTCACCATGAAACTACTTGTCGTGGACGAATGCTGCTTCACCCGGGTCGGTATAGCCAGCTACTTTGCTGATAGTGGGATTACGACGATCAAGTGCTGCCACAGCATTGAATACGCTACGCCGCTGTTGGCCAGCTTTCAGCCGAGCCACATTCTGGTGAACCTCAGCAACCAGTGCCGTTATAACGAAGCAGACGCGCAGCTGCTGGCGTTTATGGAAGCCAGCCAGTCTGCCTTGCTGTTTATCTATCTCGATACGCCTTACCCTTACAGCGAAACGCCAATGCGCATCGCCGATAACGCCTTTCTGTTCAATAAAAGCATTCTGCCACTCACTTTACGCACGCTGCGCGAAAATCCGCTGGCGCTGGCCGATGACGGCGAAGAGCGTTCCTTGTTCAGTCCGCAGGAACTGACGGTGATGAAATATTGGATGGCGGAGATGCCCAACTATCGCATCGCGAAAAAGCTGCAAATCAGCTCGCATACGGTGTACGTGCACAAGCGTCACATCACGGAGAAGATCAACGCGCGCAACCGGCTGGAGTTCTACTCGCTGTATAACGTGCTGCGCTATTTCTACCCGCCGAGCACGCCAACAAATTCGACGCCGCTGGCGCTGCTGGCCGTGTAACCTCAAGCCTGCGATAACGCAGGCTTTTTTATCGCCTCTCTTCCCGCACTCACGCGCGGCGCGCTGTAAAAGACGCCGAGAAAAGGACTATAATCAAAGGTCCCTTTCTTCAGGCAGCTGAAATGTTAAACCGAATACTGGCGGCTATCGTCAACAACGTGCGTGAGCACCTGGTGCTGTACCTGTGTCTGTGGCTAGTGCTGCTGGCGTTGGATGTCTATTTCTTCTTCGTCATGTAATCCATGCCGCCGTTATTTCCCCGATTGAGCTTCAACCGCTTCGGTGATCCTGCCCAGGTGCTGGAATTGCAGCAGATGAGCAGACCGCTGCTGCGCCCCGGACAGCGGTTATTGCAGATGCGCTATGCCCCGATCAACCCTTCCGATCTGATCCCGATCCACGGCCAATACGCGCACCGCATCGCCCTTCCTCAGGTGCCGGGATATGAAGGCGTGGGCGTCGTCGTCAACCCGCAGAATGGGCATTCAACGGGCCGCCGCGCGCTGGCGGTAGCGGGTAACGGCAGTTGGCAAACGTTCGTCACGCTGCCTGAAGATCGGGTGATCTGGGTGCCGGACGACATCGACGACGCCTGCGCAGCGCAAATCTATATCAACCCGCTCACCTGCTGGGTGCTGTTGACGCAATGGCTGCCGCTCAACGCCGGCGACTTACTGCTGCTCAACGGCGGCGGTTCCGCCGTTAGCCTGCTGTTGGCGCAGATGACGGCGCTGCGCGGCATTCGTCTGGCGGTCGTGGTGCGCAACACCGCTCATCGCCAGGCGTTACTGGCCGCCGGCGCCTGGCGCGTTATCGAAGCGTCGCAGCTGGTGGAAATGACGAATTTTGGCGCCCGTGCGGCCATCGACTGCATCGGCGGCGAAGACGGATTGCAGTTGGCGCGGGCGGTCCGCACCGGCGGCGATTTTGTGGCGCTGGGCCTGCTTAGCGGCCGCCAGGTAGACTGGCGGCGCGTGGTGGACGAGTTAAAGCTGCGGGCTTCGCTGTTCCACTTGCGCAAATGGAACGCACAGGCGGCACCGGCGCAATGGCAGACGGCGTTTTATCAGTTATTCCAGCTGTTGCGACGCGGCCAGCTGGCGCTGCGCCCACCCGCCGCGATTTATCCTTTGCCTCACTACGCAGCGGCGCTGCACCACGCCGCCCAGCCCGGCGTGAATGGCAAAATATTCCTCACTCCGGCGCCGCTGGAGGCTGGCGCGGCGGGCGACCGTCCCCCAGGATAACCGCCAGCCGATAGCCGTCTTCGGTGGTCTCCAGCGCGATGCGCGCCACGATCGTCAGCGGCACCGACAGCAGCATGCCCACCGGGCCGAGCAGCCAGCCCCAGAAGATCAGCGACAGGAACACCACCAGCGTCGACAGCCCCAGCCCGCGCCCCATCACGCGCGGCTCGAGGATATTGCCGATCACCATGTTGACAGCGATAAAGCCACCCGCCACCACCAGCGCATCACCCAATCCGTTGAACAACAGCGCCTGAATCAGCGGCGGAATGGCGGCCAATACCGAGCCAATGTTGGGAATGTAGTTAAGCAGAAACGCCAGCAGCCCCCAGATAAAGGCAAAACGCACGCCGACCGCCGCCAGGAAGATCCAGACGATCACCCCAGTGGCCAGGCTGATGATGGTTTTAATCACCAGATAACGTGTCACGCCGTCCAGCGCCCGCCGCACCGCGGCGAGCCCCTCGTTCGGCTTATCCAGCGCCTGCTGCAGCTTATACGGCAGCAGCTGCACTTCGAACAGCATAAACACCACGGTCATCAGCAGCAGGAAGACGTTGGTCATGGCGCCAGACAGGTGCCCCAGCATGCGGGTGACCAGATTCATCGCCGCGCTGGGATCGACATACTGCAGCATCGCTTCGCTGGAGAGACTGATATTGAAGCGATCGGCGTAATGCTGCAGCTCGCGCAGCTTCTCGATCATCATGCCGCGGTACTGGGGCAGCGAGCGGGCGAACTCATTGAGCGAAGCACCCAGCATACCGATAAACAGCATCACGACCACGATCACCGCCGTCACCAGCAGCGTCACCCCGACGATACGCGGCACTCGTCGGCGTTCCAGCATCGCCACCAGCGGGTTCAGCACCATGGCGAGGAACACCGCCAGCAAAAACGGCACCACGATGTCGGCGGCGGCTTTCACCCCGGCCAAAATGATCACCAACATCGCCAGCAGGACGGCCAGACGCAGGCTACTGTCGGTCACACGGGTTCGGCCCATGACGTTTCCTTGTTATTTCACTGGGTTAACCGGCCACCAAGAGCCGACTCTTGGCGCTAATGGTAGCAAAGTCCACCGTCACGCCGCAGAGGATTTCGCCTAACCGTTCGAAAAAATTAATCTTTCCGCCCTGCTCTTTGCCGCAAGAAATAGGCATAACGTTTGCCAACAAATAATTCCACCGAGCAACTCATGGACGATTTACGTAAAATGACAAAAGCTGACATTAATAGATAATAAGCCTAATTTTCAACAACTAGCACAACCGCCCCATGAGGGAAATAATATCATCTTCAACGATTTATCTGATGAAGCCCGAACATCTCAAACAAATTCACTGACTAATATTTCTAAGAAGTAACATAGTTAAATTTATTATTGATTTTATGTTTCCTAAAGTTTAATTATTGCAGCCAGCCAATCGGTAATCGAAGGAAACAGGATGCTCTGGAAAAATACCGCCGATCGTTTCGGCCATGTGTCAGTGTTAATCCACTGGCTGGTGGCGCTGACGGTGTACGGCATGTTCGCACTCGGTCTGTGGATGGTTACGCTGGGCTATTACGACGTCTGGTACCATCAGGCGCCGGAGATCCACAAAAGCATTGGCACGCTGCTGTTCATCGTGATGGTGATCCGCGTGATCTGGCGCTTTGTCTCGCCGCCACCCAAGCCGCTGGCCAGCTATGGTCGCCTCACTCGCGTCAGCGCTATTCTCGCGCATCTGGCGCTGTATGCCGTGCTGTTCGGCATTCTGATCAGCGGCTATCTGATCTCGACCGCCGACGGCCAACCGATCAGCGTATTCGGCTGGTTCGACGTGCCCGCCACCGTCACCGGCATGGCGGAACAGGCCGACACCGCCGGCGCCATACACCTTTACCTGGCCTGGGCCGTGGTAGTGCTTTCGGTACTGCACGGGCTGGCCGCGCTTAAACATCACTTTATCGATCGTGATGTCACTTTGAAACGGATGCTGGGTAGCAGCGCCGATTAACCTTTGGATTTATGGAGATTGCTATGTTGAAAAAGACCGTATTGGGCCTGACCGCAGGCGCCCTGCTGCTGAGCGCCGGTTCCGCACTGGCGGCGGACTACAAGATCGACAAACAGGGCCAGCACGCCTTTATCGAGTTCCGCATCCAGCACCTGGGCTACAGCTGGCTGTATGGCAGCTTTAAAGACTTCGACGGCGGCTTCACCTTCGACGAAAAAGATCCGTCCAAGGACAAGGTCAACGTGACCATCAATACCGCCAGCGTCGACACCAACCACGCCGAGCGCGACAAGCACCTGCGCAGCGCCGAGTTCCTCAACGTGGAGAAGAACAAGCAAGCCAAGTTTGAATCCACCGACGTGAAGAAAAGCGGCGACGGTTATGCGGTGGTCGGCAACCTGACGCTGAACGGCGTGACCAAGCCCGTTACGCTGGACGCCAAACTGATTGGCCAGGGCAACGATCCGTGGGGCGGCTACCGCGCCGGCTTTGAGGCCAACGGTAAGATCAAGCTGAAAGATTTCGGCATCACCACCGATCTGGGCCCGGCGTCGCAAGACGTTGAGCTGATTATCTCCGTAGAAGGCGTACGCGAGAAATAAATAAAAAAAAGCCCGGTTTGGCGGCCGGGCTTCTCATTTCCTCAGGCTCAGCGGGCTGGGCCTTCTTCTTCCGGTGCCGGGATGTGCATCGTAGTCTGCAACAAGCCTTTTGACTTATTGAAGATCTTGACGCCGTTTTCACGGCCGGCACGGCGCGCGCGTTGCTCTTCGCGCGGCAGCTTCAGCTCTTCGCGGCAAATCTCGCTACAGCACCCTTCAAATTTGGCGGCGCAGCTCGGGCACTGAATGAACAGCAGATGGCAACCGTCGTTCTTGCAGTTGGTATGGGTGTCGCACGGCGCTCCACACTGGTGGCAGTTGGCGATCACATCGTCGGAGATGCGCTCACCCATACGCTCATCGAACACGAAGTTTTTGCCGATAAACTTCAGCGGCAACCCCTGTTCTTTCGCTTTGCGGGTGTACTCGATAATCCCGCCTTCCACGTGGTAGATGTTTTTAAAGCCTTTGTGCAGCATATAGGCGCTGGCTTTTTCACAGCGAATGCCGCCGGTGCAATACATGACAATATTCTTGTCTTTACTGTCCTGCAGCATCTCCACCGCCATCGGCAGCTGATCGCGGAAAGTATCCGACGGCACCTCAATGGCGTTTTCGAAATGGCCGACTTCGTACTCATAGTGGTTGCGCATATCGACGAATACCGTATTCGGATCGTCTATCATCTGATTGACGCGATCGGCCTGCAGATACTCGCCGACGTTGCTTGGGTCGAAGCTCTCGTCATCGATGCCGTCGGCCACGATGCGCTCACGCACCTTGAGGCGTAGTACCCAGAAGGATTTGCCATCGTCTTCGAGCGCAATATTCAGGCGTACCTGATCCAGCGCCGGGTGCGAGGCGAACAGCGCGGCTTTGAACGCGTCGAAGTGATGCTGCGGCACGCTGATCTGCGCGTTGATGCCCTCTTTCGCCACGTAGATGCGGCCGAACACCTTCAGTTTTTCGAACTGAACGTACAGGCTGTCGCGAAACGCTTTGGGATCGTCGATGGAGAAGTATTTGTAAAAAGAAACTGTGGTGCGCGGCTCGGTTTCCGCCAGCATGCGCGCCTTCAGTTCCTCATTAGAAATTCGGTTATGTAACACTGGCATGGTGTACTTTCCTGTCTTTCGGGAGGTGACTGATTATCGCGCGCCGCCTGCCGGCCCGCGCGCGGCGCATATCATACCCGAAAAACCGCCGCCGCGCAGCCCTGGCGCCAGCGCCCCGTTCAGTGTCCGTCGCCTTCGGTAAACGCAGAAGCCACTATGCCGAGCGCCATCATCACGCCGGCGAGCGCCAATATCGCGTTCACCTGCAGATGCGCGCCAACGCTGCCGACCGTCGCGCCCAAAACCAGCAGCCCCGCACTGATCCATGGTGCCAAAATATTTACCCTATGAATAATTACCAGTAATAATATCGCCATTATCTTTGGCAGGAAAGATTGTGGAAAAATTCGGCATTCGATGCATATTTAACGCCCAAAGAGGGATTTTAATGCGTTGTGTTTTCCCGGATCGCCAGAAAAATGCCACAATAGTCGCAAACAAACGGCAGAAACGAACCTTGCCGCCGAGCTCACCCGGCTGCCAGACCATGCGATGACTCTGTCATTACACTTAAACAACCGTATTCAAACAGAGAACCCATGACTCAAGTTCCTACTTTCAATCGTTCCTTATTGCATCCGCGCTATTGGCTGACCTGGGTCGGCATCGGCTTGCTGTACCTGCTGGTGTTGCTGCCTTACCCCGTCATCTACTGGCTCGGCACCTCGATTGGGCGATTTTCCATGCGCTTTCTCAAGCGACGCGTCGCTATCGCCCAACGCAACCTCGAGCTCTGTTTTCCCGACATGCCGCAGGCCGAACGCGATGCGCTGGTGGTAAAGAATTTCGAATCGGTCGGCATGGGGCTGTTTGAAACCGGCATGGCGTGGTTCTGGCCCAACTGGCGCATCGAGCGCTGGTTCAAGGTCAGTGGCCTGGAGCACATCCAACAAGCGCGCGACAACCAGCAGGGCGTGTTGCTGATTGGCCTGCACTTTTTGACGCTGGAGCTGGGCGCGCGCATCTTCGGCATTCACAACCCGGGCATCGGCGTTTACCGCCCGCACGACAACAAGCTGATGGACTGGCTGCAAACCTGGGGCCGCATGCGTTCCAACAAATCGATGCTGGACCGCAAAGACATCAAAGGCATGATCCGCGCCCTGAAACAGGGTGATATCATCTGGTATGCGCCGGATCACGACTACGGCCCGCGCAGCAGCGTTTTCGTGCCGCTGTTCGCGGTGGACAAGGCTGCCACCACCACCGGCAGCTACGTGCTGGTGCGGATGGGTAAACCGGCGATCGTTCCGTTCACCCCGCGCCGCCTGCCGGACGGCAAAGGGTATGAGCTGATTATGCAACCGGCGGTGGAAAACTTCCCGCTGGATAACGAACTCGAGGCCGCCGCCTTTATGAACAAAGTGGTGGAGAAAGAGATCCTGATGGCGCCGGACCAATACATGTGGCTGCATCGCCGCTTCAAGACCCGCCCGGAAGGCGAGCCTTCGCTCTACTGATCAAGCCAACCCGCCACCGGCGGGTTTTTTATTGCGCGCCTCTTGAGAATCGACGGCGAGGGTGGGATGGTAAAGCCTTTGCCGCCCACCCTGGAGCCGTTATGTACATTGTCAGCCTGACCTACCATCGCCCAATCGCCGACGTAGACAGCCACCTTGAAGGCCACATCGCCTGGCTTAAAAAATATTTTCAGGACGGTACCTTCATCGCCTCCGGCCGTAAGAATCCCCGCACCGGCGGCGTGATCCTGGCCAAGGGCATTGACCGTGCGCAGTTAGACGCCATCCTGGCCGAAGATCCCTTCAACGCCGTAGCCCACTACGAGGTCACCGACTTTAGCGCCACCACCACCGCCGCCGGTTTCGAGGCGCTGACCGGACTATAAAACGCTGTAAATTCCGCGCGCTAAGCGCGGAATAAGGTTTAAACGTCATTTTTAAAACTTTATTTCATTTTTCGCCCAATCTTTGTCCCCTCGTTTGCCGTCGCCGCGCTTGCGGCGCATACTTACCAGGCTAACTTTCACGTTTTGCCCCTTCATCTTGCCGCTGGCAAAACGCGTCACCTTTCGGCAGTGGACATTTATGGCTTCGGCAGCAGAACCCGTTAACTGGAAACGCAACCTTTTCGTCGCCTGGCTGGGATGTTTTCTCACCGGCGCCGCCTTCAGCCTGGTGATGCCGTTTCTGCCGCTGTACGTAGAGACGCTGGGCGTTACCGGCCATCAGGCGCTCAACATGTGGTCCGGTCTGCTGTTCAGCATCACCTTCCTGTTTTCCGCTATCGCCGCGCCGTTCTGGGGCGCCCTGGCAGACCGACGCGGCCGCAAACTGATGCTGCTGCGTTCAGCGCTCGGTATGGCGATCGTCATGGCGCTGATGGGCATGGCGCAAACGGTCTGGGAGTTTCTCGCGCTGCGTGCGGTGCTGGGGCTGCTCGGCGGGTTCATTCCCAACGCCAACGCGCTGATCGCCACCCAGGTGCCGCGCAACCGCAGCGGCTGGGCGCTCGGCACCCTGTCTACCGGCGGCGTCGGCGGTGCGCTGATAGGCCCATTGATCGGCGGTTTGTTAGCCGATCTGTACGGCCTGCGCCCGGTGTTTTATATCACCGCCGCAGTGTTATTCGTCTGCTTCGTACTGACGCTGCTGTATGTCAAAGAACAATTTACCCCGGTGCAAAAACGCGACATGTTGCACGCAAAACAGGTGTTCGCCTCGCTGAAGAACCCGAAACTGGTGCTCAGCCTGTTTGTCACCACCATGATCATCCAGATCGCCACCGGCTCGATTGCGCCGATCCTGACGCTGTATGTGCGCGATCTGGCCGGCGCCACCCACAATCTGGCGTTTATCAGCGGGCTTATCGCCTCAGTGCCCGGCGTCGCGGCATTAATGAGCGCCCCGCGGCTGGGCAAGCTGGGCGATCGCATTGGCCCGGAACGCATTCTGGTCTTTATGCTGATCGTCTCGGTGCTGTTACTGATCCCGATGGCGTTCGTGCAGACGCCGTGGCAGCTCGGGGTACTGCGTTTTCTGCTGGGGGCGGCCGACGGCGCGTTGCTGCCGGCGGTACAGACGTTGTTGATTTACAACTGCACCAATCAGGTGGCCGGCCGTATTTTCAGCTACAACCAGTCGTTCCGCGATGTTGGCAACGTCAGCGGCCCGCTGCTCGGCGCCGCAATCTCCGCCGGCTACGGTTTTCGCGCGGTCTTCGCGGTCACCGCGCTGGTGGTGCTGTTCAACGCCGGTTATTCCTGGTGGTGTCTGCGGCGACGGCCGGGCTATAGGCGGGAAGACACGCTGCAGGAAGAGTCATAGCTGCATTTATCGCCACTTTCCGCCGTTGGTCAGATCAACGGCGCGTTTCCCCTACTTTTAATAATGCTTCCTTCAGGCCTGTGAACTTTCGCCCCGCTCAGAACATTCTTATCTCAACATCTTGTTTATCAACAATTAATTAACTTTCAGCGCATAAAACCCGCTGTCAATCATATTCCTGTCATAACCAACAGAAAAACCAGAAAAGGAGATGCTTGTCGACTTTTCGTCTAAAAAATGGGATACAGGTACTAGACAAAACCAACGACCAGTTATCAAATGGTTAAATAATATCACGCCAGATGTGAAGCATCGGCCAAGTGAAGAAAAGGTCAGCACGCTTTCCACGGTTTATCAGCGTTGCAGCCGCGGTGTTTGTCGGGTAATCCGCATTGGGCGGATCGCCTTCATTAAATACACATACATACCACAGTACGGGCTGCAGCCTTGCAGCGCCTTTTATTGGGAAATCGTTATGCAATCCTCTGTCAATAAGTCAGAAAGCCGGACCTTCTTCGGCCATCCCTATCCACTGGGTTCTTTGTTCTTCACCGAAATGTGGGAGCGCTTCTCGTTCTACGGCATCCGTCCGCTGCTGATCCTGTTTATGGCTGCCACCGTGTACGACGGCGGCCTGGGCCTGGCGCGTGAGAACGCGTCGGCGATTGTCGGCATCTTCGCCGGCAGCATGTACCTGGCGGCGCTGCCGGGCGGCTGGCTGGCAGATAACTGGCTCGGCCAACGCAAGGCCGTCTGGTACGGTTCGATCCTGATCGCGCTCGGCCACCTGTCGATCGCCCTGTCCGCAGTGATGGGCACCAACCTGTTCTTCATCGGTCTGATGTTCATCGTGCTCGGTTCAGGCCTGTTCAAGACCTGTATCTCGGTGATGGTCGGCACGCTGTACAAGAAAGGCGATGCGCGTCGCGACGGCGGTTTCTCGCTGTTCTACATGGGCATCAACATCGGTTCGTTCATCGCCCCGCTGATCTCCGGCTGGCTAATTAAGTCACACGGCTGGCACTGGGGCTTCGGCATCGGCGGTATCGGGATGCTGGTGGCGCTGGTGATCTTCCGGGTGTTCGCCGTCCCAGCAATGAAACGCTATGATCGCGAAGTGGGTCTGGACTCCACCTGGAACAGCCCGGTCGCGAAGAAAAAAGGCGTCGGTGCCTGGTTGCTGGCGTTGGCGGCCATCCTGGTGGCGGCCATCGTGCTGATCGCTCAGGGCACGATCGTTATCAACCCGGTCGAGGTGGCCAGCGTGCTAGTGTACGTCATCGCCGCCTCGGTCACCCTGTACTTCATCTATCTGTTCGCCTTTGCCGGTCTGAGCCGCAAAGAGCGCACACGCCTGCTGGTGTGCTTCATCCTGCTGATCTCCGCCGCGTTCTTCTGGTCAGCGTTTGAACAGAAACCGACCTCGTTTAACCTGTTCGCCAACGATTACACCAATCGCATGATCGGCGACTTCGAGATCCCGGCGGTGTGGTTCCAGTCGATCAACGCCCTGTTCATCATCCTGCTGGCACCGGTCTTCAGCTGGGCCTGGCCTGCGCTGGCGCGCAATAACGTGCGTCCGAGCAGCATCACCAAGTTCGTGATCGGCATCCTGTGCGCCGCCGGTGGTTTTGGCCTGATGATGTTGGCCGCGCAAAATGTGCTGAGCAACGGCGGCGCCGGCGTATCGCCGATGTGGCTGGTAGGCAGTATCCTGATGCTGACGCTGGGTGAGCTATGCCTGAGCCCGATCGGGCTGGCCACCATGACGCTGCTGGCGCCGGAGAGAATGCGCGGTCAGATGATGGGGCTGTGGTTCTGCGCCAGCGCGTTGGGCAACCTGGCGGCCGGTCTGATCGGCGGTCACGTCAAGGCCGACCAACTGGATATGCTGCCGAATCTGTTCGCTCGCTGCTCCATCGCGCTGCTGATCTGCGCCGCCGTGCTTATTGTGCTGATCGTGCCGATTCGCCGCATGCTGGAAAATACCCAGTCCAAGAGCGCGCAAAAACCGGCGACCAACGTCTGACGGATACCCCGTTTTATCTCGCAAACCGGCGCTCGATGCGCCGGTTTTTTTATGCCTGCCAAGCCTGATGTTGCAATACCACCCGATAGCCATCAGGATCTTCAAAGGTTTGCCCCGCCCGATCCCAATAGGGATTATAGGCGGCGACCGATAAAAACCCTGCCGCCTGCATCCGCTCACACGCAGCCCGCCATTCGTTCTCATCCGGCAGATAAAATACCAGCAGATGATCCTGCGTCGGCGCCTGCCCGACCCGCACCCCACGATGCTGCGTGAACTCCAGATGGTAGGCATGCTGCGGATGCCCAATCATCATGCCGTCAAACCCCTGATGATCGACAAACTCACCCAGCTTTTCGAAACCAAGCCCGCGGCAATACAGCGTAGCAATCTCTTGCAACCGATCGGTCGGGCGCGCGATGCGCAACACCGCTTTGGCTATCGACACGTACTCCTCCTCCTCATGATAACGTCATACAGCGCCATACCCGCCAGCATCGCCAGCAGGAACGGCCATACCCGGCTTATCTCCGCCCCGGCCAACACCCAGGCTGGACCGGGGCAAATACCCGCGATACCCCACCCGATGCCGAACAGTGCGCTGCCCGCCAGCAAACGACGATCTAGACGCCCGGCGGCCGGGATCTGCAGCGTTTCCCCCAACAGGCTACGCTCGCGTCGCCTCGCCCACAGGAAGGCCGGCGCCGCCACCGCGATCGCACCCGCCATCACCAACGCCAGCGAGGGATCCCACACGCCGGTAACGTCGAGAAACGCCAACACTTTGGCCGGATTGGCCATGCCGGCGACGATCAGCCCCAGACCGAAAATGATGCCGCTCAGCAGCGCCAACAGCGTTTTAAGCATTCTCAACCTCCCGCCAGGTAGCGCATCAACCACACGGTCATAAAGCCCAGCAGCATAAACACCGCCGTGGCGGCCAGCGAACGCGGCGCCAACCGTGCGACGCCGCATACGCCGTGCCCGCTGGTGCAACCGCTGCCCAATCGAGTGCCCAATCCCACCAACAGCCCTGCGGCCGCCAGCCCGCCGTTGCCGACCGCGATCTCACCGGACGGCAAAGTCGCAGCGGCAGCATACAGCCAAGGCGAGAGCAGCAACCCGCCAATAAATGCGGCGCGCCAGCCCCGCTCCCAGCCAGCGGCACTCAAGACACCGCCGGTAATGCCGCTGATGCCAGCGATCCGGCCGTTGAACAGCAGCAGCAGCGCTACCGCACCGCCGATAATGGCCCCGCCCGCCAGCGCGGAATAAGGCGTGAAGTGTTGCCAGTCAATGGTCATCGCGGTTCTCCGGCTGTGGGCAATACAGTTGATACAGGGTCGTTAGCAGCGCCAGCGCTTTGGCATCGGCCACCGCATAGTAAATCTGCTTGCCGGCGCGTCGGGTGGAGACCAACCCTTCCTCCCGCAGCACGCCAAGCTGTTGGGACAACGTCGGCTGGCGGATATCCAGCGCCTGCGCCAGCTCGCTCACCGCCATCTCGCCCTGACTGAGCCGGCACAGCAGCAGCAGCCGATCTTCGTTGCCCAGGGTGCGCAGCATCGCGCCGGCCTGCGCCGCCGCCTTGCGCATCACGTCAATATCCATCACCCCTCCATATAGTTTATAAAATTATATAATATCATTTTATAAACTATTTATCTGCATCTGCCGCGTGCCACAGGCTGGTGTGAAACCGCGCCGCATGGCATGCTGTCTTCCCCCCTTTTGCCGCACGGAGGCCGCTAACGATGCTGTTGTTTCATGACGTTCTGCCGGTCGATCAGCCCATCCGGCCGTTGGCCAAGGATTATCGCCACGGCGACAGCGAGCCGGATCACTACCATAACTGCGCGCAGCTGATTCACAGCCTGAGCGGCGTAGTGCAGGTCACGACCCGGCTCGGCAGTTGGGTGGTGCCACCCGGCCGTGGCGTCTGGGTACCGGCGAAAATGGTGCACAGCCTGCGCATCACCGGCCAGGTGGCGGCCAGGACGCTGTTTGTCGATCCGTTGGCGCGTGCCGATCTGCCGGCCCAATGCCAGGTGGTGCAGATTTCGCCGCTGCTGCGCGAGTTGATTATCTGTGCGATGGAGATTGCGCCCGGCTATCCCAGCGGCGGGCGCGATGAGCGCGTGATGGAACTGATCCTGGATGAGTTGCGAATGCTGCCGAGTCTGCCGCTGCACTTGCCCGAACCGCGTGAGGCCTCACTGCTTGCCCTGTGCCGCCATATTCAGGCCACGCTGGCGCAGCCCTGGACGCTGGAACAGGCGGCCGCTCAGCTCAGCGTCAGTGGACGCACCCTGTCGCGGCGCTTCCAGCGAGAAACCGGGCTGCATTTTAGTGATTGGGTGCGACGCGCCCGTTTGCTGGCGGCGTTGAACGCGCTGGCGACAGGCCGCTCGGTGTTGGAAGTGGCGCTGGATCTCGGCTATGACAGCCCCAGCGCGTTCAGCGCCATGTTCCGCCGGTTATTGGGGGTCGCGCCCAGCGACTATTTCAACCGAGCCGTGCCGACGACAGATAGCGCCCGGCAACGTTGAACAGCGCCTGCAGCGAGGCGCTGGCGGAGTCAACGTCGATGCCAACGCCGTAGGTCGCCTCACCTTGCGGCAGCGCACAGCGGATATAGGCCACCGCTCGGCTATCACTCTGATGCCCCAACGTGTGCTCGTGGTAATCCTCGATCGCCAGCGGCAAGCCGAAGCGCTGACGCAGCGCATCCACCGCGCTGGAAAGCAGACCGTTGCCGGCGCCCTGCAACCGCAGTGTCTCCCCCTGCCAGGCGACTCTCGCGTTGAAACTGTAGGCCTCTACCCCGTGACTTTCCGTCTGGTAGCTCAACAGCTGCAAGCACGGCTGCTCCACCAGCCCGTAAGTGTCGCGGAATAAGCGCCACAGCTGCGCGACGCTCATTTCCTTACCGCTGCCGTCGGTCGCCCGCTGGACCACCTGGCTGAAATCAATCTGCAAACCGCGCGGCAACGCCAGCCCATGGTTCTGCTCCAACAGCCAGGCGGCGCCGCTTTTGCCGGACTGGCTGTTAACCCGGATCACCGCCTCATAGCTGCAGCCGACATCGGCGGGATCGAGCGGCAGGTAAGGCACCTGCCACCAGCCATCTTGTCGCTGGCGTTGCGCGGCGAAACCTTTCTTGATCGCATCCTGATGCGAACCGGAGAAGGCGGTAAACACCAATTCGCCGGCATAAGGATGGCGAGGATGCACCGGCAGCTGATTGCACTGTTCCACCACTTCCACCACCTGTTTCAGGCGGCTGAAGTCCAGGCCCGGCGCCACGCCCTGGGTATAAAGATTCAACGCCAGCGTAACCAGATCGACGTTACCGGTACGCTCTCCGTTGCCGAACAGGCAGCCTTCGACCCGATCGGCGCCGGCCAACAGCGCCAGCTCCGCGCAGGCCACGCCGGTACCGCGATCGTTATGCGGATGCACGCTGATCGCCACATCGGCGCGACGGCTGAAATGGCGGCAGAACCATTCAATCTGATCGGCATACACGTTGGGTGTACTCACTTCCACCGTCGCCGGCAGGTTGATAATCATCGGCCGCTGCGGCCCCGGTTGCCACACCTCCGCCACCGCTTCGCAGATCTCCAGCGCGAACTCTAATTCCGTAAAACAAAAGGTTTCCGGCGAATACTCGAAGCACCAGGCGGTATCGGGCTGAGCCTCACAATGCCGGCGAATGCGCCGCGCGCCGTTCACCGCCAGCGCCACGGTAGCGGCCTTATCCTGGCGGAACACGATGTCGCGAAACATCGGCGCCGTGGCGTTGTACAGATGCACGATAGCCCGTGGCGCACCCTGCAGCGCCTCGAAGGTACGATCGATCAGATCGTCGCGCGACTGCGTCAGCACCTGAATCGTGACGTCGTGCGGGATCAGTTGCTCGTCGATCAGCGTGCGCACAAAATCGAAATCCGTTTGCGACGCCGAAGGGAAAGCCACCTCAATCTCTTTGAAACCGCACTGCAACAACAATTGATAGAATTCGCGCTTGCGCGCGTTATCCATCGGCTCCGCCAGCGCCTGGTTGCCGTCGCGCAGATCGCTGGAGCACCAGCGCGGCGCCTGCCGCAGCGTGCGCGCAGGCCACTGGCGATCCGGTAACGTCACCGGCGGGAACGGTCGGTATTTGCTTGAAGGGTCGATTAACATGGGCTTCTCCTGATGCCTGAGTGAACGATACCGTCATTATTTCCCGTCTCCGCGCCTGCTTCTCCCGCTTTGCGGACAACCGTCGTCGCAGAGCGGACAACAAAAAAATTTGCATCCTGCGCCAGTGAGACAACAATTAGTTTTGACGTTTTTCCCCACCGCGCCGGCAGCACGCCGGACGCTTTATTCTCATTGTCAACGGAGGCGAACATGAGCCTGTATGCAACCCTGGAAGAAGCCATCGAGGCCGCACGCGAAGAGTTTCTCGACACCGCCGAAGGCGGCAGCGGTGACGAACCGCCGGTGCCGCAGCAGTTCAATCTGCAAAAGTACGTGATGCAGGATGGCGACACGATGTGGCAGGCGGAGTTCTTCGAAGAAGAGGGTGAAGCGGTGGAATGCCTGACGCTGCGCAGCGGTGCGGCGGCACAGGCGATCTTCGACGGGGACTACGACGAGGTGGAAATTACCGCCGAGTGGATAGACGAAAATACCCTGTATGAATGGGAAGAAGGCGACTTCCAGCTCGAACCGCCGCTGGATACCGAAGAAGGCCAGGCCGCGGCCGATGAGTGGGATGAACGTTAACCCGCACCACATTTTTATCGCCAAGGAGGCAGCATGATTATCCGCCGGGCCCGCTCTACCGACTACCCCGCCATTTTGCAGCTGCAGGGGGAAAACGTGCCGGAAGCGCTCGACGAGCGCCAAAAAAGGCAGGGATTTATCGTATCGCGCATGAATGAGGCGCAGCTGACGGCGATCAACCGCGGCATCGGCATACTAGTGGCCGAACAGGAGAACCAACTGGCAGGGTTCGTTTGCCTGATGCCTGCCGACGTGCAACCGCGGCCACCGGTGGTGGATGCGATGCTGGCGACGCTCGCCACGCAGTCCTTCGCCGGGCGGGCGCTGAGTGAGCAGCGGGTGTTTCTCTACGGCCCGGTTTGCCTCGACGCCGCCTGGCGCGGCAAAGGCGTGCTGAAACGCCTCTACGCCGCCGTCAAAGCGCACACCAGTCATGACTACGACGTGGGCGCGCTGTTTATCGACGACGACAATCCGCATTCGTTGGCCGCTCACGTGCAAGGGTTGGGCATGACGGCGCTGGCACCTTTCCACTGTGGGCAGAAAGGCTATCAGCTGGTGGTGTTCGCCACCCGCTGAGCAGGTTTATTCATAGGGGCCGTGCTGCGCATCGAACGGCAGCATAAAGGTGTCCACCACCATCGACAACGGCACATCTATCACCGTGACGTAACGCCAGGGCGTATCGCGCAAATCCCACTGCACGCCGGGATAGTACTGGTGGCCATGCCCCGCGCCGGGCATGGTGCGGCTGATGATGCTGCCGCAACCGGTTAGGGCCATCACGCCGGCCGCCACGCAGGCCAGCCGAAGGTAGGAAGAGAACTTCACGACATTGACTCTGAGCAAAGGGTTGTTTCGCGAGTGAACAACGCATCGGCCGCAGTCTATCACAGTTCCCTTTCTCCACCGGCATCGGCGCGCGTAAGCAAAAGGTAAAAAAAACGGGGAACGCGCCATGCGCATTCCCCGTTTGAGCGTTGCCGTTCAGCGATTAACGCTGGCCCGTTGGGTGCGCCAGCGGGTTGTGCGGCAACTGCTGATAGTGCTCACGCCAGGCGGCGCCTTCCGGCAACAGCCAAACGCGCTGGTGCAAACGAGCCAGCGTAACCGGATCGCTCAGCAGCTCCAGACGTTTGCCCTTCACCAGTTTCTCCGGCCCCAGCTGCAGCGCTTCGTTCACCCGCTCCTCGCGGTTGCGATCGAGCGTCACACGCAGATGGTGACGCGCCGTCGCCAACGCCGTCGCCAGCGCGTTGAAGGATGGGTTGACCACCGCATGCATAAAGCCGTTGGTCAGCGCGCGGTTGCGGTTGAGATGCAGATATTCTTCCGTCGCCAGCAACTCGCGCGGCGGGTTGTACTCTTCCGGGATCAGAAACAGCTTGGCGCGTTTGCTCTTCATGCCCAGCGTTGCGCGGCTCGACAGCACCGACACGAACGGTGACAGGATCAGCGAGAACACGATCGGCGCCAACCACCACAGGAAGCGCAGATCCAGCCATGCCATGCCGCCGGCCCATACCAGGCCCAGCAACATCTGCGAGCCATGGCGGCGGAACGCTTCACCCCAAGGCGTATCGTCATCGTCACGCTGCGGAGAGTTCCACACCACTTCCCAACCGAGGAAGGCGCTCACTACGAACACGGTATGGAACAGCATGCGCACCGGCGCCAGCAGCACCGAGAACAGCATTTCCATCAGCATCGAAATGAACAGGCGGAACGCCCCACCGTACTCTTTCGCGCCCTTGGCCCAGATCAGCACAATACTGAGCAACTTCGGCAGGAACAGCAGCACCAGCGTGGTGGAGAACAGTGCAATCGCCAGCTCGGGCCGCCACTGTGGCCAGACCGGGAACAGCTGCCGCGGCTGCAGGAAGTATTGCGGTTCCATCAGCGTATGCACCACCTGCAATGCGGTGGAGAGCGCCAGGAACATGAACCACAGCGGCGCCGACAGGTAAGACATCACGCCGGTCAGGAACACCGCACGGTGCACCGGGTGCATCCCCTTCACCAGGAACAGGCGGAAGTTCATCAGGTTGCCGTGGCACCAGCGGCGGTCGCGTTTCAGCTCGTCCAGCAGGTTTGGTGGCAGCTCTTCGTAACTGCCCGGCAGATCGTAAGCGATCCACACGCCCCAGCCGGCGCGGCGCATCAGCGCCGCTTCAACGAAGTCGTGCGACAAGATTGAACCGGCGAAGGAGCCCTCGCCCGGCAACGGCGCCAGCGCACAGTGCTCGATAAACGGCTTCACGCGGATGATGGCATTATGGCCCCAGTAATGTGACTCACCCAGCTGCCAGAAATGCAGGCCGGCGGTGAACAACGGCCCGTAAACGCGGGTGGCGAACTGCTGCACGCGCGCATACAGGGTATCCATACCGGACGCCTTCGGCGCCGACTGGATGATGCCGGCGTTCGGGTTGGCTTCCATCAAACGCACCAGCCCGGTGAGGCATTCGCCGCTCATCACGCTGTCGGCATCCAGGATCACCATGTAACTGTACTCACCGCCCCAACGACGGCAGAAGTCGTCGATGTTGCCGCTCTTGCGTTTTACGCGGCGGCGGCGGCGGCGATAGAAGATGCGGCCGTGGCCGTCGACATCGCGGCACAGCTCCATCCACGCCTTTTGCTCCGCCACGCAGATGTCCGGATCGTAGCTGTCGCTCAGCACGTAGATATCGAAGTGTTCCAGCTGACCGGTCGCGGCGACGGACTCATAGGTCGCACGCAGGCCGGCGAACACGCGTTCGACGTCTTCGTTGCAGATCGGCATGATCAGCGCGGTGCGGTGCGCCGGGTTGATCGGCTCATCGCCCTTGATGGTAGAGGAAATACTGTATTTGTCCTTGCCGATCAGCAACTGCAGGAAGCCCATCAGCGCGGTCCAGAAACCGGCCGAGACCCAGCAGAACAGCACGGCGAACAGGATCAGAATGCCGGTTTGCAGCACATACGGCAGCAGTTGCAAGACCGACTGCATCAGATCCTGATCCAACATGGCGATAGGATCGATCAGCGCCCAGCCCTGATAAGGCAAGATGGTTTTCATGTACCAGGTGGCGATGCCGGTCTGCACCAGCATCAGCACCAGCAGCACATAGCGGCGCATGGAGCCGACGACACGCCAGCGGTTCTCGGCCGCAGCTTCCTCTTTGGTGGCGTGCCGATTGTGCGGCGAACGCCCCAGCAGAGAATCCCAGAAGCGCGCCACCGGGTTGGTGCGCCAGGCTTCCGGGAACATGGTGGTGCGTTTGATCGGCGGCGTCGCCTTCAGAATGGCACGCCCTTCGGCGTCGGTATCGAAGTCGTCATCGCTGACCGCATCCGGCCAGGCGTTTTCGATACGCGGTTTGACCGAGGCCAGCGCCACGTCATCCGCCGACAGGCTATTGACGTTGGCGTCGGCGGCGCCCATCTGCCGATGGAGCGCCTCCAGAGCCTGAGCGTCATCCGCCGTTTGAGGGTTGAGCGCCTCTGACCGCTCAGCGGTCAGAGGCAACGCCGCAAGATAATCCTGGGCGGGTTGAGTAGGCTTATTCATTGGCAGGTAGCTGATAGCTCCAGGTTTCCGACAGAGTCTTATCGCCATTGACCAGCGCCGCACGCATTTCTACCGGCTTCTTGTCGTCTTTCACTTTCAGACGCACCGTCAGGCGCCAGCCTTTGGTCACTGGGTTATAGCGGACGTTGTTTTCTACCATTTCACCATTGTCGCCGATGCTGATCTGAGAGGCGACCGGGGTATTGGCATCCAGTCCTTTCAGCACCGGGCCAACGAAGTCGACCAGGAAAGCCACGCTGCCGTCTGGCTCGCGAATCAGGTTGGACTGCTTCACGTCACCGGTCGAACGCATGGTCCGCGCCACATAGGCGATGTCTTGCGAATGCAGCTTGTCTTCATCGCGGGTGAAGTTCAGGCGGTAGCTCAGCGTCAGCGGCTTTTTGGCTTCCGGCAAGGTATCCGGCGTCCAGAACGCGACGATGTTGTCGTTGGTTTCATCCGCCGTCGGGATCTCCACCAGCTCGACCTTGCCTTTGCCCCAGTCGCCCTTCGGTTCGATCCAGGCGCTCGGACGCAGATCGTAACGATCGTCCAGATCTTCATATTCTTTGAAGTTGCGACCGCGCTGCAGCAGACCGAAGCCTTTCGGATTCTCAACGGTATAGGTGCTGACGGACAGGTGTTTAGGATTGTTCAGCGGACGCCAGATCCACTCGCCGTTGCCGGCATGGATAGACAGACCGTTGGAATCGTGCAACGCCGGGCGGTAGTTCAGCGTCGGTGACGGCTGGTTCGGCCCGAACAGGTACATGCTGGTCAGCGGCGCCAGCCCCAGTTTACCCACCTTGTCGCGCAGGAACACTTTAGACTCGACGTCCACGGTGGTGTCGCGGCCCGGGATCACCGTGAAGCGGTAAGCGCCGGTGGCACGCGGGGAATCCAGCAGCGCGTAGATCACCAGGTGCTTGTCGCCCTGCTTCGGACGTTCAACCCAGAATTCGCGAAAACGCGGGAACTCTTCGCCGGACGGCAAAGCGGTGTCGATAGCCAGGCCGCGAGCGGAAAGCCCGTAAACCTGCCCTTTACCCACCACGCGGAAATAGCTCGCGCCCAGCAGGCTCATGATCTCATCGTTTTTGTCGGCGCTGTTGATCGGATAAAGCACCTTGAAGCCGGCAAAACCGAGATTTTTCACCGATTCAGGGTCGTGTTTGACCGAACCGAAGTTGAAGTAATCTGGGCTGTACTTGATCTGTTTTACGCTGGTGGAGGTGACTTCGTTGATTTTCACCGGCGTATCGAAGTACATCCCCTGATGATAAAACTCAAGCTTGAAAGGGGTTTTCAGCTTGCTCCAATAGGCTTTATCGTGATTGAACTGAATCTGCTGATAGTCTGCGAACTTCATCTCGCGGAACTGAGAAGGAAGGTTGCTCTTCGGGGCTTCGAAACCTTTCGCCGCCAGATCCTGCGCCTGCTTGGCGACATCATCAATAGAAAAGGCCCATGCCGGCGAACTGAACAGCGTGAACAATACGGTAGCACCTAACCAACGAACGCTCGCGGCGCGTGGTTGTCCGGATAATATATTAACTAGCACATCCCCCCCTATTCGTGTGCTCAAATCATTTAAATCCATATTAATGGATTACTCAGCTTTCCGACAACATGATAAATGGATGGTTCATGTTTACGGCTCATTGTTTAAGCAGCTGATGGAACACCAGCGTAGCAAGCCGCGCAACAAGACGCTATGGAAAAATGCGGGGGGCTATAGTAGGGTTCCGGATAACAATTTAACGTTTGACGACTTATTAAGCGTGTTAATGAACTCTCGATTAAATCACCAGCGGTAATCTATGACTAAAGGCAGCAAACAGCGCGAGTTTTTCCTCGATTCGATCCGAGCCTATTTGATGTTGCTCGGCATTCCGTTTCACCTCTCCCTGATTTATTCCAGCCACGCCTGGGCGGTGAACAGCGCGTCGCCCTCCTTCTCGCTCACGGTGCTGAACGACTTCATCCACGCTTTCCGCATGCAGGTGTTCTTCGTGATCTCCGGCTACTTCTCCTACATGCTCTACGAGCGCTACGAGCGCCATCAGTGGTTGAAGGTCAGGCTGGAGCGGGTGGCGATCCCGCTGTTGAGCTCCATCCCGCTAATTACGGTGCCGCAATTTTTCATGCTGAAATATTTCACCGATAAATTAAACGGCTGGGACGAGTTTTCTCTCTATCAGAAAATAAATGTAACAGTTTGGGAATTGGTGTCTCATCTGTGGTTCTTATTGACCCTGTCATTGTTGACCTTCGCCTGCTTTTATCTGTTCCGCAAAATCAAGCGTCAAACCCGCGATCCTATTCCACCGTTAATAAACAGAATGCGTGGATTAGGAAATGTCTCACTGTGTTTCTTTATTTATGCGGTATGCTATTCGGCCGCGCACCGTATTATTTTAATTTTCGCGCCGCAGCTATTATCCAATGGCCTGTTCAATTTCGTGGTGATGGAGACGATGTTCTACCTGCCGTTCTTCATCCTCGGCGCCTATGCGTTTAAGTATGTGTGGCTTAAAGAGATTTTTCTGCGTCGTTCGCCGCTGGCGCTGCTCGGCTCGCTGCTGCTGTTTATCGCATATATGCTGAACCAGAAACTGTTGGCGCACAGCAGCTATATGTTCGAGCTGGAAGTGGTGATCAAAACCCTAATGGGGATCCTGATGACCAATGTGGTGTTCTCTTTCGGGCATAACCTGCTGAATTATCACTCGCCGCGCATCACCTATCTGGTCAACGCCTCGCTGTTTATATATCTGGTGCACCACCCGTTGACCCTGATATATGGCGCTTTCGTGACGCCGTATATCGGCAATAACCTGTTGGGATTTTTGCTGGGCCTGCTGTTTGTGTTCTCGCTGGCCTTCGCGTTATATGAGCTGCACAAGCGCATTCCGGTGCTGCGTTTCCTGTTCTCCGGCAAGCCGCAATAACCTTGTCCCCTGTAAACCTGACCGTTCGCAGGGGTTTTCTGTCATATTAACGCCGCGCAGAAAGCCTATACTGGTCGTTTGCATACAGAGCACACATTGCTCAGCCTGGCGTCGCCCGTTAGGGCACAGTGATACGGTAGCATAGATTACCTAGTCGTTATAACTGCAATGCATAAGTAAAAATCCATATCCCTGCCTTACGGTAGTGATTGGGCTCGACACCCCCGAAGGGCTGCGCGATCGTTTAATTCATTCGATGGCGTTAGCTGCATCTCCCTTCCGTCACGACAGAGAGGATTTTGAATGACCGATAAGAACACCCCGGCTCAGGAAGCCGTAGCGGAAAACGCTACCCTGCTGAAGATCCTCGGCAGGCTGCTGTCCGCGCTGGACGCCTCAATCAGCGGCAAAGAACGCAGCGTTTTGGTCGCTGAGCTCTCCAACTTTAATCTCGACGGCATTTCTGAAGCGGAAAGCAAGCTGGCCACCGAGCTGATCAAACGGGCGCTGGAATCGCTCGACCACTAACCCTACCGCGCCTGCAAACCATTAAGCCTGCCTGCGCGGGCTTAATGGTTTTTCCTCCGAGCAGCTCGATCATTGTTGCCACAGCAAAAATACAGCAGCCTGATAATGTTGGATAAAAGGCAGAATTTCCCCTCTTCTCCTCACTTTCTTAGTTTAATCGTACCAAAGGGCAATAATTGATCGATTGTTTTCACAATCAGCCTTGGCGTTTTACCCACTAAACACGTTATCATCGGCACACGCGCAGTGCCCCCTATCCCCAGCCTCAGGAGAGCGAAATTTTGGATGCCAGCACCATTAACAGCTTGTTCGTCATCGGTGCCGTGCTGGTGGGGGCAAGCATTCTGCTCAGCTCATTTTCTTCCCGACTCGGCATTCCGATCCTGGTGATCTTCCTGGCGATCGGCATGCTGGCCGGCGTCGACGGCCCCGGCGGCATCGTCTTCAGCAATTACCCGGTCGCTTATCTGGTCAGTAACCTCGCGTTGGCGGTGATCCTGCTCGACGGCGGCATGCGCACCCGGGTCAGTTCGTTCCGCGTGGCACTGTGGCCAGCACTGTCTCTCGCCACCGTCGGCGTGGTGATCACCGCCGGCCTAACCGGCATGGCCGCCGCCTGGCTGTTCAACCTCGATCTGCTGCAGGGCTTGCTGATCGGTGCCATCATCGGTTCCACCGACGCCGCCGCAGTCTTCTCGTTGCTGGGCGGCAAAGGGTTGAACGAACGCGTCAGCGCTACGCTGGAGATCGAATCCGGCAGCAACGATCCGATGGCGGTATTTCTCACCATCACGCTGATTGCGATGATCGCCGCCGGGGAAACCGCGCTAAGCTGGACCTTCCCGCTGCATCTGATGCAGCAGTTCGGCATGGGCATCGTCTTCGGTCTCGGCGGCGGCTGGCTGCTGCTGACGCTGATCAACCACATCAAGCTGGCGGACGGTCTCTACCCGCTGCTGGCGGTGAGCGGCGGCATTCTTATTTTCGCGCTGACTACCGCGCTGGACGGCAGCGGCATTCTGGCGGTGTACCTGTGCGGTCTGCTGCTGGGCAACCGTCCAATCCGCAACCGTCACGGCATCGTGCAAACCTTCGATGGCCTGGCCTGGCTCAGCCAGATCGGCATGTTCCTGGTGCTCGGTCTGCTGCTCAACCCGCATGAGCTGCTGCCGATCGCCATCCCTGCCCTGCTGCTGTCGCTGTGGATGATCCTGTTCGCGCGCCCGCTGTCGGTGTTTATCGGTTTGCTGCCGTTCCGCAGCTTTACCCTGCGCGAACGCGGCTTTATTTCCTGGGTTGGCCTGCGCGGCGCGGTGCCGGTGATCCTGGCGGTGTTCCCGATGATGGCCGGGCTGCCCAACGCCCAACTGTTCTTTAACGTGGCGTTCTTCGTGGTGCTGGTTTCCCTGCTACTGCAAGGCACCACGCTGTCATTCGCCGCCAAAAAGGCCAAGGTGATCGTGCCGCCGGCGCTGACGCCGATCTCCCGCGTTGGGCTGGACGTACACCCGGAAAACCAGTGGGAACAATTCGTTTATCAGCTTTCGGCGGAAAACTGGTGCGTCGGTGCTGCGCTGCGTGAACTGAAAATGCCGCCTAATACCCGCATCGCCGCCCTGTTCCGCGGCAAAGAGCTGTTGCACCCTAGCGGCAGTACCCGGCTGCGCGAGAACGATATTTTGTGCGTCATCGGCCATGAGCACGACCTGCCGATCCTCGGCAAGCTCTTTAGCCAGGCACCGGCAGTGACGCTCGACGAGCGCTTCTTCGGCGACTTTATCCTGCAATCCGACGCCCGTTTGAGCGACATCTCACAGGTTTATGGCCTCAACCTGCAAGACGACGTGGACGAGCAGCAGACGCTGGGGCAGTTCGTCATTCAGCTGATCGGCGGCGAACCGGTGATCGGCGACCAGGTGGAGTGGGACGGCCTGACCTGGACCATTGCAGAAATGGACGGTAATCAAGTCAGCAAGATAGGCGTCAGGATCGTGACCGACTGACGCTGCCGCACAGCGGCGCTATCAGATGAGGGAACTTCTGGCCTTAAGAACGTTCTTAATCACTATCACGATGTATGCGATTCGGTGCCGCTGAATTATATCCCTTTGATATAAAAACTTAACAGCGGCGCCCACAGGGATTAAGGGTGTGAACGGCAAGACTCGATTTCTTTCGGTGATGATGCTCATGGCGCTGGGTGTAGCGGCAGCCGATCTCAGCATCGCCGGTTTGGTCCATAGACTTTTAATTGGATAATTTTAACGTGACGCAGCAGGAACAAGAAAAAGACATTCTGGGGAAAATACTGGTGACGGTGTCCGCGCTTTGCCTGATTCTGGTGGCGGCGTTCCTGATCTGGGGATTCGTGCTGGATTGATGCCACGCGACGCTCAGACATAAAAAAAACCGCCGCGGCGGTTTTTTTTATGGGTCAGGCGATCAGATCTTGCAACCTTCGCAGTCCGCTTCGTCTTCGAGGATTTCAGGGACCTCTTTTACCTTCTGCGCCGCTTTTTCTTCGGCTTTCGCCAGTTCGGCATCGATATCAAAATCGAAAATATCATCACTCATCGCTTGGTCCTTATTCTGCTTCATGTTCAAACGCTGAGTATAATCGACAAGCCGCCGGCCGGAAACCTTTCAGTTTGCCGCCGCCAGCTGCGGTGGCTCATCCTGCGGCTTTTTTCCGTATGCCATATCGTACACGTCGTAGAAGTCGATTTCGCCCTTGTTGCCGATGATGACTCGCATCTTCTGTTTCAGCGCGGCGCCGATGGAGGGCTCATCCAGCAATTGCTGCACCGCATAAGGCGACAGCGCGCGGGTGAAGTACCATTCGCCATTGTAGCAAACCCGCAGATCCAGCACCCCGATGTCCTCGAAACGGTACACCGGCCGGATCTCGATCAGCAGCATGGCGAACATGAACAGCACGAAGGCGGTGAAGCCCAGGAAGGCATACACCCCCATGTACGGCACCTGATACATCACGGCGATCACCGCGAAGTAACCGGCGAACATGGCAAGGCACAAATAGCGGTGAGTACGGGCGAATTCGCTGTTGAAGCGCGGCTTGCCGTCACGCCCTTCGCGCCGATTGATCTGCTCAATCTCTTTAACCAAGATGCTTTTAATCGCGTCCATCGTTACAACCTTATGCTGGAAACAGCATTGCCATCAAATCTCGCTGCTAAAAGTAACACAAGTACAGTTTTGCCGGGTAGATCAGTTAGCCAACTTAATGACGGCAACTGTTATAGTTCGGCTTCAGCGCGGCTGAGCGGCCTTGCCTTGCGCAAACATGAACATGCGCTGGGCCTCATCGTCGGCCTGCTTGATTTTCTGCTTTTGCGGTTCGTTGCTGCGTTGAATGGCGCGGGCGTAGGCGATTTCATGGGCCTGATCGATCATCGCGATGATCCGATCACGTTCGGTCTTCTCCATATTGCCTAACATGGTAGTGATAATCGCCTGATAAGCGTTGGACGCGGCGGTCAGCGCTTTCTCTCTCGCCTCGAGGGCGGCGACGCGTTGCAAGAGTTCCTGCAGTTGATCGGAGTGAGACATATCGACCTCCTGTTGCCGGGCAGCAAGCCTGCCTGATTACAGTTTAGCAAAGGATCGAAAGAGAAAGAGGAAGGAAAGCCAGCGGTTACGGTAAAGCACACCCGAAAATCCCAACGAGGAGCCGATAGTGCAAATCAACCCGGGTGCGCTTTACGGTAAGCGCGATGAGACGAAGAAAGAAAGCTGGCGCGCTATGCAGGACTCGAACCCGCGTCTATCAATTTTCAAGCCAAAACAAGCCATTATAAAACCAATCACTCTGCCAACTGAGTTAATAGCGCGTTCCTTCGCTTCGGGGCGCCATTATCCATAACAACATTATGGATTCAAGTTTTTTTAGCATAATGCCCTGACTTTACGGATAAATCTTAGGTTATCACCAGCATGATGGCCTTACGGCAGCTCAATAATCGGGTAATCGCCAGCGATGAGCGGCTTGCACAAAATCTTGTAGCCATCGCTGTCGAAATGGCTGGCCGCGCTCTGTAGCTGCTCCGCCTGCGCCAGATCGCCGACCGAGCCCAGATAAAACCAATTGTGGATCACATGGTACTGACGCAGCGTCTCGCCCTGCTCCTCCAGCGCCACGCGCCCGGCGAACGGCCAACAGGCGATGCGCAACTGCTCAAGCGCCGCGCCGAGCCGCAGCGCATGCTCCTGCGCCGACTCCACGCCACAGCAGGCGCCCGCGCACTTGCGCAGGCTGTAGCGGAAACAGGCTCGCCCTGCCGGCAGCTTGTCGATCCCCAGCTTGCCGTAACATAAACGATGCTCATCGGCGATGGCGCGCAGCTTTTCCAGCGCGGCGTGGCGATTGGCAAACAGCCCGTAGAGGTGGGGCGTGACGGCGAAGTCGATCTCTTTGGCGTGAGCAATCGTCACCGCATCTGCCTGCAAGCGCAGCGCGCACAGCTGTTTCGAACGCCGCAGACGTTTGTTGAACAGCGGCTGTTGCTGTTTGATCAATTGCGCCTCCAGCAGCAATGCCCCCAACTCGCCTGCGGTCTCGATAAAGCTGATGCGCCGGGTTTGGCGCAGCATTTTAGCCTCGTCCTGCGCGCGGAAGTGCGCCATCACCCGGCTGCGTATATTGACGCTTTTACCGATGTAAAGCGGCAGGCTCTCGCTTTGACCGTGAAACACATACACACCCGGCCCTTTGGGCAACGGCGCCAGGCAGGCGCGCAGGTGCTCCGGGTATTGGTAAATGTCGAGTTCTGGCTCGAGGCGGTTTGGCATCATGGCGGTGGTGTTATCCTGCTGATGAATGAATACTGGTTTTTTACCCAGTATAACGCCCAACGCAGCCGGTTGCACACGTGGTGGATAATAACTCGCCGTGATCTTTAGCGGGAAAGCCTTTACTATCCCCTTTCCAGCGGGAAAGCGCCTCACGTTTAGCGCCAGTTCAAGCTGGCGCTGCCATGATGGCAGACTAGAACCGCCGCTTTTATCGTTATGGAAAACCTGGGTATGTCATCACTGAAACTCCCCTCCCGCCGTCTGGCGTTGATCGCCGCCATCGTTTTCATCGCCGTCGCCGTCGCGCTGGCCATTTTTTGGCAACGCCCGCCTCAGCAGGATTACGTTACCGCGCCGGCCCGCCTGGGCGATATCGAAAACGCCGTGCTGGCCACCGGGCGGCTGGATGCCATCGAACGCGTCAACGTCGGCGCCCGCGTCTCCGGCGAAGTCAAATCGCTGAAGGTCAAGCTGGGCGATCGCGTCACTAAAGGGCAACCGATCGCCGACATCGACGATCTGCAACAGCGCAACGATCTGCGCAACGCCGAGGCAGCGCTGAACGTAGTCAAAGCCAATATGTTAGCCAAACAGGCCTTGCTGAAACAGGCGGAGTCGCGTTTTAAACGCCAGCGCCGCATGCTGAACGACGAAGCCAGTTCGCGGGAAGACTTCGAGACCGCCGAAGCCTCGCTCGCCACCACTCGCGCCGATCTGCAGGCGCTCAATGCGCAGTTGGTGCAATCGCAGATCGAAGTCGAAAAGAAAAAAATCGATCTGGGCTATACCCGCGTGGTTGCGCCGATGGACGGCATTGTTATCGCCGTGGTCACGCAGCAGGGACAAACGGTCAACTCCAGCCAAAGTGCACCGACCATCGTCAAGCTGGCGCGGCTGGATATGATGACCATCAAGGCGCAGATCTCCGAAGCCGACATCACCCGCATTTCGCCGGGACAAAAGGCGTACTTCACTATTTTCTCCGATCCGGATAAGCGGTACGACGCCACGCTACGCACCATCGAGCTGGCACCGGAATCGGTGATGAAAGACGACTCGCTCGCCGGGACCAGCTCTGCTTCCGGCTCCGGCACCTCGAACGCCTCGGTCTATTACAACGCGCTGCTGGACGTGCCCAACCCGGAAAACCGCCTGCGCATCGCCATGACCGCGCAGGTGTCCTTGCTGCTCGGCGACGCGAAGAACACCCTACTGGTGCCGATCCAGGCGGTGCATAAAATCGATGGCCAAGAGCAGCAGGTGCAGGTGCTGACCCAAGACCAGCGGCTGGAAACGCGCAAAGTGACCACCGGCATCACCAACAACGTCGACATTCAGATCCTCAGCGGCCTGAAAGCCGGTGAAACCGTGGTGCTGTCGCAGCCCGCCGCCAAATCGGCTGAGGATGGCATCTTCCTGTGAACGCGATCATCGAACTAAAAGGCATCAGCCGAACCTACACCAACGGCGGCCAGGCGCTGACGGTATTGAAAGACATCGATCTGACCATCGCCGCCGGCGAGCTGGTGGCGATCATCGGCGCCTCCGGTTCCGGCAAATCGACGCTGATGAACATCATGGGCTGCCTCGACGTGCCGGATCGCGGCGATTACTACATCAGCGGCCAGAACGCCGCCCACCTGTCGCCGGACGAACTGGCCCGCCTGCGCCGCGAGCATATCGGCTTTATTTTCCAGCGTTACCACCTGATGCCCGATCTCAGCGCGCTGGGCAATGTCGAAATCCCGGCTATCTACGCCAACGCCCGGCGCGATCAGCGGCGGCAGCGGGCGGCGCAATTGCTGGCGCGGTTGGGGCTTGAGGGACGCGAAGACCACAAACCCGGCCAGCTTTCCGGCGGCCAGCAGCAGCGCGTCAGCATCGCCCGTTCGCTGATCAACGGCGGTGAGATCATCCTGGCGGACGAACCGACCGGCGCGCTGGACACCCAATCCGGCCAGGAAGTGCTGGCGATCCTGAGCGAACTGAATCAGCGCGGCCACACCGTGGTGATCGTCACCCACGATATGAAAGTGGCGCAACATGCGCAGCGCGTCATCGAACTGCAAGATGGCAAGATCATCGCTGACAGTGGCCGCAAGTCGGCGCCCGGCGCATCGCTGCCGCCGCCGAACCGCAGCCGGCAAAGCGGCTGGCAACGCCTGATCGACCGCACTCGCGAATCGCTGCACATGGCGTTGAAGGCGATGAACGCTCATCGTCTGCGCACCGCGCTGACCATGACCGGCATCATCTTCGGCATCGCCGCCGTGGTCACGGTAGTGGCGCTGGGCGAAGGCGCCAAACAGCGCACGCTGGAAAACCTCAAAGATCTCGGCACGAATGTGGTAAGCATCTATCCGGGCCGCGATTTCTTCGACGACGCCATCGACAGCATCCGCACCCTGGTGCCGGCCGATGCCGACGCGCTGGCACAGCAAAGCTTCGTCGACAGCGTCAGCCCGGAAGTAGACGCCTCCGACAGCATCCGTTTTCGCAGCAAGTCCGCCACTGCCTCGATCACCGGCGTCGGGCGCGACTATTTCCGCGTTAACGGCGTCGAGCTGTTACAAGGCGTGACTTTCCGCGACGATCGTAATGCGCTGCAGGAAGTGATCATCGACGACAATGCGCGCCAGGCGCTATTCGGCGATTTCGGCGTCGAGCCGCTCGGCCAGATCGTGTTTCTCGGCTCGGTGCCGGCCCGGGTGATCGGTGTGGCTAAAAGCAATCGCAATTACGCGCCCAATCGCATCACTGTATGGATGCCCTACAGCACTGTCATGTATCGCATGGTAGGCAAACCGACGCTTAGCGGCATCACCGTTCGCCTAAAGGACAATGTCGCCAGCGAATCGGCCGTCACCGCTATCACACAGCTGTTGACCCAGCGCCACGGCGTAAAAGATTTCCGTTTGTACAACTTCGATAAAATCCGAAAGTCCATCGAACGCACGTCAATGACTTTTAGCCTGCTGATCCTGATGGTGGCATCAATCGCGCTGGTGATCGGCAGCCTGGGGGTGATGAACATCATGCTGGTCTCGGTGACCGAACGCACCCACGAAATCGGCGTGCGCATGGCGGTCGGCGCGCGGCGCAGCGACATCATGCAACAGTTCATGATAGAGGCGGTGCTGGTCTGTCTGATCGGCGGCGCATTGGGCATCGCGCTGTCGTTCGCCGCCGGGTCGCTGTTCACCTCGCTGGCGGGCGGTATGTTCACCGCCATCTATTCCTGGCAAGCTGCCGCGACGGCGTTTTTCTGTTCAACTTTAATCGGCATGATCTTCGGTTATCTCCCCGCCCGTAAAGCGGCAAGGATGGATCCGGTCGTTTCATTGGCCAGCGAGTAACCCATGAAAATTTTATCTCCCCTGGCGCTAAGCCTCGTCGCCTTGCTCACCGCCGGCTGCGGCAACGCCCTGAAAAGCGACTACCGGGCGCCGCAGGTCAACTATCCGACGAGCTGGCAGCACGACGCCCACAACGCCGCGCCCACGCCGTTCGACTGGCGCGATTTCCACGATCCTGAGCTCGATCGCTGGCTGCAACAGGTGATGGCGAGCAATAACGATCTGGCCGCCGCCGTACTGCGCGTTTACCGCGCGCAGCTCGAGGCGGAACGCGTCGGCATCAGCACCGCGCCCGGCATCAGCGCCTCATTAGGCAGCGGTATCAATCGCCCGCTGTCCGAGTCCTCCGCGTGGAATAAAACCAGCAACGCGTCGCTCACCACCAGCTATGAAGTCGATCTGTGGGGCAAGCTGGCGCGCCAGCGCGACGCCGCCGAGTGGAGCAGCCAGGCTTCCGTGCAGGATCTGCAGGCGGCGCGCCTGAAACTGTTGGCCGACGCCGCCACCAACTACTGGCGCATCGGTTTTCTCAATCAACAAATCAGCGTCAGCCAGGCGAGCATCGCCTATGCCAAAACGACGCTGCGGCTGGCCAACGCCCGTTATCAGGCCGGCAGCATCTCGGCGCTGGACGTAGTGAACGCGGAACAAAACTTGCTGGCGCAGGAACGCAGCCTGCTGGCGTTACAACACGATCGTCAACAGGCGCTGAACGAGCAGGCGGTGCTGCTGGGCGCGCCATCAGGCCAGGCCACCATCGCGCCCGTGCGCCTGCCGACGACGGCGATGCCGCAGATCAACACCGGCATTCCCGCTAGCGTCCTGAGCCGTCGCCCGGATCTCAGCGCTCAAGAGCTGCGGTTGCGCGCCGCCCTGGCCAACGTCGATGAAAAACGTCTGCAATACTATCCTGCGTTCAGCCTGACCGGTTCACTGGGCGCCAGCAGCGGCGCGCTGCTGGAATTCCTGCGCAACCCGACGGGCAGCCTCGGCGCCGGCCTGACGCTGCCGTTCCTGCAGTGGCGGCAAATGGGCGTGGAGATCAAGATCGCCCGCAACGATTATGAACAGCAAGTTCTGGCCTTCAAGCAGGCGCTGTACAAAGCGATGGGCGATGTGAACAACGCGCTGTCACTGCGCACGCAGCTGCTGGCGCAGGAGACGCAGTTGCGCGCCTCATTAGCGTTGGCGCGTAAATCGGAACGGCTGAACGAGGTGCGTTACCGACAGGGCGCCGTCACCATTACCGACTGGCTGAATGCTCAGGAACAACGCCGTCAGGCGGAACTGTCGGTGGATGAAAACCGCTTCGCGCAGTACCAGAATCTGGCGAAAATCTATCTCGAATTCGGCGGTTCATCGGTACCTTAATCCAAACTGCCTGGCCAGTGGGTCAGGCGTTTTTTTGACGGCAAACACATCAATTTTTCCTGTTTTATCTCCCGTACTCTCTATACTTAAAACATGACCAATTAGACGAAAAATCGTCAAATCGCACATTTATTAGACCATTCTCGCACCAAATCGGTGCAAACACTTAAGTTAAACTGCTGGATTTGATCGCCGCAAGATATAACGTTAAGCTATAGATGCAAAATAATTAGTCACCTAAATGACATAACCTCGGCATAAACGACGGTATTTTGTGATCCACATCCCAACTTAAATGTGGATAATGAATCGTCTTGAACCGCGATTCGATTAGCCGATTTGATAACTCGAAAACAACAGTGAACGGAGATTACGCTTTCACGAACAACGAATAATTCATTAAGGGATGATTATATGAAGTTAAGAAAAAAACGACATAAACCGATGCACATTAACGACATCACCATCATCGATGACAGCAAACTCAAGAAGGCGATCACCGCGGCGGCCCTGGGTAACGCGATGGAGTGGTTCGACTTCGGCGTATACGGCTTTGTCGCCTATGCGCTTGGCCAGGTCTTCTTCCCCGGCGCCTCTCCCGGCGTGCAAATGATCGCCGCACTGGCAACCTTCTCCGTGCCCTTCCTGGTGCGTCCACTCGGCGGTCTGTTCTTTGGTGCCATGGGCGATAAGTTCGGTCGCCAGAAGGTTCTCTCGGTCACCATTATCATTATGGCGGTCAGCACCTTCTGTATCGGCCTGATCCCGTCCTATGCATCGATCGGCATCTGGGCCCCGATCCTGCTGCTGCTGGCCAAACTGGCGCAGGGCTTCTCCGTCGGCGGTGAATATTCCGGTGCGGCGATCTTCGTCGCCGAATACTCGCCGGACCGCAAACGCGGCTTTATGGGTAGCTGGCTGGACTTCGGCTCCATCGCCGGCTTTGTGATGGGCGCAGGCGTAGTGGTGCTGATCTCCAGCATCGTCGGCGAAGCCAACTTCCTCGACTGGGGCTGGCGTATCCCGTTCTTCATCGCCGCGCCGCTCGGCCTGATCGGCCTCTACCTGCGCCATGCGCTGGAAGAAACCCCGGCGTTCCAGCAGCACGTGGACAAGATGGAGAAAGAGGATCGCAACGCCATCGAAAATCCGCCAAAGACCTCGTTCAAAGAGATCGCGGCCAAACACTGGAAAAGTTTGCTGGTGTGTGTCGGTATCGTGATTTCCACCAACGTGACCTATTACATGCTGCTGACTTATATGCCGAGCTACCTCTCGCATAACCTGCACTACTCGGAAGATCACGGCGTTCTGATCATCATCGCCATCATGATCGGCATGCTGTTCGTGCAGCCGGTGATCGGCCTGACCAGTGACCGCATCGGCCGTAAGCCGTTCATTATCGGTGGCAGCATCGGCCTGTTGGCGTTGGCGATCCCGTGCTTCATTCTGATCAACAGCAACGTCATCGGCCTGATTTTCGTCGGCCTGCTGGTGCTGGCGGTGCTGCTCAACTCCTTCACCGGGGTGATGGCCTCCATCCTGCCGGCGATGTTCCCGACGCACATCCGTTACAGCGCGCTGGCGATTTCGTTCAACATTTCGGTACTGATCGCCGGTGCGACGCCGACCGTTGCCGCCTGGCTGGTGGAAGCGACCGGCAACCTGTACATGCCGGCCTACTACCTGATGGTCGTTGCGGTGATCGGTCTTATCACCGGTCTGTACATGAAAGAAACCGCCAACAAGCCGCTGCGCGGCGCGACGCCGGCCGCCTCTGACCGCTCCGAGGCAAAAGAGCTGCTGCAGGAAACCTACGACAACATCGAACAGAAAGTCGAGGACATCAACGCGCAGATCGCCGAACTGGAAAAGAAAAAACAGATCCTGATCGACCAGCACCCCAAACTGGACTGATTCGCTCTGACAAGCAAAAAACCACCCATCCGGGTGGTTTTTTTTGCCTGGCGTGCAGAGAGTGGTAACTTGACCCGGCGGATGCCGAAGGAGAGATGAATGAATCAGTTTCAGGAGATGGCGACCTATATCGCCGTGGTCGAGGCCGCCAACATCAGCGCCGCCGCCCGCCGCTTGGGCACCACCAAGTCGGTGGTCAGCAGACGCATCCAGCAGTTGGAGACGCGCCTTGGGACTGTGCTGTTCGAACGCGGGAAAACGCTTGGGCTGACCGACGCCGGCCACCTGTTCTATCAGCGCGCCGTTCTCATATTAAGCGAAGTGAGTGATGCCGAAGAGTCGGTGCGAACACTGCACGGCCAACTGCAGGGCCCGCTGCGGTTAACCGCGCCGATGGCGTTCAGCATCCGCTATCTGGCACCGCTGTTATCCACCTTTATGGCACAGTACCCGAGCCTCAATCTGGACGTGGAGTACAGCGATCGCCTGGCCAATCTGAATCAGGAGAATTTCGATGTCGCCATCCGTATCGGCCCCTTGGCGGATTCCGACCTGATCGCGCAGCGCATCTGCGCCAACCGCCATTTGATTTGCGCCAGCCCAGCCTATCTTGCCCAGAAAGGCACGCCGATGCACCCGCAACACCTGCAACAGCACCAGGGGTTGCTGTATATTCAGCGCGAACCGACCGGCATGCTGCAGCTCCCCATCGAGGGCGAAATCCGGTCGTTTCGTATCGGTAAACGGCTGCGCACCGATAACGCTTTTCACCTGTTGGCGGCGGCTAAAGCCGGTTTGGGCCTCGCCATCCTGCCCGCATTTATCGCCGCCGACGCGATACGCGCGGGGGAACTGCGCATTGTGTTGGCCGCCTATTCACCCGACGGCGGCGACATTTCCGCCGTCTATCGCCGTTCAAAACGCGCATCCCCCAAGATCAAGGCGCTGGTGGACTTTCTGAGTGAACACATTGGCCATACGCCCAGTTGGGAAACCGCACTCTCCTCTTTCCTGACGTCAACCTGAAAGGTTCGCAGAACGCGAACCCGAGGTTCGAATTTCGCCTGCTTGTTGCTTGTGCTTCAGGGTTTTAGTCTGCAGAACACACACTTTCTGCCCGCTCTGGAGACTCTGCCATGAAAGACTTATCACGCCGTCAGCTGATATCAAAAACGCTTGTCGCTTCAGCCGCCGCCACGCTCGGCGCTTCCACATCGGTTTCCGCATTATCGGCGCAATCACAACCGGCCCAACGGACCAGAGAGACATCCCCTACTTTCGACGTAGTCATCGTCGGCGGCGGTTCCGCCGGCGCGGTGATGGCGGCTCGCCTCAGCGAAAACCCTGCGCGCCGGGTCCTGCTGTTAGAAGCCGGGCACAGTTACGCGCCCTACGATTATCCGCGCCTCATCGCGGACAGCGACGTCCTCGGCGCCAATGGCAACCCGGAGTTCGAATGGGGATACCGGACAGAACCCGGCTATGTCAGCCACGCGATCGGCGCTATCCGCGGTAAAGTCTTGGGTGGCAGTTCAGGCGTCAACGGTGCCATGGCGATCCGCGCCCGTCCGGAAGATTTCAACCGCTGGGATCTGCCGGGATGGGGCTATCAGGACCTGCTGCCCGCCTTCAAAAAACTGGAGACTCGTCATGGCCTGCACGACCGCGCAATCCATGGCGATAGCGGCCCTTTTCCCGTCGTGCAACTCACATTGGATGACATCACGCCAATGCAACGCGCTTTCGTCGCCGCCACGCGCGCCAACGGCTATGACGCGATTGACGATTTTGATGGCCCTTCAGCCAATGGCGTCGGCCCCTACCCGATGAATATCGTCAACGGCGTACGCGTTAACACCGGCATGGCCTATCTGGATGAGAAAACCCGCGCCAGAGACAATCTTACCCTCCGTGCAGATACGCTGGTCGACCGCGTGATATTTGACGGGCAGCACGCGATCGGCGTCCGCCTGGCCAGCGGCGAAGAAATCCATGCCGCTGAAGTGATCCTGAGCGCGGGAACCTACGGTAGCGCCGCCGTTTTGATGCGATCCGGCATCGCGCCTGCGCAACAGTCGAAGCGTCTGGGGATCCCCGTCGTCGCCGATCTCCCCGTCGGCGAAAACCTGGTCGATCACCCCTTTTATTACAATGCCTACGCCGCCCGCCCCGATGTCATCGGCAGCCAATCGCCGGTTATCGGTGCCAAGCTGTGGACCCACAGCAGCCAGGCGGAACCGGGAGAGCTCGATCTGCACATTACCGCGACGCATCTGTTTCCTCATGACCAAAGCCCTACCGGCGTCGGTTTTGTCTTGGCGGTGGCGCTGACTCGGCCACAATCCACCGGACGAGTCTGGCTGGAAAGCCGCGATCCAGCGGCAGCCCCTCACATTGACCTTAACTTCCTGGCGCAAGAGAGCGACCGCGTTCGCTTGCTGGAGGGGGTTAAACTGGCGCGAAAAATAGGGCAAACCGCTCCGCTGTCTACGCTTATCCACAGCGAGCTTGCGCCCGCTGCAGACAGCGACGAGGCCATTCTTGCCTCGATGGTGGCGACGTTGGATACCTATCATCACCCGACCTCTTCCGCGCCGATGGGAAATGCCGGCGAACCGAAGGCGGTCGTTGACCTTCAGGGCCGCGTACACGGCGTATACGGGCTTCGGGTCGTCGACGCATCCATCTTCCCCGACGTTCCCTCCGTCGCCACTAATGTGACGACGATCGCCACCGCCGAGCATATCGCCCGACACTACGCCTGACCGTTTGGCGGCAAGATAGGCTGTTGAAACCCGGCCGGTCATCCTGATGGCCGGCCTTCGCCATTCCGCAGCGGCACAATCGAAATAACGGCGGCACATTTTATCCTGCCGGGAAACGATGTTACCCTCGTGGCCACCGTCACCTCTGCAAAACATTCTCATGGGAAAAATGGATCTTCCCGTCATCATCGGCATCCTGGTTATGCTAACCCTATGGCTCGGCGCGCTCTTCAACATCGGCGATCTCAGCCTCACCATTTCGCGCCTGTTTCACTGGTTCGAAAGCCAACGTGGATAACCTGGGTTCGCGATAACGCAGGCAGCGAGCAAACATCGGCTATGATTGAAAGACGTTACGTCATTTTCCGAGACTGTCGCGCGCGATAAAGAGGACCGCATCATGACCGACTATGGATTCTACAATCAAATCCTGACCCGGCTGGCCGCCAATCACCCCGGCACGCTGGATGAGAAAACCTACGAACTGTGGAAGCAGGACGCCACCAGCCCGCACGCCTTCGCCGATCCCTTCGCCTATCTCAAAACCAAGGGGCTGATACAGGCCTATGTGATGAGCGACATCGACGAGAACAACTATGATATCGACCCGCATCAAACGCGGATCACCGCCGCCGGCCTTGAATTCATTCGCAACGGCGGGTTTAAATAAGGGGGATACGCGCCAACAAAAAACCGCCAGACGGCGGTTTTTTTACTCTAAAAGCATCCGGACCGGCTCAGGCGGGGAAAGGCCGATAAAAAATGCGCAGCACTTCGTTATCACCCTGGCGTAAAAAACCGCCTTCCGGCTGCCAGCGCAGATCGCGCGCCAGATTGAGATTTTCCCAGCCGACCGCGCCCCCCACGCCGATGCAAAGATTTTTATTGCCTGCGGCAAATCCCGCACCGGTACCGATCATGGCATGCAGCAAACGGGGCGCAGCCGCGTCGCGCAGGGAGAATATGCCGATAAAACATCCCTGCGGCGCGCGCAGCATATCGGCCATAGTGCGGATCTCGGTATCATCCGGGCTAACGAAATGTTTGTATTGCTTATCGAACACCGTCTGCCACAACTGCTTGTATTTCGCCTTGCTGAGCGCGCCAGAACGGTGAGCACAAAGCACCACCGCATCCCAGCACATCTCCCCGCTGAGCGAAAGATACTCTTCCGTATCGGTTTGCGGCTTATCGGCGTAATGCCGTGCAAATTCGGCCGCATTCAAATGCGGCGGCACGGCCTGTTTGGCAACGTCACTCTTGTAGCGCTTGAAATTCAACCAATGCATGGGGACTGTCCTCTTCACCCTCTAGATTAATGAACCTGAAGCCGTGGATGAGACGAGCCATCAAATCCAGAGCGTCGTCGGCGATGGCGGTTTCGTCGTCATTCAGCCCCTGTTCCACCGAGCGCTCAATCGCGTTCATCACCGCCGGAGCGCTGGTTTCTTCCCCCTGCGCCACCACGCCTAATACGGCTTTGCCGATCGCCAGACAAAGCTCATGATCAAACTCAACCTCTTTATACGGCTGCATAACCACCCCGATAAATTTTTACCCAAGAATACTAGACCACAATGGCGTATCGCGCCTGTCATCGTAGCGCAGCAAGGTATGCAGCCGAAGAGAAATGCATCAGGCCCCGGGTTGATAGCCCGAAGCCCGATAAAGGCAGGTTATTGCGGGGCTTGATCGGTAGGACGAATGATAAAACACGTGGCGGTTGCCGAGGCCAGCAGCTTCCCTTCCGCCGTTTTGAGCGTGCCTTCGGCGAAAGCGACATTTTTCGACGCATAGACCAGACGCCCCTCGGCGATCAGATCACTCTCCTTTGGCACCGGGCGCAACATTTTAACCTGCAGATCGACGGTGCCATAACCAATCCCTGCGCCCAGCGTACTGTGCACCGCGCAACCGGTCACCGAGTCCAATACCGTAGCGGCGAAACCGCCATGTACGCCCCCCAACGGATTCAGATGGCGCCCGTCTGCTCGCGCCACAATACGGATATACCCCTCTTCAACCGCGTCCGGTTTCATGGGCACCGTTTCAGCGATTGAAGCCGGTGGAATTTTGCCGGCCATCGCAGCCTGTAATAACGCCAACCCCGTCATTTTTGTCGGATCCATTGTTCTCTCCTCTGGTGGTGAACCGGTTATATAGAAGAGGTCTGACCTCTTGACTTGCTTTTTCGTGCTGATGTCGTCAGCCGCCTGCTCTTCAGATTCTCTGAACGTGACCGCCATCACTCTTTAGAGTTAATAACCACAGTTTTTTAGTGCCTTTAGATTTAAAACAACTTTCTGCTGTAAACGCCGCCGGAAACTGAACGCAGTTAAGTTCAACATTATTAAGGCGTATCTATCATGGATTTCTTTCTGCAATTAGCGGTTATATTGGCATGCTTGCTGTATGGGGCACGTAAGGGCGGCATTGCGCTGGGGTTACTGGGCGGTATCGGTTTGATGATCCTGGTGTTCGGCTTTCACCTGCAGCCCGGCAAACCGCCGGTAGACGTGATGTTGGTGATCATCGCGGTGGTGGCGGCCTCCGCCACCCTGCAGGCCTCAGGCGGGTTGGACGTCATGCTGCAGATCGCCGAGCGGATGCTGCGGCGCAACCCGCGTTATGTCTCGATCATCGCACCGTTCGTCACCTGCATTCTCACGATCCTGTGTGGCACCGGCCATGTGGTCTACACCATCTTGCCAATCATCTATGACGTGGCGATCAAAAATAACATCCGCCCGGAACGGCCGATGGCGGCCAGCTCGATCGGCGCGCAGATGGGCATTATCGCCAGCCCAGTCTCAGTGGCGGTCGTTTCACTGGTGGCGATGCTCAGTAGCTACACCTTCAATGGCCGCCATCTGGAATTCCTCGATCTGCTGTCTATCACCATACCTTCCACCCTGTGCGGCATTCTGGCGATCGGCATCTTCAGTTGGTTCCGCGGCAAAGACCTGGACAAAGATCCCGAGTTCCAGAAATTCATCTCGGTGCCGGAGAACCATCGCTACGTCTATGGCGACGCCGCCACCCTGCTGGACCGGGTATTACCGCGCAGCAACTGGATCGCCATGTGGATTTTCCTCGCCACTATCGCCCTGGTGGCGGTGCTGGGAGCCTTTTCCGACCTGCGGCCCAGCTTCGGTGGCAAGCCGCTCTCCATGGTCCTGGTGATCCAGATGTGTATGCTGATGGCCGGGGCGCTGATCGTCATCATTACCCGCACCAACCCGGCGTCTATCTCTAAAAACGAGGTGTTCCGTTCCGGCATGATCGCCATCGTGGCGGTGTATGGCGTCGCCTGGATGGCGGAAACCATGTTCGGCGCGCACCTGGCGCAGATAGAAGCCACGCTGGGCGTGCTGGTGAAAGAGTACCCTTGGGCCTATGCGCTGATCCTGCTGCTGGTGTCGAAATTCGTCAATTCGCAGGCCGCCGCACTGGCGGCGTTGGTGCCGGTGGCGTTGGCAATCGGCGTCAACCCGGCCTATATCGTCGCTTCGGCGCCGGCCTGCTATGGCTACTATATTTTGCCAACCTACCCCAGCGATCTGGCGGCGATCCAGTTCGACCGCTCCGGCACCACCCGCATCGGCCGCTTCGTGATCAACCACAGCTTTATTCTGCCCGGCCTGATCGGCGTCAGCGTCTCCTGCGTCTTCGGTTGGATCCTCGCCGCGGCGTTCGGTTTCTTATGAGTTGTACTTCGGAGCCCTGCGGGGCTCCCTGCAAGCAGGATGACAATCCATGGGGATAGGGTATGGCAAGAAAGGGCAGAATGCAGGTGTAATGCGAATTCCAGAAACAAAAAAACCGCCTCTCGGCGGTCTACGACATTACTACTTATTGCTTTGATTATTCGGTATTTTTATTCCCTGGTACCCGGGGCGGGACTTGAACCCGCACAGCCATAAGCCGAGGGATTTTAAATCCCTTGTGTCTACCGATTTCACCACCCGGGCTCGGGAAAGTTGGAGGCGCGTTCCGGAGTCGAACCGGACTGGACGGATTTGCAATCCGCTACATAACCGCTTTGTTAACGCGCCTTTATTCTGTTTGCCTTTTCAGGCCAAAGCCGGTGATTCACCCACTTCGTTTTGTTCTTTTGGTTGGCGATGTTGAAATCGCTTATCCTAATCATCTGATTCTTAAGTAATTTATTTCGTTACCGCCGAATCGATGGACTGCATTATGGACTAAACCCCCCACCTTGGCAACCCCCCGAAATAGCAAAAAGTTCTCTAACGCTTTCAACTGCTTATTTTGTGGGCGCACTGTTCACAATGCCGACGGAAAGGCAAGCGGAATGTTGATTTTATATGCGTCGGCTCGGGAGTTCACGGGCAAATCGGATCTTTTTTTCTCTACAGGAATCGCTTACCTCCCCCTCTCCGTCTTTTCACCTGCTTATGATGATGGGATATCATGTAAAACATCATCATGGGGACATCGCGCAATCTTCGGCCCACACGCATAGAGTCGCCGGCAACAGTGAGACAGACTATCTGCCCGTCACACCTTCTGCTTTCCCTGACCGCAATTCCTCGCCCCTGACAGCGATTGCCGCATCGTTCGACAGATACATCAAGTCGGCTAAAGCCGGCTACCGAGTTCGAGTAAGAAATCGACAGCCAGTCTGTTTCGGGCAGAAGCATGACGCGCCTTTTCATACACTACAGACAACGGCGCGCCGACGCTGTCAAACTCGTTCAGCACGGTGACAAGCCTACCTGCAGCTAACGCCGGTGCCACAACGTAATGCGGCGCCTGGAGAATGCCCTGCCCACCTTCGGCCAATGCCAGCAGCACGGCGACGTGATCGCTGGCCAGTGGTCCGATAGGAAAGTGGCGATATGCTTCCCCGGATCGGGAGAATGTCCAGGTACGAAACTGGCCGCTATTGGCCATGATATAGCGTAGGCAAGCATGTTCGCCAAGATCGCTGGGGAAACTGGGTGCACCATGCCGCTGCAGATAAGCCGGTGCCGCAACGGTCAGGAAACGATGTGGCGGCAAAGCGCGCGCAACCAGACGAGAATCCGGCACTTCGCCCAACATAACAGCCAGATCGAAACGTTCGGCCGTCATGTCAACATGTCGGTCGGTCAATGTCAGCTCGATATCTAGTCCCGGATGGGCAACCAGCCACTCGCTGAGTGCCGGCGCAACCACGCATTGACCAAAACTCACCGGTACACAAATCCGCAGTTTTCCGCGCCACGGTTGGGCGCTACCACCCAGCAGACTGCGTCCGTCTTCAATGGCCGTCATGCCTTGCCTGCAAACGTCGAAGAAAACTTCGCCATCGCCGGTCAATGTGATCTGCCGCGGTGAGCGGTGGAATAATTTCACGCCAAGTTCTGCTTCCAGACGCGCCACCGACTTGCTCACCGCAGAAGGCGTAATACGCAGCACACGTGCAGCGCGCGTGAAGTTACCGGCTTCGGCGGCTCTGACAAAGGTGCTGATATCACTGAATGGATCCATTCTTATTATTCCCTTAATTCACAGTAAATTTGATTATAAAGGCATTATCATTCCTGTTCATCATCCATATAGTTATTCCTCCACTAACTGATGAGGGATACAACATGTTGAAATTTACCAACGGTCTGTTTTCGCGACTATGTTTGCTTTCTACTATGGCTGTAACGGCAAGCCAAGCCGCAGCAGCTGTGGCTACCACAGCGCAACACTTAATACCGCAACAGCAGCCGAGAGAAGAGCGTGCGGCGCTGGTCATGATCGAGTTCGTCAATGAGTGGCTGGATCCGCAAGGTAAGTTGCATGGTTTGATCCAGGACAAGCGATCGCTCGCCCGTTCCCAGGAAGCGGGCAAACGCGCCCTGGAGGCTGCTCGCCAGGCGGGGATGCCGGTCATTCACGCTACGCTGCAACTGTCGCCAGACTACCGTGAAGTCGGGCGCAAACCATTTGGGCTACGCGGCGCCATCCCCAAAGCCGGCACCTGGCAAAAACAGGATAAAGGCTGGCTGTTCTATCCACCATTCGCTCCGCGATCAAATGAGTTTGTCATCAGCGGGCGTGCGGGTGCCAGCGCATTCGCCGCCTCCGATTTGGACAACTATCTGCGCGGGCAAGGCATTACCCGGCTGTACCTGGCCGGTTACGCCACCCACGTCTGCATCGAGTCCACATTACGTGCCGCACACGATCTGGGCTATGAGCCAGTGATCCTCAGCGACGCGACGGCCGCTTTCACCACTCAGCAACAGCAACACGTTCTGAACGACGTAGTGCATCATTTTGGCTGGGCCATGATGACACAAGCGTTTATCGAAACTCTGTCTTTCGGCGATCAGACAGCACTGAAAGCGAGCTCCACCACTGCCCCGGCGCCCGCACCGGAAAGAGTCCAATCGCTACGTCTGCTGACGCCCCCAGGCCAGAAAATCCCCGGCGTCTCCGGCGCTGTGCAAACACAGAGTGGCCTGCTGTTTCTCAGTGGCCATGTCCCAGTAACTGCTGACAACAAAGTCCCTTTAGGGCTGGAGAAGCAATTGGAATTGGCATTCAAGAATTTGAACGACACACTGCAGCATGCGGGCAGTTCACCCGAAAATATTGTCAGAATGACGCTGTACGTGCGCAATTATCGTCCCGATCAGTTGGCCACAATTCGCAAGATCCGCGATCGTTGGCTCAAAGGGCATGAATCCGCCAGCGCCTTGATCGGCGTAGAAACTCTGTTCCGACAAGATGTGCTGGTCGAAATCGATGCGGTTGCTGTACCCGCCGCGTCTCAAACCGCAGTCTGACCTCGTTCGTTGACAAGTTGGAGGGAAGAAGTTTATCGCACCGCCGTTTTATTAAATACAGCGGCGCGATAAAATGACGGTCACCTCCAAACTCACCGTAGCAGGAGGAATATTGATCCCAGAGCTTGCTGAGACATAATGTGGCCGTTCATGGACCCATTGCGAAATGACCAAGAAGTCAAATCGGTTACGCACTCAGTCCTCCGCAAGCAGGGAGCCTCAGCGCATCAGCAATCGTTCTCCATCGGCCGACACCGCCATGAAAGTTCGCGATAATCTCATTGGCGTCCGCAGACCTCGATCGGAAATAATGAGCGACTTCACGAACCAACTCAAGATCCAAAGCGTTGTCTGCATCAGTAATACTGAGCTTCATACCATTGACGAAAGGCACAGGGTTCATATTGTAAGCTTCAGACAGCCGCCACCCGCTCCCCGGAGCCAGAAGACACCATGGTTGCGCAAGTGATCTTCTGTGTTCGAGACAAGGATATTGAGAACGATCGGCGGCCAACGTTCACACAGGTCGACATAGGTCTGCAAACCCTGCTGAATAGGGATTTCGGCCACTTCCAGAGGCCGCCCCGAGCCAACATCGTCACCATCAACAGCCTGCTTCTGGGTATCGCCGGACAGTAAAAACGGCAGCACAGGCTTCGCGCTCGCATCGATAGACTAAAAGTGTTGGCTGGGACTGGATCCAAGCGAGTGGATTTAGAGTGCAAAAAAGGGGCCGAAGCCCCTTTCTCATACCTGCCGAATCACGAGGATTCAACAGGCTAATGTTTGGAGCGGGAAACGAGGCTCGAACTCGCGACCTCAACCTTGGCAAGGTTGCGCTCTACCAACTGAGCTATTCCCGCATTACCAGAACTGACTGATTTCTTTGCTATCTTTCGGCAATTCATCGTTGTCGTCTGATGCGATGCATTCTACTTACCTGACGTGATGAGTCAATAAAATTGTTGGCGCATCACGATCGTTTGCCGATTTTTGCAGCGTATCGATCACGGTTCCAGCAGATCGTTGCGTGCCGCGTTCAAATATTGGAACATCGACCAGAAAGTCAGCACCGCCGCGATATACAGCAAACCAATCGCCACATACTCTACGGAGCGATCCGGCCGCCACAGCAAGCCCACCAGCGACATCATCTGCGCCATGGTTTTCACTTTGCCAATCCAGGACACCGCCACGCTGCTGCGTTTGCCAATTTCCGCCATCCACTCACGCAGCGACGAAATGATGATTTCACGGGCGATCATGGTGGCCGCCGGCAGCGTGATCCACCAGCTGTGGTAGTGCTCCGCCACCAGCACCAGCGCCACCGCCACCATCACTTTGTCCGCGACCGGATCCAAAAACGCCCCGAAGCGCGTTGTTTGTTTCCAGCGGCGTGCCAAGAAGCCGTCAAACCAGTCGGTGACGGCGGCAAACACAAAGATAACGGCGCAAACCATCGGAGCCCAGTTGAACGGCAGATAAAACGCCAGCACAAAGAATGGGATCAGAACTACGCGAAACAGGGTAAGCCAAGTCGGTATATTCAATTGCATAATGCTACGGTAACTATCTGGCTAGAGTGGAAATTAAGAGTATGTTGCTACATTGCCCTCAGTGTTTCAATGCATTGTAGATCTTTTCTGCCAATGCTTGTGAAATACCCGGCACTTTTGCAATTTCCTCCACGCTGGCGTTCAACAAAGGTTGCAGTCCGCCCATATACTTCAACAGCACCTGGCGCCGTTTCGGCCCTACGCCTTCAATCAGCTCCAATGCGCTGGTATTTCTGACTTTCGCCCTTCTCTGCCGGTGACCGGTAATCGCATGATTGTGCGAATCGTCGCGGATGTGTTGGATCACATGCAGCGCCGGCGAATCCGGCGGCAGAGAAATTCCCTCGCCTTCCGGGACGAAGAACAACGTTTCTAACCCGGCCTTGCGGTCGGCGCCTTTGGCGATGCCGATCAGCAATGGCTTATTCTTGTCCCAGGTGACGTTCAGCGATTTGAATACCTCGATCGCCATGCCGAGTTGCCCTTTACCGCCGTCGATGAAGATGACATCCGGGATCTTTTTCTCTTCCAGCGCCTTGCCGTAACGGCGCTTCAGCACCTGCGTCATCGCCGCGTAGTCATCGCCAGGCGTGATGCCGCTGATATTATAGCGCCGATACTCCGCTCGCACGGGGCCATTACCGTCGAACACCACGCACGAAGCCACGGTCTGCTCGCCCATGGTATGGCTGATATCAAAGCACTCCATACGGTTGATTTCCGTCAGGTTCAGCACCTTGGCCAATTCCGCCAGCCGCTGATGAATAGTCGACTGCTGCGACAGCTTGGTCGTCAACGCCGTTGCCGCATTGGTGCGCGCCAGCTTCAGATAACGGGCGCGATCGCCGCGCGGTTTGCTTTGAATTTGGATCTTGCGCCCCGCCAACTCGGAGAGCGATTCCGCAAGCAGGTCTTTTTCCGGCAGGCTGAAATCCAGTAAGATCTCGCCGGGCAGCGTGCGCGCCTGGCTGCCTTGCAGATAGAACTGGCCAACAAAGGTCTGCACCACCTCGCTCATCTCCGTACCACCCGGCACTTTAGGGAAATAGCTGCGGCTGCCCAGCACCTTGCCCTGTCGGATGAACAGCACGTGCAGGCACGCCATACCGGCATCGAACGCCACGCCAATCACGTCCAGATCGTCGCTGTCGCCCGACACGAACTGCCGCTCCGTGACGCGGCGTACGGCCTGAATTTGATCGCGAATGCGCGCCGCCTCTTCGAAATTAAGCAGTTTGCTGGCTTCTTCCATGCGCGCAATCAGCTGGTGCAATACCTGTTGATCTTTGCCTGAAAGGAACAGCCGCACGTAGTCCACCTGCTGCCGATATTCTTCTTCACTCACCAGGCCGGCGACGCAAGGCCCCAGACAGCGGCCGATCTGATACTGCAGACACGGACGTGAACGGTTGCGATACACGCTGTTTTCGCACTGGCGGATCGGGAACAGCTTCTGCAGCAGCGCCAGCGTTTCGCGTACGGCGTAAGAGTTGGGAAAAGGCCCGAAATATTCGCCCTTGGCGTGTTTGGCGCCGCGATGCACCGCCAAACGGGGATGGGTATCCGCGCTGAGAAAAATCAGCGGATAAGATTTATCGTCTCGCAAAAGAACATTATATCGCGGTTGGTACAATTTAATGTAGTTATGTTCCAACAACAGCGCTTCCGTTTCGGTATGGGTAACCGTTATGTCTATTTGCGCGATATTTTTAACCAGCGTCTCGGTCTTACGGCTGCTGACCTGCTGCCGAAAGTAGCTGGCGAGACGCTTTTTCAGGTCTTTGGCTTTACCGACGTAGATCACCGTCCCCGTGGCGTCGTACATACGATAGACGCCGGGTTGGCTGGTGACGGTACTCAGGAAGGCTTTGGCATCAAAACGATCATTCACTGCTTAACAACGTCTCCGCATTGAACAATCCATGTCGGATGGCCAGGTGAGTCAATTCGACGTCGCCGCTGATATTCAGTTTGCTGAACATGCGGTAACGGTAGCTGTTCACCGTTTTTGGGCTGAGACTCAGTTGCTCCGAGATCTCATTCACTTTTTTGCCTTTGGTTATCATCAACATGATCTGTAACTCGCGTTCAGACAGGCAGCTGAACGGCGTTTCAGCCTGCGGCTCCAGCTGACTCAAGGCCATCTGCTGAGCGATGTCAGACGCGATATAGCGCTGCCCCGCATGCACGGAACGCAAGGCGTTAATCACTTCTTGCGGCGCGGCGCCCTTGCTCAGGTAACCGGCGGCCCCCGCCTGCATCACCTTCGCGGGCAAAGGATTTTCAGTATGGATGGTCAACATGATGACTTTGACGTCGGGCGCATAACGCACAATCTTGCGCGTGGCTTCCAGCCCGCCAATGCCCGGCATATTCATGTCCATCAGCACGATATCGACAGCGTTGCCACGGCACCATTTTACGGCGTCTTCACCGCACTGGGCCTCACCGACAACTTTTATACCTTTGATATCTTCAAGAATGCGTCGTATCCCTGCGCGCACCAGTTCGTGGTCATCAACAAGAAGAACGCTAATCAAGGAAAAATCTCCAAAAAAAGGGAGTAACGCAATCGGCCTCTGTTTTCGCCAGAGATATTACTTGTTTTTCAGACAAGAATGAACACAGATTAATACATACTTTCGAATAACTTTGCGGAGCAGAGCTGATTTTTCAATTTTAGCCGTCTATGCCGCCGATAAATCGTCACGTCGGAAAACATCAGGCGACGAAAATAATTCCGCGGCGCTGTACCAGACACAGGATAGCGCGACAATCATGCTGCGAGTGAGAAATCTGTGTAAGCAATCACGACATGAATAATATTAACACGGCTATTGGCTATTTGTAATCATTTGATATTTAAAGGCGTAGCAAAATCCGCTGCCAACGCGGGTCTGGCAACCCACGGTCGAAACTATTATTCCCGGCAAACGCCGCTAAAATCGGTGTACTACGCTCCAAATAATTATAATAACCCCATCGTTCAACAATAACGTGCCGGACAAATACTTGTTAACCACCTCGAAATAACTTGCCGATAGAGGATGATTCGGACAAGCAATGAGCGAACGTTGCCCACCCGCGTGACCGGAGCAAGCCCGGTGCAGATGATGGACGCATGCTATGCTATACTCCGCGCCCAGTTAAATTCGCCACCGCGCGCGACAACTGTTTAGCCCACGCGCGGTGCGCCAAAGCAGCTTGTATCAGGCTACGGCCTCAAAAAATCAGGAGAGAAAATGAGCAACGTTGATTTCACTACGTCTGCAAACCCGGAAATCTTGGCGACCGAGGTTGCCTGCCTCAAAGCTACGCTGACGCTGATCCTGAAGTCGATCGGCCAGGCCGACGCCGGGAAAGTCATCATCAACATGGAACGTTTCATTGCCCAGATTGAAGATCCGACTCAGGCGGAAATCTTCAAGAACAGCATTCAGCAAATCAAGCACGCTTACCGCCAGTAAACGTTGCCTCTCAGACCCGCGTTTCATGCGGGTCTGTTTTTCCCCGCGCTACGCAACACGCCATTGATCTTGCACAGACTTTCGGGCAGTGTGTTGACTTTCCCCCACACCCGAGACCGTTATGGGCATCCTTGTCAAAGCGCTGATCGGCGCGCTGGTCGTGGTTCTGATTGGCCTGTTGGCCAAAACGCGCAACTATTATATCGCCGGTTTAGTCCCGCTCTTCCCCACTTTTGCTTTGATTGCGCATTATGTTGTCGGCAGCGAACGTTCAATAGCGGCGCTAAAAACGACGCTGATTTTCGGTATGTGGGCGGTGTTGCCCTACCTGGTGTATTTGATTTCGCTGTATTTCCTGATTAACAGTCTGCGGCTGTCGTTAGCGCTGGGCGCGGCGGTACTGTGCTGGATTGCAGCGGCGTGGCTACTCATTACGCTGTGGGGATGGTGGCAAGGGCGTTAACGCCCTTGCCGGAAATGTTACGGCCGCCCTGCCTGCAAAACGAAGCCTCTCTGCCGATCGCCCGCGATACGCAGATAGCGGCTTTCACCGGCGCGCAGCGTCATCGGTACACTGCCGCCGGTCTCACGCCAAATACACAGATTATTCTCGATCATATCTTGCCCGATACTGACCGTAATATTGCCTGGCGGCACGCGAAATTCTGCTTTCTCTTTCGACCCCAGCGAAGCGGCGAACTCCCCATTCACATAGACGCCGGTGCGACAGCTCCCCGCTAGCATTCCGCTGTCGCGCACCACCACTACCGTAGCGTAAGGCGTATCCGGGATATTCTGATAGAGCATCAGACGGCTTGGGGGCGGCAATTCAGCCTGTTGCGGCGGTACGACTTGAGTCGCACATCCCGTCAACAGTGCAGAGGCAAATAACAACGCGGCGTAATGCTTCATCCTTGGCTCCTGAAGAAAATAATGCTTATCGTAACAAGAGAATAGCTGTCTCCAGTAGCATTCATACTGCAGAGACGAAAAAATCGGATAACTTCCCACTCCCCCACAAACCGGCAGGAATAAGAAGATTCTGTATTAAAGCTATTGAAATAAAGGCGATTCTTGCAGATTTAAAACTTGACCATGCCACGTTGGATATCTGCCGCAAAAGCACCACTGACGTAACTGAAACCATCCTGCGTGACGTAAACTCGGGTATGACCGGTCTCTGATAACACCGCCACCATATATCCCAGGCTGATCATTTCATGTGATGGAACGTTCATTGGGGTTAGAAATCCGCGTCCGCGGCACCACTGATAAAAGCGAGTTCGCCCATATCCCAACACGGCCCCCACATCGGAGAGGTGCTTGAAAGTATCATAATCCTCTGATGGTGAAGGTAAACCGTCATGACTTTCAGGCGTTTTCTTTATCCCAGACAAAATAAACTCCTTTTTTGACGCTGTCGCGTACGATTACCCTTCCTCTAAAATGAATTTAAAAAATCCAAATTTAAAATGCAAATGAATTCCCTGTAACTAAAAGCCTTCCCCAGAAAAAACCCGGAAATAAAACCCCAATAAAAAAACAGAAATAAAAAAATAGAGTATTAATACCGAGTATTAAATCCTTGGCATGGGTAAATATCCTAAATAAAAATAATAGTCAGGCAAGATAAGAATATACTTAGCATGCGTATTATTTCACTCATCAAAACGATGCAATTGCGCTCGGATCATTACGGCATAAAAAGAATGAATAAAACCAGCACCACATCGACCCACCTTCGTCGTGTGGTCGCAGATCCCTACAGACTTCCCCAATGTGCCACATCCTCTCTCAACGCGGCACTTCCTCAATCATACCTAAACAATAACCATTATCATTTCCAATTATTCCGCCAGTTTATTACACTTTCCTACCTCGCCAGTTAGGAACATTCCTAGTCGGAGAGCCTCAGGACAGAGAAAGAGTTAGGGACACCATGAAGAATTACCGTTGTTTGATTGTTTTGCCGCTTTTGATGATGACCGCCTGCACCCAATGGGAAAGGCCCGGCGCGGTCGAGAGTACCCGGGATGCCGAATATGCCGAATGCCGCAGCCGCGGCTACGATCGTTTTCCGCCGGACGTGGTGCGGGACGTGGAGTTCAGCTACGAAAACAAATACATCCCTTGCGAGAAAAATAAGAAAGATTGCCCATCGGGATACCGCTATGACAAAGAGCCGTCGATTAAGACGGTGCAGACCGACCGCAATCAGTCCGCCCGAAACGCCACCATCGAAGCCTGTATGTACAGCAAAGGTTGGCGAGAGAAAACCTACTATTGGCCGCAATGGTGATGTGGCGGCGTTTGCCTAGGGTGACATGCCGCTAATCCATTCAGCCGTCGTCATCACTTCGGTTTAGCCCCAGCGCAACCAGTGTTTCCGCCCTGACCGGCGTTAAAGGCACACGCGGCGGTGGCAAAGGCCAGCCCAAAAGCTGCCTCGCCGCCGCCGCGCAGACTTTACCCTGGCATGCCCCCATGCCACAGCGGCTACTTAGCTTAGCCGTGTTCCAATCCGGCTGATGGCGGACCTGTTCCAGCGCGACGTCTTCGCAGCGGCACAGCAGCGTCTGCGGTTTGGCCAGAGAATTCATGCGTTCATCGAGCGTAAAAGCGGCCGCTGTCGCCGTGGCGAAACGCCGCCACCGCTGCCGCTGCGCCATCATAAAATCGGCTTTTTCCTTCTGACCGGTGGCGGCATAACCGGCGATGGCGCCTTCGGTGAGCGCCAATTCACTGCCGCCGATGCCGGTACATTCCCCGGCGGCATAAATTTGCGCCTGGCTGGTTTGCTGACAATGATCCACCGCTACGGCACCGTGTTCTATCCGACACCCCAGCAGCATGGCCAACTCAATGTTCGCCACCAATCCAAAACCGCAGGCTAACCTGTCGCAGGCGATCGTTCTTTGCCGCCCACCGTTATTGACGTGCACCGAGGTTAAACGGTCTTGCCCCAACGCCGCCAGCACCCGGCTACCGGCACGATAACGATGCGGCATCAGAGAAAACGCCTGATGCAGCTTGGCTGGCCAGCGCCACAAGCCGCCCGCAAACGCCGCCAACCGCCAAAGCGGTGCCTGCTCAGCCACCAGCACCACCTCGCCACCGGCCTGTTTTACGCTGTTCGCCACCGCCAACAGCAGTGGACCACTGCCTGCTATCACTACTCGCTCACCGCGGATTGTCAGCCCTTGCTTGATTTGCGCCTGTAGACCACCGGCGCCGGTCACCCCCGGCAGCGTCCAGCCGGGAAACGGCAACAGGAGTTCACGAGCGCCATTGCATAAAATCAACTTTTGATAGCGAATCACGCCACAGCCTTCGGCATCTTCATATGCCAATCGGTTAGCGCCACACTGCGCCACCAGCTTGCAGCCGGACTGCAGCGCAATATTTTCCTTCGTCACCACCGCCTGCCGATAGCGGTTCGCCATTTCAGGCAATGCCACCTGCGGTCCATCGCGCCAGATTTGTCCGCCTGGATGTGGATTATCATCAATCATTCGTACCTGACCACCACTTTCCGCAGCGGCCAGCGCCGCCGCCATGCCGGCCGGCCCAGCGCCGACGATCAGCACCTCACAGTCGAAGTTACTCATCATCGCTCCTCTCGATGCGCATGCCGGCTTGGCACAGCGTCTGGCACGCCAGGCGACGCAGACCGTTAATGGTCACCCGGCACTCCTGACAAATGCCCATGCCGCAAAAGGGGGCCCGTGGTTGGTGTGAAATCGACAACCGGCAACGATCGGCACCGCACAGGCTGAGTGCCGCAGCAACGCTGAGGCCAACCGGCACCCGCCGGTGCTCTCCATCGATACTCAACGAGAGCGTATTTTGTCTTTCATTCATACAGGCAGCTCCTCGACGGCAAACGCGCGCGCCGCCAAATAGGGGGAATCATCAATCTCCGGCGTTTGCCGGCCGATCTGCGCAGTAATCAGCGCGGCACTACCAAGGGCGGTTGTGACACCCAATCCCTCGTGCCCCAGCGCCAACCACAGCCAGGAATGCCGCGGATGTGCGCCCAACAACGGCAGCCCGTCTGCAGAGGCAGCGCGCAGCCCGGCCCAGCAGCGAATGATGTTCATCTGCGCCAGTGCGGGCAAGAAATGCTGCGCACGCTTGAGCATCGCCGCCAACACTGGCATGTCCAACGCCGAATCGACGGCATCGAACTGGCGGGAAGAGCCGATCAGCCATTGTCCGGTGGGCCGTGCCTGCACATTGAATGCCACCGACGTACCGTCGCTGGCATGCGCGCTGGCGCCATATCCCAACTCCACCAGTTGATGCCGCACCCGCGGCGGGTAGCGATCGGTGATCGCCAGATGGCCCTTCTTGGCGTGCAGCAAAGCCTGCGGCAATAGGCTATTGGCCCTAAGGCCACAGGCCAGGACTACCAGTGGCGCAGCCAGGCGCCTGCCATCCGCCAGCCTCACTGCCCCTTCCTCCAGTGCTGTCGCTTCACCATGTACCACCTCGATCGCCGCACTACCGTCGTCCAACAGCCAGCGAGCCACGAGCGGCGCATACACAATGCCGTCGGCCGGCACCCGCAGCCCACCGGCCAGGCCGTGCCGCAGCATCGGCTCCACGGCGGCGATCTGCTCCGCCGTCAGCAGTTCCGCAGTCACACCCTGCTCCGCCAGCCGCGCCCGCTTTTGTTCGGCAATGCCCATTTCATCCGTTTTATCCGCCAGCCATAGCGTTCCGCAGCCGCGCCAGGCACACGCTTGCGGCATCCGCCCCGTCACTTCACGCCATAACCGCAGCGAATAAGCGCTCAACGCCAGCTCAGCCGGATTATCGTCCATGCATACCAGATGCCCCATGCCGGCGGCGGTCGCACCGGCGCGACGATCGTCCACTACCGAGACACGATACCCTTCCCGCGCCAACCGCCAGGCACAGGCAGCGCCGATGATGCCGGCGCCGATCACGATGACATCGGCTTTCTGTCCGGTGCCCATCAGCGTATTCCCCAGACAAAGGGATCGCGTTCGTCGAGCAGCAGTTGGCTATCGGCACACACATAGGCCTGCCCGCGAATAAAAGGAGTAATACGTTCGCCATTCCAGCGGTAATAGGCCTGGAATTCGCTACCGATCACGCTGACCTGCCGCCACTGCGTTTCCGGTGGCAGTTTGCCGTCCGCCGCCAGACACGCCAGTTTGGCGCTGGTACCGGTACCGCACGGAGAACGATCATAGGCTTTGCCGGGGCACAACACGAAGCTTCGGCTGTCGGCCTGCGGATCGTCACCGAACAGTTCGATATGGTCTATCACTCCGCCGTCTTCACCGCAGATGCCCGCCTGTTCCAATGTCTGCCGCACCGCCCAGGTGAACGCGGTCAATGCCTCCAGATTTTGTCTATCGATAGGTAACGGCGACTCGCCGATCAGGAAGAACCAGTTACCGCCCCAGGCGATATCCCCCGTCACCGGCCCGTATCCCCCAACCTCAAGCCGCACCTGGCGACGGTAACGATAAGCCGCCACGTTCTCCACCGTGACGCTGCCGTCGTCATGCAGCGTGGCGTTTACCGTGCCGACCGGGGTCTCGATGAGATGGCACCCGGCGTGGATGCGCCCCAGGTGCGCCAGCGAAGCGATCAGCCCGATAGTGCCGTGCCCGCACATACCCAGATAGCCGCTGTTGTTAAAGAAGATCACCCCAGCGGTGGCCTGCGGCGAGCAGGGGCGACACAGCAGCGCCCCCACCAGCACGTCATTGCCGCGCGGTTCGAGCATCACCGCGCAGCGCCAATCGTCATAATGTTGCGCGAAACGCGCCCGCCGTTCCGCCATGCTGCCCTCGCCGAGATCGGGAAACCCTTCCACGATCAGACGTGTCGGCTCTCCGCCGGTATGAGAATCGATCGCCCGCAAAGCGGTGATATGCGCAGAAAGTGCCATCGGCGTCTCCTGAGTTAATGAGATGTTACCAATGGCATTAGCCTGAACGAATGTGGGCATGGCGGCTTGATGCGTTTCGGCGCGGCGAATGAAGAAATCAGCACAGTGATAAAAGTCAGGTCTGACGCGGCGCGGGTATACGCTTAACGAATGCCATAATAATGACTTATTTATCATATTGTTATTTCCATGCTAAACCTTTGTGTAGCGAGAAACACCGCAGTTTTCAAGCAACTGCCAAACACCGCCCGGCAAAAGTATGCGGCAATCCGCATATTTAGCAGCCGGCCGGAAATAGCGCTTGCTTCGTTACAGAAAAGTTAATATTGATGCGAAAGTGCCAACCTGGCCCGCCTGTTTTTCCGGCTAACGACCGAAAAGGGACTGTTATGCGATCCACTTCAGACTATCAGCCTCCGGTTTCTCTCTCGCCGCCTTCGCTTGTTGGGTTGCCGGAGCAGGAGGACGTTTTTGCCGTCGAACATCTGTCGCGTCTGTGCGACGGACTGGCGCAACAGCGCCCGAACAACCTGCGCGATCTGCTGAATACGCTGGCGCTGATCGCGCCGTTGCTGAACGCGATCCCGAACGTGGTGTTCTTTATCAAAGACGCCCAGGCTCGCTACCTGCTGGCCAACCTCACGCTGGCCAAGCGCTGCGGTTTCAAAACCGTCACGCCGCTGCTGGGCAAGACCTCCGCCGACGTTTTTCCCGCTCAGCTCGGATCCGGCTACACCGAGCAGGATCTGCGGGTATTGCGCCACGGCGTGCTGATCCAGGATCAACTGGAGATGCACCTGTACAATGGCCGAGAAACCGGCTGGTGCCTGACGCAAAAGCTGGCGCTGTATGACGCGCAGGGAAGAATCATCGGTATGGCGGGTATTTCTCACGACCTGCAGGAGGCCAGGGCCAATCACCCGGCCTACCAACGGCTGGCGGCGATCGACGTGCATATCCGCCGCCACTACGCGCGACCGATCGCGCTTGAAGAGCTGACGGCGCTGACCGGGTTGTCGGTGGCGCAGATCGAACGCTACTGCAAACGTATCTTCCACCTCACCCCGCGCCAGATGATCCATAAAGTGCGGCTGGAAAAGGCCACGGAACTGCTGGCCGGCGATCTGCCAATCACCGACATCGCGCTACAGTGCGGCTATACCGATCACAGCGCCTTCAGCCGTCAGTTCAAAGCGATGACCGGCTCCACGCCGCGCGATTTCCGCCTGACGCTTTCCGCTTAACGCGCTGATTTACCTGGTTACCTCCCTCTCTTCACGGCGCACCGGCGCCTGGTTTTTTTCATGCCCGCTTTCCGCCGCCATTGTGCCAATTTCGTCGCGGCAATCGGCGAAAAGCGTCAAGCCTCCCTGCGCAATACCGGTCAATCTGTCGGTGAGCCTTACTAAAGATTCACTTTTCATTAACACTTTCGGACGACAGGACAAACACTATGAGCCATAAAGCCATAAGCTGGAGCGGCGTATTCCCGGCGGTGACGACCCAGTTCCGCAACGATTTCTCTCTGGACCTCGACGCCACCCATACGGTGATCAAAAACCTGGTGCGCGACGGCGTCTCCGGTCTGGTGGTGTGTGGCACCGTCGGTGAAAACACCTCGATGACGATGCAGGAAAAGTTGGCGGTGATCGAAGTGGCGAGAGACGCCGCCGACGGCAAAGTGCCGGTGATCGCCGGCATCGCCGAGTTCACCACCGCCTTCGCGCAGAACATGGCGCGTGAAGCGCAAAAGGCCGGTGTCGATGGCATTATGGTGATGCCGGCGCTGGTTTATTCCGCCAAGCCGCACGAAACCGCCGCACACTTCCGCAGCGTCGCCGGCGCGACCGATCTGCCGATCATGGTCTACAACAACCCCCCCATTTACAAAAATGACGTCACACCCGACATCCTGACCTCGCTGGTCGACTGCGAGAACATCGTGTGTTTCAAAGACTCCTCGGGCGATACGCGCCGCTTTATCGACCTACGCAACGAAGTCGGCGATCGCTTCGTGCTGTTCGCCGGGTTGGACGATGTGGTGCTGGAAAGCATCGCCGTCGGCGCGCAAGGCTGGATCTCCGGCATGTCCAATGCTTTCCCGCGCGAAGGGGAAACCCTGTTCCGTCTGGCTAAGGAAAAGCGCTATGAGGAAGCATTGGCGCTGTACAGCTGGTTCATGCCGCTGCTGCACCTCGATGCCCGCCCCGATCTGGTGCAATGCATCAAGCTCTGCGAACAGCGGGTTGGCCGCGGCAGCGCCGTCACTCGCCCACCGCGCCTGGCGCTGCAGGGGGAAACGCTCACCGAGATCAATGCCGTGATCGATAAAGCGCTGGCCACTCGTCCGGCGCTGCCGAACGTCGGCCTGTAATGCCTTCACCGCCCGGCCAGGCCGGGCGTCGCTCTTTATTTACCGGGGGAATCCATGCCCAACGAACGCCACGTCGCCATCAGCGGCCAACAATTTATCGGCGGCCAGCGCCGCGCCGCAGGGGAAGCTGCGCTGCTCAGCCTGCGCGCCGACGACGGTCAGCCGACCGGCTACCGCTTCCACCAAGCCACGGCGGCTGAAACCGCCGCCGCCGCCGAAGCCGCTGCCACGGCCTTTGTGCCCTATTCGCAACTCAGCGCCGAGCAACGCGCGAACTTTTTGGACACCATCGCCGAGGAGCTAGAGGCCTTGGACGAAACCTTCTTCGCCCTCGCCACACAGGAAACGGCCCTGCCGCCGGCGCGCTTGAGCGGCGAACGCGCCAGAACCAGCGGTCAGATGCGGCTGTTCGCCACGCTGCTGCGGCGCGGCGATGTCGAGGGCGTACGCATCGACTGCGCGCTGCCACAGCGTTCCCCCCTGCCGCGCCCCGATCTGCGTCAATACCGCACGGCGCTCGGCCCGGTGGCGGTATTCGGCGCCAGCAACTTCCCGCTGGCGTTTTCCACCGCGGGTGGCGATACCGCCGCCGCGCTCGCCGCCGGCTGCCCGGTCGTGTTCAAAGCACACATCGGCCATATGATCACCGCCGAGCTAACCGCTCAGGCGATCGAGCGCGCACGGGAACGCACGGGGATGCCCTCTGGCGTCTTCAACATGCTCTTCGGCAACCGCGTGGGGGCCGATTTAGTACAACATCCGGCGATTCAGGCGGTGGGATTCACCGGCTCGCTGCAAGGCGGCCGGGCGCTGTTCGATCTGGCGATGCAACGTCCCCAACCTATTCCGGTCTTCGCCGAAATGTCGAGCATCAACCCGGTAATGATCCTGCCCAAGGCGCTGGCGCGGCGCGGGCAGCACATCGCGCAGGAACTGGTCTCTTCCTTCACGCTCGGCTGCGGTCAGTTCTGCACCAAGCCCGGCGTGATCGTCGCGCTGCGCGGCGCCGCCTTCGATCGGTTAACCGAAACGATGAGCGCCCTGGTCAACGCCGCCGAGCCGCAGCCGATGCTGAATGCCGGCACCCTGGAGCACTACCGTCACGGGCTGGCGGCCCTCGATGCCCACCCGGGTATGCGGCGGCTGGCAGGCCGAAGCGAAACGCCTGCTCTTCGGGCGGCGGCGCAGCTTTATCAGGCGGAGGAGGCGCTGTTGCTGCAGGCCGACCCGCTGCTGCAACAGGAGGTCTTCGGCCCGGCCAGCATCCTGGTGGCGATGGATAACGAAGCGCAGCTGCATGCGGCGCTAACGGCATTGCAAGGCCAGTTGACCGCCACGCTGCTGGCGGACGACGACGATCTCGATATGGCCGCCGGGCTAACGGCACTGTTGGCGCGCAAAGCCGGTCGGGTACTATTCAACGGGTACCCGACCGGGGTGGAAGTGTGCGACGCCATGGTACACGGCGGCCCTTACCCGGCCACCAGCGACGCACGCGGCACCTCGGTAGGCACGCTGGCGATCGAGCGTTTCCTGCGGCCAGTTTGTTTGCAAAACACCCCTGCGGCGCTGTTGCCGCCGGCGCTGCAGGACGCCAACCCGCTCAACCTGCTGCGACTGGTTAACGGCGCTTACACCCGAGATCCCCTGGTTTCACCTGCCCAACATTAGCCCGGCCGCATCTGCCTGCCACTCAATAACAAAAGGGTAATACCATGACAACCCAAGGCAAATTCAAGAAGCAGCTTACGCTCACCGATCTGACGTTCATTGGTCTGGGCGCCATCTTCGGCTCCGGTTGGCTGTTCGCCGCCAGCCACGTCTCCTCCATCGCCGGCCCGGCCGGCATCTATTCCTGGCTGATCGGTGGCCTGGCGGTGCTGCTGCTCGGCATCGTCTACTGCGAGTTGGGCGCCGCTCTGCCGCGCGCCGGCGGCATCATTCGCTATCCGGTATTCTCGCACGGTGAACTAATGGGTTATCTGCTGGGGTTTATCACGCTGATCGCCTTCTCCAGCCTGATCGCCATCGAAGTCGTCGCCGCCCGGCAGTACGCTGCCGCCTGGTTCCCGTTCCTCAGCCAGCCGGGGTCCGGCGATCCAACAGCGATCGGCTGGCTGGTGCAGCTGGCGCTGCTGTGTTTTTTCTTCGCGCTCAACTACTACAGCGTCAAAACCTTCGCCAAATCCAATAACCTGATCAGCGTGCTGAAGTTTCTGGTGCCCCTGCTGGTGATCGTGGTGTTGTTCAGCTTTTTCAAACCGGAAAACCTGCACAGCCAGGGCTTTGCCCCTTTCGGTTCCGCCGGGGTTGAGGCCGCCATTTCCGCCGGCGGCATCATCTTCGCCTACCTCGGCCTGACGCCGATCATTTCAGTCGCCAGCGAGGTGCAAAGGCCGCAGCGCACCATTCCTATCGCGCTGATCCTGTCGGTGGTGCTGTCCACCATCATCTATGTGCTACTGCAGATAGCGTTTCTCGGCAGTATCCCTAGCGAGATGCTAAGCGGTGGCTGGGCCGGCATCAGCCAACAGTTCTCCCTCCCGTTCCGCGACATCGCCATCACGCTGGGCATGGGATGGCTGGCGTTTCTGGTAGTCAGCGACGCGATCGTTTCGCCGAGCGGCACCGGCAACATCTATATGAACGCCACGCCTCGCGTGATCTACGGTTGGGCGCGCGCCGGCACCTTCTTCAAACTGTTCACCCGGGTGGATAGCGAGTCCGGTATCCCGCGTCCGGCGCTGTGGTTGACCTTCGCTCTCTCGGTATTCTGGACGCTGCCATTCCCGTCCTGGGAAAAGCTGATCGGCGTGGTGTCCGCCGCACTGGTGTTGAGCTACGCCATCGCCCCGGTCACCGCCGCCGGGCTGCGGCGCAATGCGCCCGATATGCCGCGTCCGTTCCGGGTGCGCGCTTTCTGCGTGCTCGGCCCGCTGTCGTTTATCATTTCGGCGTTGATCGTCTTCTGGTCCGGCTGGGACACCGTCTCCTGGCTGCTCGGCTTGCAGATCCTGATGTTCTTCATCTATATCCTGTTCAAAAATCAGGTGCCGACCCACGCCGTTAGCCTTCGGCAGCAAATTTGGTCCTCGTTGTGGCTGATCGTCTTCTATGCGCTGGTGATCGGGCTTTCCTACCTCAGCAGCTTCGGCGGCATCGGTGCCATTGCCCATCCGTGGGACACCTTCACCATGGCGGTGATTGCGCTGGCGATTTACTACTGGGGCGCCTATACCTGTTTACCCCAGGCCAATTTTATCGGCGATGAAGAAGAATGAACCCAGGGGGGGACATCGAGATGACATCCATGCACGTTCTGTCGTTGGAACAGGCTTATCAACTGGCGCTGCGTACGCTGCGCAGCAACGGTTTCAATCAGGCACATGCCGAAGCGGTGGCGCAAAATGTCACCCAGGGCGAACGCGACGGCTGCGCTTCTCACGGCTTATACCGGCTGTTGGGCTGCGTGCGATCGCTGCGGGTAGGCAAGGTCTCTGCCGATGCGGTACCCAAGTTGTTCGACCAGGCGCCGGCCATCTTGCGTGCCGACGCCGGCGGCGCGTTTTCCCTGCTGGCCTACCGCACCGCTCTGCCGGCCTTTATCGGTAAGGTGCGCGCCAATGGCATCGCCGCGCTGGCGATCAACCGCTGCGTGCATTTCTCCGCGCTGTGGGCCGACATAGAACCGCTAACCGAACAGGGGTTGGTGGCCTTAGCCTGCACACCCAGCCACGCGTGGGTGACGCCGGCCGGCGGTTCGCGTCCGCTGTTTGGCACCAACCCCATCGCCTTCGGCTGGCCACGCCCGGATCGGCCGCCGTTTTTATTCGATATGGCCACCAGCGCGGCGGCGCGCGGCGAAATCGAACTGCACCACCGCGCTGGCACCCCGCTGCCTGAAGGCTGGGGCATTGATAAGGCAGGCAATCCGTCCACCGATGCCGCCAGCGTGTTGGAGGGCGCGATGCTGACCTTCGGTGGGCATAAGGGCTCGGCGCTGGCGGCGATGGTTGAATTGCTGGCAGGGCCGCTGATCGGCGATATGACCAGCAAGGAATCGCTGGCCTATGACAACGGCACCGGTTCGTCGCCTTACGGCGGTGAGTTGATCATCGCGTTGGATCCCAAGCGTTTTCTCGGTGCGGATAAGGCGAAATATTTCGCCGGAGCAGAAGCGATGTTTGCCGATATGCAGGCGCAAGGCGCACGCATCCCCGGCGAGCGGCGTTATCGACAACGGCGGCAGAGCGAGCAATACGGCGTGGAAATTCCCAGGACATTGTACGACGAAATAATGGCGCTGTGCGATTAGCGCCGGATTGATGCCCCGCGCCGGCAACCCGGCGCGGGGAAAGGCTTATCCAGCCTGAGCCAGATCGCTGTGCAGGCGCTTGCGCCACACCGGTTTGGTGTCCCAACGGGCGAAGTGTTTCGCCTCTTTACCCGGCTGCACCTGATGCCACATGTCTTCTTGCCACCGGATCGGTTCCTTTCCTCGCAACGTTGGACGGGTCTGTTTAATCGTCCGTTGCAAGACGCTCGCTTCTTCCGCAGAAATGTTCGGCGCCTGTCTGGCGGCGTCCAGCGCACGGCTTCCCAGCGGCGCCATCACCTGATACAACACGTTGACCTGCTGCAGCGTCGCTTGCTGATTAGTGCTCATCCCCTTACCCGACCAACCGTCGAAGTTTTCACCGGGATCGTCCCCCTGCGCACGATACTCATTACCAGGCCCCTCGACGATGTTCCATCCTTGCCAGGTCACCAGAGTGTGTAATCCATCGCGATCCTGCAGGTTTTTATTCTTGATCTGTGTGATCACCTCGGCACGGTTTGGCACACCGATCAGGTTCATAAACTCGTCCAGCGCGTTCCAATGCTGCCCCGCCACCAGACCATTCCAGACATTACGCAAACAGTTCCAAGGAATGGTGTGATGCCAGGTCAGCGTGATAAGCGGTTTGGTTGACGCATGTTGCCAACGGCTCGGTTCACTGCCCCGATCGCCTCTAATGATCCCATCGACTTCTAATGGCATAGCTGCCCCTCTTCTGGCTGAGATGAAGAATATGCGCAAGGCCGGTGACCCGGGTGGCATAAAAACGTCAGCTAAAATCGTAGCAGCTCACACTGAGATGGCAATAAAACGCAAGGCACGCTCTGCCGCAGACCGGCAACCGCAGAGCGCGCCCGAAAACGGTGGGCTTAAGAGGGATTATCTGACCACCATCACCGAAATATTGGCATGGCGAACGATGGCGGCGGCGTTAGATCCCAGCAGATAGGTTTTCACGCTCGGGCGCCGTGAACCGATAATGATCAGGTCGGCGTCGATCTCTTCCGCCAGTTCCAACACCTGATCGCGCGCAGAACCGAAGCTGACGGTGTAATTAAGGCGATCCAACGGCAGATCGATTTCCGACATGATTTTCTTCAGTTTGTCCACCGCCTTCACCTCCGCCTGATTCTCAAATTCCTTGAGACCGAACGAATAGGCAGTAACAAAAGCCGAGGCATCCGGTAGCGCATGGAAGAAATGCACTTTAGCGCCGGACATCTTCGCCAAATATTCCACATGCTTCAGCGCATGCTCGGTCAACAGATCCTCTTCAATATCGATCGGCACTAAAATAGTCTTGTACATATCACATCCTTTCTATGTAAACCGGGTGCCAACAGAATACTGCCGCGTACGGGCGCGGTGAATCGCTTTATCACGCTTTTGTGATCGGGGGGTAAATACTGATAAGGATAGCTTTTAATTTAACAAAATATAAACATCACACCGATAACGGATAGGCGATTAATTATTTATTTCTCGAGATTAAATCAGCTGTAAATAAACCGCTTTGGCGGTGGCGGCGGTCTTATTGGCGACAGAAAGTTTTTTAATCGAGTTGCCTATGTGGAAATTGATCGTGCGCTCGCTCACCCCCATCAACAGCGCGATCTCTTCCGCCGTTTTCCCTTCGCTGCACCAGCGTAAAATGTCTTTTTCGCGCAGCGTCAGCACGTCTTTTATCGCGTCGTCGTTCACCGATATCAAGGCTTCACGCAGCGTTTTATGGGCGGTTTGCGCCAGCCAAAGGAAAAAGGTTTCATTTGCCGCACGCGCTTGTGGCGTTTGCTCCGGTAGCGCTGTGCCGGCAAACGTCAGGATCCCCAGCCTGCCATAGCAATCCTTGACCGACTGCGACCAACCGGCGCACAGGCCAAACTGCGCCATACGTCGCCAAAGCGTCGGCCGATCGTGATAAAAACGTTCGTCCCACTGGAACTGCAGCGTGGAATGGTGAGCGCGCTCAATGACCGGATCCTGCAAATACACCCGCTGCCGCCGATAATCTTCGAGATACTCTGCTGAAAAATTACCTTCGATCAGCATCTTGGGGCGGCTGGCCGGATAACAGGAAAACACGATGTAGGAGAAATAATCAAACCCCAACGCCTCGGCGCAGGGCCCCAGTTGCGTCAGAAAGCATTCGCGATCGGCCAGGCTGCCAATCACCTCCGCCATGAGCCGTTGAGTGCGGGTATCCATAACGCAGGTTCTCCATATAGCGATGCCGATTATCGATAGGTCAGACTCACTATAGAATATCGCCGCCCGGCGCCAGTAGCCGTTTCATATAATAAAAAATACCAACGCTATAACGAAAACAGCTATTCCCCTCAAAATAAGCCTTTTTATTGCGCCGAACAGGAAAACTACGCGAATAGCATAATCCCTTCAGGACGTAAACCTGTCATTTCTACCGTTAGACAGCCAGGACACCGCCAATTACTTTCCAAACAGGCACCCGGTGCCGCCGTAAATCCAAAGAGATAATAAGCATTTGCGAATTTCGCATGGCATACAGTGACGGGGATTTTCTATGGCAGAAAGTAATGCGGCAATTCAATCGGCTGCGATTATCGGCGCGGGAACGATGGGCAGAGGCATCGCTTATCTTTTCGCGCAAAAAGGCATTCGTACGGTGCTTTATAATCGCAACGGCAATACCCTCAATCAGGCTCGCGAATATATCGCGCAAGACCTGAACAAGAAAGTCGAACAGGGCAAGATCGCGCTGCAGGATAAAAGCTCAGTGCTGGCCAATCTGGTGTTCTCGACGGCGCTTGTGGCTATCGCCGACAGCGAGTTGGTGATAGAAACCATCGCCGAGCATGAACAAACCAAACTTGAGGTGTTGGCGGCCATCGCCGCGGTGGTCAAGCCCGATACGCTGATCGCCACCAATACCTCCTCACTGTCGCTTAACAAGCTGGCAACCGCGGTGACGCACAGCGAGCGGTTTATCGGTTTGCACTTTTTCAACCCTGCGCCGCTGATGAAACTGATTGAAATCATCCCGGCCTACTTTACCGCACACGCCACCACGGAACGTTGCCGTCAACTGGTGGCCGCGTTGGGGAAACGCGATGTCGTCTGTCAGGCCACGCCGGGGTTTATCGTCAACCGCATGGCCCGCCCCTACTACCTGGAAGGGTTCCGCCTGTTGGAAGAGCACGTGGCGCGCGCGCCGCAGATCGACCGTGCCCTCAAGGCCGGCGGACACTTCCGCATGGGGCCGCTCGAGCTGACCGATTTTATCGGCCAGGACATCAACTATCAGGTCAGCCGGCAAATCTGGCAGGACATGCAATACGACCCGCGCTATACCCCCGGCCATCTGCAGCGTTCGCTGGTCGATGCCGGTCTGTTGGGGAAAAAGAACGGCCGCTCCTATTTTACCGCCGAAGAAACCGCCCCGCCAGTGACGGCCGCCATCGATGCAGACGTCGAGACGCTGCGCGTTTACGGCGAACACCCTTTTTTTACCCTGTTGCAACAGCGAGCCGCACGTCAGTGGCCACAGCTGCGCGTGGAACAACGGCCGGCCTTAGCGAGCCTGGGGCCGGCCGTCCAGATCAATGACGCATTCACCGTCAGCATCACCGATGGCCGCACGGCGAGCCAGTTAGCCGAGCAGACGACGGCTGACGCTTTTGTGGTCGACATCGCCCTGAACTACGCCGACACGGCGTATCTGGTTGCGGCGCACAATCGCTATGCCTCTGCGGCCAATAAGGCGCTGTTTTTACGCCTGCTGCACACTGCGATCCCGCAGGTTGAATTTATCAAAGACTCCCCGGCGCTGATCGTCGCTCGTGTCCTCAGCAGCCTGATCAATGAGTCGGTGATCATGGTGGAAAGCGGCGTTTGCAGCCGGGAAGACATTGATGTCGCCGCCGTCGCGGGCGTTAACTACGCCGGCGGCATTTTCGACTGGCTCGGCAAACTGGGGGAGAAAAACGTCAGGACGACGCTGAGCAATCTGGCGCAGCTGCTGCACGCAGCGCGCTATGCGCCGCATTACACCCTTCTGCACGCCGCGCAACCGGCGCTGACGACCACGCCTTGAGGAGCCATGATGAACATTAACGATGACGGCGTTTATCTGATCGACGGCACGCGCACGGCGATCGGCGCCTATGGCGGCAGCCTGGCGCATACCCGCCCCGACGACATGGCGGCGACGATCATTCGCGGCCTGCTGCAGCGCCATCCGGCGGCGGAAGCGAATCTGGACGAAGTGGTTCTGGGCTGCGCCAATCAGTCCGGCGAAGACAACCGCAACGTCGCTCGCATGGCAACACTGCTTTCCGGGTTGGACCCGTCGGTGCCGGCCATCACCCTCAACCGCCTTTGCGCATCCGGGTTGGATGCGGTGATCTACGCCGCGGCGAAAATCCGCAGCGGTCTTAGCGAACTGGTTTTGGCCGGCGGTGTGGAAAGCATGAGCCGCGCACCCTATGTGCTGAGCAAGGGCGAAACGCCGTTCGACAAAGGCGTGAAGCTGTATGACACCACGTTGGGATGGCGCTTCGTCAATCCGCGGCTGGCGGAGCGCTACGGCAGCGACCCGCTGGGCATCACGGCGGAAAACGTGGCCCAACGGCAACATATCTCACGCGAGGAACAGGACCTGTTCGCGCTGGCCTCGCAGCAAAAGGCCCGCCGGGCGATCGACAGCGGCCGGCTGGCGCGGGAAATCACGCCCGTGGACGTGCCGGCGGATCGTAAAAACACCCGCACATTCGCGCAGGATGAATTTCCCCGGCTCAGCACGTTGCAACAGCTGCAGGCGCTGAAACCGGCGTTCTCCGCCGGCGGTTCGGTCACGGCGGGCAATGCTTCCGGCATCAACGACGGCGCCGCCGCGCTGCTATTGGCTTCCGGTCGCTACGTGAAACGCCAGGGCTGGCAACCGCTGGCGGAGATCGGCGACAGCGCGGCCGCCGGCGTTGAACCGGCGCTGATGGGGCTGGGGCCGATCGCCTCCACCGAGCGCTTACTGCAGCGCGGCGGGTTCACCTTGAACGACTTCGACATCATCGAGATTAACGAAGCGTTCGCCTCACAGGTTCTGGCGGCGCTGAAACACTGGCGCATCGACGCCAACGACGCGCGGGTCAACCCGAACGGCGGCGCCATCGCGCTCGGTCATCCGCTGGGGATGTCCGGTGCGCGCCTGGTGCTGTCGGCGGCGCTGGAATTACGCGACCGACAGGCAAGCAACGCATTGGTGACGATGTGCGTCGGCGTCGGTCAGGGCCTGTCATTAAACCTTAAAGCCGTTTAACACAAGGAACATACGATGAGCGTACTGAACATTCTTGAAGAAAAGCTGGCGGAAACCAAAAAACAGGGGCGTTTTCGCGAGTTTCTCAACCTTGAACGCGGCGTGCAGGACAAACCCTGGGCCACCAGCCACGGGCACCACGGCGAGCGCCGTCTCAACGTCTGGTGCTCGAACGACTATCTGGCAATGAGCCACCACCCCAAAGTGCTGCTGGCCACCACCGACGCGGTTAACCGGGTCGGGCTGGGCACCTGCGGCGCCCGCAGCATTTCCGGCACCTCGGTCTACCACAGCGAGCTGGAAACGCTGCTGGCCAGCGCCTACGGCAAAGAGTCGGCGCTGCTGTTCACCACCGGTTTCGGCGCCAACGACGCCACCTTATCCACCCTGTGCGACGCCATTCCCGATCTGATCGTGTTCTCCGACGAACTGAATCACGCCTCGATGATTTACGGGATTCGCTACAGTAAAGCGGAGAAAAAAATCTTCCGCCACAATGATGTAGCACACCTCGCCGAGCTGCTGCAGGCCGCCGATCCGGCGCGGCCAAAGCTGATTGCCTTCGAGTCGCTGTATTCCATGGACGGTGACTTTGCTCCCCTGGCGCAGATCGTGGCGCTGGCGGAACAGTATCAGGCGCTGACCTATCTCGACGAAATTCATTCGGCCGGCGTGTATGGCGAACGGGGATTGGGCTATGCCGAACAGCTGGGCCTGTTGGATAAAATCACTATTATCCAAGGCGGATTCGGCAAGTCTTACGGTGCGGCGGGTGGCTATATCGCCGCGCCCCGCTCGGTGGTGGAAGCGGTGCGCAGTTGGGCGCCGGCATTCGTCTTCAGCACCTCGTCACCGGCGCCGGTGGTAGCCGCCGCGTTGGCCAGTTTTAAATACAACCTCGAGCATGACACCCAGCGCAAGCACCTGCTGGCGATCGTCGATCACCTGAAAACCGGCCTGCGCGCCGCCGGCATCCCGCTGGTGTCGGCAGACAGCCATATCCTGCCGCTGCTGGTCGGCGATCCGCACCGCAACAAACACATCAGTAAAGTGCTGCTCGATGAGCATGATATTTACGTGCAACCGGTCAATGCCCCGACGGTGCCTGCAGGCAGCGAGCGACTACGGGTAACGCCGACCTCGGCACATTCCCATGCCGACGTGGAGACCTTCCTGGCGGCACTAGGCCGGGTCTGGGCAGCGAACGATCTGCGGAGGGCAGGATGAAGTTAGCGGATTATAACGGCCATCTGATCACGCTCTGCCTGATGGCGACCGGTACCTTCGCCATCGGCACCGACGCTTTTATCGTCGCCGGCGTACTCAGCGATATTTCCGACACCTTTGCCGTCAGCCCCGCGCAAGCGGGGCAGTTGATATCGGTATTCGCGCTGGCCTATATGCTGTTCGCCCCCCTCACCGCCTGGCTGCTGGGCAACGTCAACCGCAAGCATATCCTGCAGTTGGCGCTGGTGCTGTTCATCGCCGGCAACCTGGCCTGCGCCTGGGCCACCAGCTATCTGCAGATCGCGTTCGGCAGAGTGCTGGCGGCATTGGGGGCGGCCTGTTACACGCCGCAGGCCGCCGCCGCCGCGGTGGGACTGGTGGCGGAAAAACGCCGCGGCCTGGCTATTTCCATCGTCTATGGCGGCATGACGTTGGCTATTGCGCTCGGCATTCCGTTCGGTACCTTTCTCGCCAAACTGATCGGCTGGCGTGAAATCTTTCTGTTCATCGCCCTGCTGGGGGCGATTGCGCTGCTGGGCCTGTCGTTGGCGCTGCGCGCCATTGCGCCATCGGGCAAGCATTCGCTGAAAGAGCGGCTCGCCCCGCTGCGGCAAAAGGCGGTGCTGACTACGCTGCTGATCACCTTTTTTGCCGTTTGCTCGGAACACATCGTCTACAGCTACGTCAGCGTGTTGCTGAAAAACACCCAGTTCGGCCCTGAGGCGATCCTGCCCCTCGCGTTGCTGGTGTTCGGCATTGGCGCGGTGATCGGCAATTTTGCCTCCGGCGCGTTAACCGATGCCCTCGGCAGCAAGTTCGTGCTGCTGTTTTCCGTGGCGATCCAGACGCTGTCTCTGTTTTTGCTGGCCTTTTATGTCACCTCGCCCTGGTGGGTACTGGCCATCTTCCTCGTCTGGGGCATTACCGGCTGGATGTACCTAGTACCGATCCAGCATCACCTGTTGTCGCTATCGAAACGCTTTGGCGCGCTGACCGTGTCGCTCAACAGCTCGGTGTTGTACGCCGGCATCGCGGCGGGCGGGATGCTGGGCGGCCTGACGCTCTACGCGTTGCCGGCCTATTACCTGCCGCTGTTTTCGCTGCCGCTCGGCGCCATCGCCCTGCTGCTGACGCTGTTGTTTTTCCGGGGAGAAGCCAGCGATGAGTGAAGTTCTTCCGGTGCTTTATGAGCGCCATGGCGCGCAGGTTGCGGTCATCACCCTTAATCGGCCGGAAAAAAAGAACGCCATCAACCTGCAGATGGCCGAGTTGATCCGCACCTACCTGCGGCGGGCGGATAACGATGACTCGGTGCGAGCGATCGTGCTGGCCGGCCACCCGGCGGTATTTTCCGCCGGCATGGATATCAACGCCTTTCATCAGGGTGAACTGCCCATCGTCACGCCGGAGGGGTTTGGCGGGCTGATCCATGCACAGATTGCCAAGGTGATCATCGCCGCCGTTGACGGCATCGCGTACGGAGGCGGATTTGAGCTGGCGCTGGCGTGCGATCTGCTCGTCGCCGGCCAGAACGCACGCTTCAGCTTCCCCGAAACCGGGCTCGGGTTAGTCGCCGCACAAGGTGGGTGCGCGCGCTTGCCGACGCGTATCTCCCCCTATGTCGCGCTCGACTGGCTGCTGACCGGCAGAACCGTCGGCGCACAGGAGGCGCTGTCACACGGCGCCATTTCCCGTATCAGCGAGGGGACGGCCCGGGAAGAAGCGCTGCGCATCGCCGAACAGATCGCCGGAAAAGATCTTGCTGCCAGCCAAGCGGTGAAGGCCATCGTGCGCCAGGGGCTGGCACGGCAAGAAGCCCCCTCATTCGATTTTCAACAAGGCCCGGTCGAGCGCCTGCGTCAGGCCGCCGCCCGCCGATAATGCCCCTGCCGGTTCGTCTGAACCGGCATTTCCCGTTTGTCCTCCACCGCTCATTTTACGCAGCCCGCCTCTCGGCGCTGGGTTACACTGCCGGTAGTCCTAATGCGCTGATAAGGAAAAATAATGCGCCTTTTGCCTCTGCAGACCCCCAGACTGATCCTGCGCCCGTTCACGGCCGACGATCTGCCCCACTTTACCGCCTACCGCAGTCACCCTGACGTGGCGCGCTATCAAAGCTGGAGCGACTACAGCGCCACCGATGCGCAGGCCTTTTTCGAACGGCAACGGCAGCTCGCGTTCAACCGTGACGACAGCTGGTTCCAGCTGGCGGTCGAGCGCCGTGAGGACGGCGCGTTGCTCGGCGATGTCGCGGTGCATTTCTTCGATGAGGGGCGCCAGGCTGAACTGGGCGTGACCTTCGCGCCCAGCCACCAGCGGCAAGGGCTGGCGCGCGAGGCGCTGAGCGCCGTCATCGCTCTGCTGTTCGGGCCGTTGGCGAAGCACCGTATTACTGCGGTGGTGGACACGCGTAATCTTGGCGCCGCCACGCTGTTCGGCAAGTTGGGTTTTCGCCGCGAGGCCTATTGGCGGCAAAACGTGTTTTTCAAAGGCGCATGGGGCGACGAATTCGGCTTTGCCCTGCTGCAAAGCGAATGGCGGGAGAATGCAAGGCATGACGCTGCTGAATAAATACCTTGGGCAATACCAGTTCTCGGAACGGCATGCGATCGCCATCGCCGCGCCGCAGGCTCGGATCCTGGCGGCCGTGGCCGCCTACGATCCCAAGCACGATCGTTTCTTCCGCAGCATGATAGCGCTGCGCGAATTGCCCGCGCGGCTGATGCCACGCGATAAGCCCAGCCCGCCGCCGTTTGGCCTGCATAATTTTTGCCTGCTTGAGCAGGATGACAGCGCGTTGGTCTATGGCCTGATCGGCCGCTTTTGGCAGGCTGAGTACGGTCTGGAGCAGGTCGCTGACGGAGCGGGCTTTCTGGCCTTCGCTCAGCCCGGCGTCGCCAAACTGGCGCTGGGGTATGTCGTGAGTCCCCTCGAGGGTGGGCGCTGCCGTCTGGTGACGGAAACGCGCATCTTCTGCCCCGACGACGCCAGCCGGCGGCGGTTTACCCCGTATTGGTATGCTATTCGCCTGGTGAGCGGGTTGATAAGACGCCGCATGCTGCGCGCCATTAAAACCGCCAGCGAAAAGCGGGTAGTGAATCATTCACCAAGCTGATTCATTTAAGAGCATTCTTAGAGAATGAAAATCATTATCAGCCTATTTTTTAATCACAACAAGATAGTAGTGAGAAGCCATTGACCCCGCCCCCTGCGGGGATTTTTTCGCCTATTTATCGCCTGTTTCAGGAAACGCCTGCATAAACAGGAAGGTGCAAGGCTTGCGCTGATACTGATTGATCTGCGGCACCAGCCGGGTGAAATGCTCGGTCTGACAATGCACGTCCAGGGCGGCGCGGTCCGGCCAGCTTTCGATAAAAATAAAGTGCCCGGGATCCTGCTGGTCGATGCACAGTTCATAACTGATGCACAGCGGCTCTTGACGGGTTTTCGCCACCAGCTCGCGATACCATGGCATAACGGTGTCAATGTGTTCCGGATGGATAAAATCTTCAGCGATGACCTTCAGCATGTTGCGCTCCTGCATTCTGTTTTGCCGTGCTTCACCTTATCGTCCTCACTCCCGAGATGAAAGCGCCCTGCTCCAGGTCTATCACCGGGTTGCCAATTCGGTGATAACGCACACAGATCTCGATCAAAACGCTTGAACGCGCCATAGCCCTGTGTGAACGTTTGATTAACAAAAAAGCAACACACCATTCACTATGGTGATGTCTGCATCAACCTGCCGACCCGATACGCGGCATTTTTTTCGCCCTTAAAGGCCTGACCATTAGTCCTTTAGACCTTTAAGGCTCACGAAAAAAATCCGCTGTGACCGTCGTGTTGAGGGCAACGGCGCCAGGACGGTCCTTATGACCGACGCTTGTCATTCTCAGAAGAGAGGTTATCGCCAGTGAATCACGCCACCTATGCCGTTCCAGCGCTCAACGCCGCCATCCGCAAAACCTGGCGCAGACTGGTGCCCTTGATGTTCGCCATGTACTTCATCGCGTTTATCGACAGGGTTAACGTCGGCTTTGCCAAGGACGCGATGGCTATCGACATCGCGCTGTCGCAATCCGCCTTCGCATTGGGCGCCGGGATATTTTTTGCCGCCTATGCGCTGTTCGGCATCCCGGCCAATCTGCTGATGAACCGCTGGGGCGCCAAACGCTGGCTTAGCGCCACCACCGCACTGTGGGGGGCGCTGTCGGCCTGTACCGGGCTGGTGACCAACGAACAGCAATTTATCATCCTGCGGTTTCTGCTGGGGATCGCCGAAGCCGGCTTTTACCCTGGCATCCTGTTGCTGGCGTCGATCTATTTTCCCAATAAGGTGCGCGCCTCGGTCATTGGCATTTTCGTGCTCGGCGTGCCGGCGGCCCTGACGCTCGGCTCACCGCTGTCGGGGGCATTGCTGGAGATGCACGGCGTGTTGGGTAAACCCGGCTGGTTCTGGATGTTCGTGCTGGAAGGGCTGCCGGCCGTCGCCCTCGGCGTCTTCGCCTTTTTCTATCTCGACGATAACCCTCGGCAGGCTCGCTTTTTGACCGAGGAAGAACGCACGGCATTGGTCACACAGTTGGCTGACGAACAGCAGCAGACTGAAACCAGCAGCGTCAAAGCGGCAATGAGAAGCGGCACCGTTTGGCATCTGGCGTTGATCTACGGCACCCTGCAAATCGGCGTGTACGGCCTGATGTTTTTCCTGCCGTCGCAGGTCGCCTCGCTGATGGGCACCCATCTCGGTTTCAAGGCCTCGCTGGTGGCCGCCATTCCCTGGGCGTTCTCCGCGCTGGGCGTCTATTTCCTGCCGCGCTATGCCGACAGAAAAACCGCCAGAAGATTACCGATCGCCGTGGGGTGCATGGTCGCGGCAGCGCTGGGGTTGGTCGTTTCTTCCTATGCCGGCCCTCTGCTCGCTATCGTCGCCCTGAGCTGCTGCGCAGTCAGTTTCCTGGCGGTACAGCCGATTTTCTGGACGTTTCCCGCGCAGGTGCTCACCGGCCCGGCGCTGGCGGCCGGCATCGGTTTTTGCACCACGCTCGGCGCCGCATTCAGCTTCTTAGCCCCGCTGATCCGCACGGAGGCGGAACAGCGTTTTCACAGCCCGCATGCCGGGCCGCTGGTGCTGGCCGCCTTTTCACTGCTGTGCGCCACGCTGTTGTGGGCGCTCAGAAACCGGCGCGCCGACGTGAGCAAGCAAGACGCAGAGATTGCCGGATAGCGGCGCGTTATTTAGCCATTATTGAACCTGCGGATGGGACACTGGCACTCAGCCCTCTCCCCCGCAGGTATGAAATGGATGAATTGACGCACATTATCGCTAAATACAGCCCGGAACCGGAGATGTTGCTGCTGCTGATTTGCCTGTTCGCGCTGGGAAAATCCGTGATCGTGGTGTCTTCCGCCTTGCCGCCCGCCTCGGTGACGCTGCTGGTAGGCATCCTTGCAGGCAAACACACGCTGCCCCTCGGTGCCGTTTGGGCGGCCATCGCCCTCGGCGCCACGTTGGGATCGATCTTGTCGTTCCACGGCGGCGCGCTGCTGTGCCGCCACGATCTTGGCCGCCGGCTGCCGGCACGCTTTCACACTCCGCTGCACAAAGCGCAACGTTCCTTGCAAAAGCGCGGGCTACCGCTGCTGTTCGCCTCGCGTTTCCTGGCGGTGATGCGCTACACCGTGCCGCTGATGGCCGGCATGCTGCAACTGCCGGCGAGGCACGTCTATGCCACCGCCGCGCTTTCAGCCGCCGTTTGGGCACTCCTCTTGATGTCGGCCGCGCATTTATTCCCCGCTTCTTGACCTGAAAGATTCTTGGGCAAATACCCCATCCCTGCGCCGACGTTGCGCCAGCGCACAGCCTCCCTTGCCGTATAAAGTACGGTGCAACATCGCAGTTTGCGCCAGATCACCTTTCTGAACATCAGTCGAAAAATGCGAATTTTTTTGCAGAATGCGCGCTTAAAACGGCGCCATGAGGGAAAAAACAGAGAAAAGTCTGTGCGTAACACGCTGATTTGGTTGGTGGGTCGTACAGGGTTCGAACCTGTGACCAATTGATTAAGAGTCAACTGCTCTACCGACTGAGCTAACGACCCAACGCGATAAATTGTCCTCCTCGCCAGTGCCGCTGTCAAACGCTTCCACTCATTACTTTTTCTCATGCGATTTTTACAACTCTTTGTTTAATCAACGAGATAAGCCGCATAAGGTCTGTTAATCCCACCTTTTGAAGAGTAATCTTCCGCTCCCTGAACGTCCGATTTGCCTCCTCCGTGTAAAGATTGATCGACTTTTATCCCACGTATAAATGTTGTAAACATGTTGCACAAAGGTGGCGTTATTGCACTACCTTACTAAAGCCGGACCAACCGGATAAATGTATAAAAAAGAGCCACTTCAGAGCTCACGACTTCACTAATGACAGGTAAAACAGGACATCATCAGATGGTAGATCACTCTAAAATAGCGACTGACGCGACGCCCGCTTCAGAAGATCATCTACGGCGAAACCTTACTAACCGACATATTCAACTGATCGCCATCGGCGGCGCCATCGGCACCGGTCTGTTTATGGGCTCCGGTAAAACCATCAGCCTGGCCGGCCCTTCGATCATCTTCGTGTACATGATCATCGGCTTTATGCTGTTCTTCGTGATGCGCGCCATGGGTGAGCTGCTGCTGTCTAACCTGGAATACAAATCGTTCAGCGATTTCGCCGCGGATCTGCTCGGCCCGTGGGCGGGTTTCTTCACCGGCTGGACCTACTGGTTCTGCTGGGTGGTCACCGGCATCGCCGACGTTGTGGCGATCACCGCCTACGCCCAGTTCTGGTTCCCCGGACTGTCACAGTGGATTGCTTCACTGCTGTGCGTGCTGTTGCTGCTCGGCCTTAATCTGGCGACGGTGAAAATGTTCGGCGAAATGGAGTTTTGGTTTGCGATGATCAAAATCGTCGCCATCGTCGGGCTGATCGTCGCCGGGCTGGTGATGATCGCCATGCAGTTCCAATCGCCGACCGGCACCGTGGCCTCATTCACCCATCTGTGGAATGACGGCGGCATGTTCCCGAAAGGCATCAGCGGTTTCTTCGCCGGCTTCCAGATCGCAGTATTCGCCTTCGTCGGCATTGAGCTGGTGGGCACTACCGCCGCGGAAACCAAGGATCCGGAGAAGTCATTGCCGCGCGCCATCAACTCGATTCCGATCCGCATCATCATGTTCTACGTGTTCGCCCTGATCGTCATCATGTCGGTGACGCCGTGGAACTCCGTGGTGCCGGACAAGAGCCCGTTCGTTGAACTGTTCGTGCTGATTGGCCTGCCGGCCGCGGCCAGCGTGATCAACTTCGTGGTGCTAACCTCCGCCGCCTCCTCCGCCAACAGTGGGGTGTTCTCCACCAGCCGCATGCTGTTCGGGCTGGCGCAGGAAGGCGACGCGCCGAAATCGTTCGCCAACCTGTCCAAGCGCGCGGTGCCGGCCAACGGCCTCACCTTCTCCTGCATCTGCCTGCTGGGCGGCGTGGTGCTGATTTACCTGATCCCGAACGTGATGACGGTCTTCACCCTGGTGACCACCGTATCGGCGATTCTGTTCATGTTCGTCTGGACCATCATCCTGTGCTCGTATCTGGTTTACCGCAAACAGCGCCCGGCGCTGCACCAGAAATCGATCTACAAGATGCCTGCCGGCAAGCTGATGTGCTGGGTATGCATGGCGTTCTTCGTGTTCGTGCTGGTGCTGCTGTCGCTGCGCGAAGACACCCGCCAGGCGCTGATCGTCACCCCGCTGTGGTTCATCGTGCTCGGCCTGTCTTACGTGTTCCTGCGCAAGAAGAAAACCGCGTGATGCAAAAAGGGGCGGATCTCTCCGCCCCTTTCTTTCTACGCCTCTGCGCTAATCCGCTTCCGTCGCCACCGCTGCTTTCCCCTTGCGCCGTATGCGCAGCTCGCTGACTACCACCCCAATCACGATCAACGCGCCCCCCAACAACGCCACGCCCGGTAAACGTTCACCGGCGAGCCGCCCGACAATGCCCGCCCAGACCGGTTCGCCGGCGTAAATCACCGTGGCCCGCGTCGGCGAAACGCTGCGCTGCGCCCAGTTCATAGTCAGCTGAATCAAGGCGCTGGCCAGCCCCAGCCCAATGGCGCTGTACAACAGGTAATCCGAATACGGCGGCGGCGACTCGCCGGTCGGCACCATCATCAAAAACGAGGCCAGCGAGGCGGTCGCCAGCTGCACAATGGTCACCCGGCGGATATTGACCTTACCGGCGAAGGCACCGATCAGAATGATCTCTGCCGCCATGCCCAGCGTGCCAGCCAGCGTCAGCATTTCGCCAAGGCTCAGCGTCATGTCCGTGCTGCTCGGTGCCGCCAGCAGCATCAGGCCGGTAAAAGCCAGCAGAATACCGATCCACGACATGATGCCGGGGAACCGCCCCAGTACCAGCCATTGCAATAGCGGCACGATCGGCACGTACATGGCGGTGATGAACGCCGATTGGCTGCTGGTAATCGTCTGCAGACCGACGGTTTGCATGCTGTAGCCGAACATGATCGCCAGCCCGATCAGTACGCCCGCCTTCAGTTCATACAGGGTCAGGCCGCGCAGAACGCGCAGCGAAAACAGCGTCAACGCCAGCGTGGCGGTGGCGAAACGCAGACCGACGAAAAAGAACGGCCCGCTGACTTGCATCGCGTGATGCACCGCCAAAAAGGTGCCGCCCCAGATCATGGTGATGAAAATCAACACCGCTTCCGGCAACCTGATTTGCGGAACCACGGCGGAAATAAAGGATTTTTTTGCTGCTGACACCGGCTTGCCCTTCCTGCTGAGTGCAATATAATGCACAGATCCTGCCAGTATGAGATAAAGTCCGGCGATGAGCAATACGGCGCATAACGCGAAAACCGATCCCCCCAAGGTGCTGCAGTACCTGAGCAGCAATCTGCGCGGCTACCGCCAACAGGCGGGCCTGAGCCAGATGGCGCTGGCCGAACTTTCCGGCGTCAGCCGCCGCATGCTGGCGGGCATCGAGGCCGGCGATCGCAACGTCAGCCTGGCGGTGCTCGACAAGATCGCCGCTGCCCTGAAGATTTCGTTCACCGATCTGATCCAGGCGCCGGAAGCGCGCGGCAACCATCTGGTGGGGGAACTGGCCTGGCAAGGCGCGCAACCGGGCAGCCAGGCGCTGTTCGCCGCCAGCGTGCCGGCGCGCCAACGGGCCGAGCTGTGGGAATGGACGCTGATGCCGGGCGAGCGCTATGACTCTGCGCCGGACGCGGAAGGCTGGAATGAAATGATCTACGTGATTGCCGGTACCCTGACGCTGGAGTTGGAACAAGGCACGCTGACGCTCAGCGCGGGCACCGCACAAACCTTCAACAGCGATCAACGCTACGCCTACGCCAACCACGGCGATCTCCCGCTGCGCTTTATCCGCAACGTCGCCTTCTGACTGCTCGCCAGCCCGCGCCGGCGGCGGGTGTCGTGTCGCTGTCGTGCCGCTGTCGTGGCGCAGCTACCCCGCCCGCCCTACACTGAATGGCAGTGACAGCGAACTCAGGAGTGCACCATGCAAAAGTATCGCATCAGGCCATTACGTCTGGAAAAAGGCTGGTCGCAGGAGCAGCTGGCGACCATCGCCGGCCTCAGCACCCGCACCGTACAGCGGATTGAAAACGGCGAACAGGCCAGCCTGGAAACCTTGACCGCGATCGCTGCCGCGCTGGGCGTGCAGGTCAGCAATCTCAACGCACAGCCGCAACAGACGACAATGGGGGAGGAGACGCCTGACGAACAACGTCTTCGTCGCCAGGTCGCGGCAGAAGGCAAACTGCTGAGCATGGCGGTGCGTTTCGCCGTCATCGGTGCGATATTGCTCGCTGTCAACGTCTTTACCCATCCGCACTATCTCTGGTCGCTGTGGGCGATCGGCGGCATGAGCCTCGCGCTGGTCATGCGGGCGGTGCGCACTCTGCTGCTTCGTAACGTCTTCAGCCGCTGGCAGGAACAGCGGCTGGCGCAAAAACTCAGGCGTCTGCCGTGAGCCTCAACCACTCGGCCAGCCGAGCCAGCGCGCTGCCGGGCACGATCGGCTGCGGCGACAGCAGGTAATAGCCGCTGCCGTCGGGCATAAAACCGAACGGCGCGCTCAACAAGCCGGCGGCCAGATCGTCTCGCACTTGCAGCCACGGGCCCATCGCAATGCCAAGACCGGCGACCGCCGCCTGCAGGCTGAAATAGAAATGATCAAAGCGCTGCTCTGGATGCCCCACCAAGGCCATCCCCTGTTGCTGCGCCCAATGCCACCAGGCATCCGGCCGGGTGGCGGCATGCAGCAGCTTCGCGCCGGGCCGCAAACTCAGCAGGCTGCCCTCAGCGATCGTCATCCTTGCCAATGCCCCGGGTTGGCACACCGGCCCAACCTTTTCACTGAACAGCGCCAGGCTATGCACCTGCTTTCCCCAATCGAAGTCATTGCGCCTGATCGCCGCCGTAATGCCGTCATGGAACGAAAACGGCCCGCCACCGGCCACCAGCTGTAAGTTGATGTCCGGATGCGCCTGCTGAAAAGCCGGCAGACGCGGGATCAGCCAACGCATCAATAAGGTCGGTTCACAGGACAAGACCAGCGACGCGTCGAGCGCCTGCTGACGCAGTTCCAGCGCGGTATGATCCAGAATGCCGAAGGCCTGCTGCGTCGCCTGAAACAGCTTGCGCCCCGCCGCCGTGAGCAGTACCCGCCGATGGCGGCGCTCAAACAACGCCACGCCCAGTTCCTCTTCCAGCGCCCGCACCGCCCGGCTGACGGCGCCATGCGTCAAATTCAGCCCCTGCGCCGCCTGCGTAAAACTTTCCAGCCGCGCGGCGGCCTCGAAGCAGCGCAGTCCGCCCAACGGCAACGGCCTGCCGGTTTTGCGTGAGTTTTTCTCACCGATATTGTCACTATTCATCGTTTGTCACCGAGAAAAATTACTCTTATAAATCAGTCACTCTATTGTTAAACATCGCAAGGATAACTATGACTGAACTCATCGCTGTCGTCACCATTACTTTACTCGCCGTGATAAGCCCAGGGCCGGACTTCGCCATGGTCTCGCGCAACAGTCTGCTGCTCTCACGCCGCGCCGGCATATTGACCGCCTGTGGCATCGGCGCCGGCGTACTGGTTCATGTCAGCTATACGCTGATTGGCGTCGGCGTGTTGATTCAACAATCGCCCTGGTTGTTTAACCTGCTCAAAGGCATCGGCGCCGCTTATCTGATCTATCTTGGCTTTACGCTGCTGCGCAACGCGGCGCATCAGGATGCCACGCCCAGCACCGCGCCGGCCGCCATCAGCGATTTCGGCGCGCTGAAAACCGGCTTTTTCACCAACGCGTTAAACCCGAAAACCACCATTTTCATCGTCAGCCTATTCATGCAGGTCGTCTCTCCGCACACCCCGCTCGGTGTACAAATTGGCTATGGCCTCTTTATTGCCGCCGTCCATGTGTTCTGGTTCGCTGCCGTTGCGTTGCTGTTTTCCGCGCCTGGCGTCAATGCGCGCTTTTTGCGTTTACGCCGCGGCATCGACCGCACCTTTGGCGGGCTGCTGATTGTCTTTGGCGCCCTGTTGGCGATCGCCGGCATCAGGTAACGCCACGACGCCAAGTTCGTCATTCGCTTCTATGCTTATCAGGGTTTTTTGTTAATCATCTGAGCGGGAGTACGAAACATGACGAAACTGTTGGTGCTTTATTACTCAATGTACGGCCACATCGAACGCCTGGCGCAGGCGGTGGCTGAAGGGGCGAACCGTGTCAACGACGTGGACGTGACGATTAAACGCGTGCCGGAAACCATGACGCCGGAGGCCTTCGCCAAAGCCGGGGGCAAGCAACACCAGCAGGCGCCGGTCGCCAGCCCGCAAGAACTGGCGGACTATGACGGCATTATCTTCGGCACGCCAACCCGCTTCGGCAATATGGCCGGGCAAATGCGCACCTTCCTCGATCAAACCGGCGGGCTGTGGGCTTCCGGCGCGCTGTACGGCAAGGTAGGCAGCGTCTTCTCCTCCACCGGCACCGGCGGCGGCCAGGAACACACCATCAGTTCGACCTGGACCACGCTGGCGCACCACGGTTTCATCATCGTACCGATCGGCTATGCGACGCAGGAGCTGTTTGACGTTTCGCAGGTACGCGGCGGCACCCCGTATGGCGCCACCACCATCGCCGGCGCCGACGGTTCGCGGCAGCCGAGTAACGAAGAGCTGACCATTGCCCGTTATCAGGGCGAACACGTGGCTAAAATCACCGCCAAGCTGAAAAGTTAAGCACCCTCCAGCCCCCGTGATCCAAAGGGCCGCGCATTCGCACGGCCCCATCTTGTTGCCAACCCGCCGCAAGGTTAGAATGCCCCTCCCCCGGCCATTCAGCGTCTGAAGGCCAGGCCCGAATTCGTTCTGCCCGTCGCTCATCCGCTTTCAGCCCGAGGACGGGCGTTCTGTTTTTTGCGCACAGCGAAGGGAATAAGTCAGTGTCTAAAGATTTTGATGAACTAATAAGAGACATGGATCTTATTATTGAAAATGTAGACAGCTTCAAGGCTCTGGCTCCGCGCGCGCCCGAGCCGGCTCCGGCCCCGCCGCCGCCGGTTCATCACTACGACTCGTTCTGCGAAAACATCGCGCTGAAAGTCGTCTTGAAGGTGCTGCTGTCTTCGGTGGACAAGATAGTCAAAGTACAGATCGCCAACAAGGTCGAGCAGGAAATCGCGCAGATCGAACAGCAGGTGGTGCGCGCCGGCGGCGGCCCGGTATCACCGGACGATCTGGCGCAGATGACGCATTACGTTCGCCGCACGGTCAACGACCTGCTGGAGTAATCCTCCCCCCTTTGAAACGGCGTCTGTTGGACGCCGTTTTCATTTCTGCCGCATTTCACGTGCGGCTTGGCTGTACCATGACTGACACATTCACAACATGAATATGTTGCATTGTTGTATTCGTTTCACTGCGATAAGTTTATTTTACTGTAAATATATACAGTACTTTTTAACTTATTGAGGATATGAATATGCGCTTTAACAACAAGATGTTGGCCCTGGCCGCCCTGCTGTTCGCCGCACAGGCGTCGGCCGACACGCTCGAATCCATCGACAACTGCGCGGTCGGCTGCCCGACCGGTGGCAGCAGCAACGTGTCTATCGTGCGTCATGCTTATACGTTGAACAACAACAGCACCACCAAGTTCGCCAACTGGGTGGCCTATCACATCACCAAAGACACACCGGCCAGCGGCAAGACGCGCAACTGGAAAACCGATCCGGCGCTCAACCCGGCGGACACGTTAGCGCCCGCCGATTACACCGGCGCCAATGCGGCGCTGAAGGTCGATCGCGGTCATCAGGCGCCGCTGGCTTCGCTGGCGGGCGTTTCCGACTGGGAATCGCTGAACTACCTGTCCAACATCACGCCGCAAAAGTCCGATCTTAACCAGGGCGCCTGGGCGCGGCTGGAAGATCAGGAACGCAAGCTGATCGATCGCGCCGATATCTCCTCGGTCTATACCGTGACCGGGCCGCTGTATGAACGCGATATGGGCAAACTGCCGGGCACCCAGAAAGCGCATACCATCCCCAGCGCCTACTGGAAGGTGATTTTCATCAACAACAGCCCGGCGGTGAACCACTATGCCGCCTTCCTGTTCGATCAGAACACGCCGAAGGGCGCCGATTTCTGCCAGTTCCGCGTGACGGTGGACGAGATCGAGAAGCGTACCGGCCTGATCATCTGGGCCGGTCTGCCGGACGACGTGCAGGCTTCGCTGAAGAGCAAGCCCGGCGTCCTGCCGGAGTTGATGGGCTGCAAAAACTGACGAAAAAACCCGCCGAGGCGGGTTTATTTTTCATACGGGCGCCGGCGGTTTATTCCGTCAGCGCCTTTTGCGCGGCGGCCAACTCACGCTGCCGGGGCGACGCCACCGCATGATCGCGCGCCAACAGCGTGTACACCGTCGGCAGCACGAACAGGGTAAACAGCGTGCCCACCAGCATGCCGGAGACGATCACCAGCCCCAGCCCGAAGCGGCTGGCGGCACCGGCGCCGCTGGCGAACAGCAGCGGGATCAAACCGAACACCATCGCCCCGGTGGTCATCAGCACCGGCCGCAGGCGAATTTGCGCCGCCTGCAAAATCGCGTCGCGCCGCGTCAGCCCCTGATGCATCTGCAGTTCGTTGGCGAACTCCACCATCAAAATACCGTGCTTGCTAATCAGCCCGATCAGGGTCACCAGCCCGACCTGGGTATAGATATTCATCGTGGCGTAACCCAACGCCAGCGGCAGCAAGGCGCCGCAGATCGACAGCGGCACGGTGATGAGGATGATCAGCGGATCTTTCAGGCTCTCGTACTGCGCCGCCAGTACCAGGTAAATGATCACCAACGCCGCCAGGAACGCGAACGCCAGCGCGCTGCCTTCCTGGGTATATTGGCGCGAATCCCCCTGCCAGTCATGGCTAAAGTCGGCCGGCAACGCATTCGCCTGCCGTTCGAGGAAGGCCACCGCTTCGCCCATCGAAACGCCGGGGGCGGGAATGGCCTGCAGGGTGGCGGCGTTCTGCTGGTTAAACTGAGTCAGCTTGTTCGGTTCGACCTTAACGGCCACCGATACTACGGTGGAGAGCGGCACCAGCGTATTGTCCTGGGTGCGGACGTACTGCCGCGCCAGCGCCTGCGGCGTCAGCCGCTGTTCGCGCAGACTTTGCGGGATCACGTCATAGGCGCGCCCGTCCATGCCGAAGCGATTGAGGTAGTTCTCCCCCACCAGCACCGCCAGCGATTCGCCGATGTCGCTCATGCGGATCCCCAGACTGTTGGCCTTGGCGCGGTCGATATGCACCTCCGCCAGCGGGTTGTTGTAGTCCAGATCGCTGTCCACCACCATAAACAGGCCGCTGTTTCTGGCGTTCTGCTTCACCTCTTCCAGGGTGCGGTACAGCTGCGGGTAGTCCTGCGGCGTACGCAGCACCATCTGCACCGGCAGCCCTCCAGTGGAACCCGGCAAGGCGGGCAGTTGGAAGGCGAAAATGCTGGTGCCTTCGACATCGTTCACCGCCCGTTGCAGATCGGCCTGCACCACCGACGCCGAGCGCTGGCGCGCCTGCCACAGCGTCAGGTTGATACCGCCAATGCCGGACGCCGTGCCGTCGCTGCCGTTGATGATCCAGCGGCTTTCGGTTTCCGGCATGCGGTTGTAGACCTCATCCAGCTTGTAAGCAAAGCGTTCGACATAGTTCAGGTTGGCGTGCTGCGGCGCCTTGATGGCGGTCAGTACGATGGCCTGATCCTCGGTCGGCGCCAGCTCGCGCTGCGGCATCAGGTACAACAGCGGCAGGCTGATCATCACCAACAGCGCCAGCGTCCCAGTCAACCAACGGTGGTGCAGCGAGAAGTCCAGCGCGCGCGCATAACGCCGCGTCAGGCCGCCGAAGAACCACTCGGCGGCGTGCGCCACGCGCCCTTCGCTCTGTTTGGCCGGCAGCAGGAGCGAGCTCATCACCGGCGACAACGTCAGCGCCACCACGCCGGACACCACCACCGCCCCGGCCAGCGTCAGCGCGAACTCGCGAAACAGCGCGCCGGTCAGCCCGCCCATCAGGCCGATCGGCGCATAGACCGCCGCCAGCGTCAGCGTCATGGCGATCACCGGCCCCGCCACCTCGCGTGCGCCGATCATCGCCGCCGCCAGCGGCGTTTTCCCCTCTTCGATATGGCGATGTACGTTCTCCACCACCACAATGGCGTCGTCCACCACCAAACCGATCGCCAGAACCATCGCCAGCAGCGTCAGCAAATTGACGCTGAAGCCGAAGGCCAGCATCAGCCCTGCAGCGCCAAGGATCGACAGCGGAATGGTCACCACCGGGATCAACACGGTGCGCAGCGACCCCAGACACAGATAGATCACCGCCACCACGATCGCCAGCGCTTCGAGCAGGGTATGCACCACTTCATCGATCGAGGCCTGAATAAAGCGCGCGGTCTCGAACGCCAGCGCCATCTTCACGCCCGGCGGCTGCATCTTGTCGATCGCCGGCATCAGGTGACGAATGCCGTCGACGATCACCAGCGGGTTGCCGGTCGGCGTAGGGAAGACGCCGAGGAACACCGCTGGTTCGCCATCCATCAGGGCACTGGTTTCGGTGGCCGCGGCGCCTAGCTCCACGGTGCCAACGTCTTTCAAGCGCACCAGGCCGTTGCCGTCGTTGCGCACCACCAGATTGCGGAACTCTTCCACGCTGGTGAGATCGGTATTCACCCGCACGTTGGCAACCACGTACTGCCCTTTTACCTTGCCCGGCGCCGCCTGGTAGTTGTTGCGCCGCACCGCGTCGGCCACGTCGGCGGCAGTCAGGCCGCGGCCGGCCAGCCGATCGCTGTCCAGCCACAGGCGCATCGCCATTTTTTGCCCGCCAAACACTTCCACCTTGGCGACGCCGTCGATGGTGGTGAACATCGGCTCCACCACCCGCGTCAGGTATTCGCTCAGCGCCGGTGTGGACAGCGTTTTACTGGAGAAACCGACATAGGCCACGGCGGTAGCTTCACCGGCGGACCGCTCAATCACCGGATCGTAAGCCTGCTCCGGCAGCTTGTAGCGCACCTGGTTGACCTTGGCCATCACTTCAGTCAGCGCCTGGGTGGAGTCGCGGTTCAGCGCCATACGCACCGTCACCACGCTGCGCCCCTGCACCGACGAGGAAGAAAGGTAGTCAACGCCCTCGACGGAAGACACTGCCTGAGCGATCGGCTGCGTGACAAAGCCCTGCATCAGCTCGGACGACGCGCCGGGATAGTCGGTGCTGATGGTAATGGTAGAGTTTTCCAGCAACGGGTATTGGCGGATCGGCAGTTTGCTGAGCGCCAGCGCGCCGAACAGCAGGATCAGGGTGCTGACCACCAACGCCAGCACCGGCCGGCGCACGAACAGATCGGTAAATGTCATCGGTCTCTCCTCAGGAACCGGCCGGGGCGGCGCTCAGGGTATCCTGCGCCACCGGCTCGGCCGCCATGCCGTCGCTCAGCTTGAGCTGGCCCGAAGTCACCACCCGATCGCCGGCCTGCAGGCCGTTGACGATCTCGACGCGCCCGTCGTTGCGCTCACCCACGGTGACCGAAATGCGTTTGACCGTCATGCCCTTTTCACCCTGCTGCGCCAGAAACACGGTATCGCCGTACGCCGTATAGGTCAGCGCCGTTTCCGGCACCGTCAGCACCGCCACGCGTTGCCGTTGCGTGACGCGAATGCCGGCGTACATGCCCGCCTTCAGCAACCCCTCACGGTTGGTCAACGTCGCCTGCACCTGCACGGTGCGGGATTTGCCGATCATCGGGTCGATAGCGGTAATGGTGGCGGGGAAAGCGCGATCGGGATACGCCCCAACCTGCACCGACACCGCCTGCCCCAATGCCAGCCCGGCGCTGCTTTGTTCGTCCAGCGAGAAATTGACGCGCAGCGTATCGGCGTCCACCAGGTTCGCCACCGCCTCGGCGGCGTTGAGGTATTGCCCTTCATGCACGCGGCGAATGCCGATGGTGCCGGAGAACGGCGCGCGGACCGCCTTTTGCGCAATTTTGGCCTGCGTTTCCTGCACCGCACCGAACGCCATATCCCGCTCGGCCAGCGCGTCGTCCAGCTGTTGCCGCGCGGTGGCGTTGAGGTTCATCAGCTTGCGCATGCGCGCCAGCAGGAGATCGGCATTGCGCAATTGCGCCTGCAGGCGCACCAGCTCAGCCTGTTCAACCGCATCGTTAAGCTGCACCAGCAGTTGCCCCTGCCGCACCGTTTGGCCGGATTCGAACAGAATGCGTGTGATGCGGCCGCTGGTCTCTGCCGCCACTTCCACCTGGCTGGCCGCCTCCAGCTCGCCCACGCCGGCATAGCTGCGTGCCGCCTGCTCACGCAGGGCGGGCGCCAGCGCCACTTTAATCGGCGGATAGGCCGGCGCGCCTTCGCTTTGTCGCGCGGTGGAACGCATCGCAACGGCGGCGACGGCGAGTGCCGCCAGCAGCGCGGCAATAATGAGGTATCGTTTCATCATGACTCCTCGCAGACATCTGCCAGACGTTGGCGCAATCGGCTGGCGATGGCCGTCACCCACAGGCCGCCGATCACCGAGATGTGTTCCAGCGCGAAGTAGAGGGAAATTTGCATCCTGGGAGCGGACATATTCCAAAAGGTGTGTACGATCGCGATAGTCAGGATCAGGAATACCGACAGCATGCCGGCGCCCAGCCACACCCACCGGTTCAGCAGAATCAATACCGAACCTGTCAGCAGCACCGCCGCTGACGCCAGGTTGAACAGCCAGGCCGGATGCAAACCGGCAGCGCGCATTTCCGCCAGGCTCCCTTCGATGTCGAACAGCTTGGCGAGCCCCGACGAGATGAAAATCACCATCAAGCACAGGCGTGCGAGCAGCCAAAGCCAATAACTGTCCAGAGCGGTGTTGATAAAGCGTTGCATAACGATTTCTTCCTGATTTTACAGCCAAAGCCATCCTTTTCCCCGATAAGACGGGGGCAGGTCTCGAGAGATGCCGGTTGCCAAACCCGGCAGGCTGAACTATAAAACCTCAGGTTAACTTTAGGTCAAGTTAAGGAAGATAAAATGGCAAGAAATGAACCGATTGACGCCAATCGGCTATTGACCGTCGGGGAAGTGGCGAAACGCAGCGGCGTGGCGGTATCCGCGCTGCACTTCTACGAGAGTAAAGGGCTGATTCAGGCGACGCGCAACGCCGGTAACCAGCGCCGCTACACGCCGGTGGTGTTGCGCTATATCGCGGTGATCAAAATCGCGCAAAGCGCGGGCATTCCGCTGGAGGAGATCCGCGCCACGCTGGGGCGTTTTCCCACCGGCAGCAAGCTAACCGCCGAACAATGGGGGATTTTATCCTCCTCCTGGCGCAAAACGCTGGATGAACGCATACAGCGGCTGACGGTGCTGCGCGATCATCTCGACAGCTGTATCGGCTGCGGCTGCCTGTCCCTCGCCGACTGCCCGCTGCGCAACCCAAACGATATATTGGGCCAGCAAGGAGCCGGCGCGCATATTTTCGAACACCCGGATGGGCAGTGATAAGCAGCTAGGCAACCGGCATCGTTGAGAGGCGGCGATTGGCTTCGGCGAATACCGCGACGCTGTGATCGATAAACGCCCGCACCGGCGGCAACAAGCCTTTGCCACTGGTGAACACCAGATGAACAATGCTGTTCGGCGCACGCCACTGCGGCAGCAGGCGCAGCAGTTGACCCGTTCGCAATTCGTTGGCACACAAATGGATCGGCAAAAACGCTACGCCCATCCCGGCAATCGCCGCACTATGCAACGTGCTGTAATCCCCGCAACACAGCCGGGGTACATGTACGAAAGAACGTTTATTGCCTGCATTATCCTCGAATTCCCATCGTTCGCGATCCAGCCACTCTCCCATCGATAACGTCGGCAAGCTGGCCAGCTGTTCGAACGACTGCGGCAAGCCGCCGGCTTTCTCCACCAGCTGTGCGCCGGCGACCAAAATGCGTTGCCGCACGCCAAGATCGCGTTTAATCAATGATTGATCCTGGTCGAAATGACTCGTAATGCGAAACGCCACATCGATCTTTTCATTGATCAGATCCACATGGCGCTCATGGATCAACAGTTGTACGCGTACGTCCGGGTAACGCGTCATAAAATTCAACAGCAGATGGGAATTATAATACTGCATCAAACCGGGCGGTGAACTGATGCGCAGGCAGCCGCTCACTTCGTCCCGAGCACGGGCGACGATGGCCTCAGTCGCCTCCAACCGCTCGATAATCGCCTCACACTGCCGATACACATCGCGGCCAATATCCGTAACACGGAAACTGCGCGTCGAACGTTCGATTAATCGCGCACCGTAACTCGTCTCCAGGCGAGACACGCATTTGCTGAGTTTGGACTTGGCTTCGCCGCTCGCCCGCTCCGCTGCGGCGAAACCACCGTGTCGCACCACCAAAGCAAACAATTGAAGATCGTTCAAATCCTGCATGCCCCCCCCTTATTGTTCCCATTTTGGAAACGATGCATTACGCTTTCAGGCACTACCGCGCTGGCACCTTGCTGCTTATCCTTTAGCATAACGAAACAAAAAGATTCAACCATAGCAAATGACAAGCGTATTGTGCTTGAGGAGAACATCATGAAGAACGTCATGTTGAAAACGATGCTGCTAGGCGCTTTTGTCTTTTCAGGTGCAACAGTCGCGGCAACGCAAATCAATAGTCAACAGGCGGACGCCCTGACGCCGCGCCAGGTGATTACCGTTAGCGGTGCCGCGAATCTGAGCGATGCGGAAAAGATGTTGGCAGACAAAACCGACAAGGCTGGTGCCCGTTATTACAAAATCATCGCGATCGTAGGTAATAACAAGCTGCACGCCAGCGCAATGACTTATCAATAACGAACCCTGGCAGCGGTAACTGCCGTTTTTTTGCACCACCCCATTCATCATGGATAAATAATGTTCAACGTGGCCGAAGTGTTGATTTCATCCTGCGTCACACCATCGCGCTGATAAGGGTAATAATAAGCGCCCAGGCCGATGATGAAGTAACTGTTCAGGCTGCCGCCGACGGTGACATGAAACAGTTAGGTGGCGCTGCCGCGATCGACATTGGAGGGCGACAACACCACCGGCGAACTCGACGCGTCGCGTTTGACCAGGCGTAACCCCCCTCTTGCGCGCCGCCCTCGTTGGCATTTGTCAGCGCGCTGGCTTCGGAGGCCAGCAGGTTATTGCTGGACAGAAACATCTCGACGGCGCGATCGGCAATGCCCTCCTGCCGCATATTCTGGCAGTTGATATTCAGCGAGAACGGCGTGTAACCGGGTTGGTGGTTATTCAGCCCCTGCGCCATGCGCATTTTAGGCAATCTGACCGTCAGGCCGGCGTTGCGGGGGGAGTAGAGAGGCAGCGAAGAAGCACAATGGGGCGCGCTCGTGGCAAACACGCCCCAGATACCGATTAGAAGCGAGGACTATTTTACCGACATATCCGTACGGACGATGCCATGGTTTTTCATCACCTCTTCCATGGTGAGGTTCTCGTCGTACGGCGTATCGTCCACCACGACGTCTTGCGGGCGCACATAAGGTTTGGTCGCACGCTTGAACATCCACCACCACACGAACACCAGGAAAGCGCCGGACTTCAGAAAGATCATGGTCCATAAGGCGACTTGATACCAGTTCATCTCTGTCTCCATAGAGCATTAAGCGAAAATAGATAAGGCGGCGTTGATTATCGCGCCGGTCACGCCTGACAGCAGCAGGCACCCGAGCGGCCGACCTTGGTGACCGCATAATCTCACCGATGCGTAGCCCTTATCAATAGCCGATCGCGTTTCCTGCAGAAACGCCTCGGTTTCTTCGCACGCAAAAGCAAAAAACCCCGTGCTCAAAGAGCACGGGGTCAGAATGTATGGCGGAGGAGCAGAGATTCGAACTCTGGAACGGTTTCCCGTCGACGGTTTTCAAGACCGTTGCCTTCAGCCACTCGGCCACCCCTCCGCAACGACGCGCACTATAAACAGACCTTATTCGCTTGTAAAGCCCGGGCGCGTTCAACCGCGCGAAAAATCAGCGAAGGCGCGGCAAACGGCGAACAAACACGCGTCCGCATCCCCGCTGTTGCCGTAATGATAACTAAGGGTAAAGATTGGTAAACAAACTTTAATCAACCGCTTGCGCTGCCTATTATCGGGATTATTTTGTTATGGCTTGATAAGAGAGAGCATTATGGACCGCATTGTCGTCTCATCTTCTTCGCGCGACTCGCTGCTCAGCACGCATAAAGTCCTGCGCAACACCTATTTCCTGTTATCCCTGACCCTGGCCTTCTCAGCCCTGACCGCCACCGCCAGCACGATGCTGGGGCTGCCGGCGCCGGGCTTGCTGCTGATGCTGGTTGGCTTCTACGGCCTGATGTTCCTGACCCATAAACTGGCCAACAGCCCAGCGGGCATCTTGGCGGCGTTCGCGCTGACCGGTTTCATGGGATATGCCCTCGGCCCAATCCTCAGCTCGTTCCTGAACGCCGGTGCGGGCGACCTGATCATGCTGGCGCTGGGCGGCACCGCAGCCGTGTTCTTCTGCTGCTCGGCGTATGTGCTGACCACCCGTAAAGACATGTCGTTCCTGTCCGGCATGATGATGGCAGGTTTTGTGGTGCTGCTGGTGGCGGTGATCGCCAACCTGTTCCTGCAGATCCCTGCCCTGCACCTGGCTATCAGCGCGCTGTTCATCCTGTTCTCCGCCGGCGCGATCCTGTGGGAAACCAGTAACATCATTCACGGCGGCGAAACCAACTACATTCGCGCCACCGTTAGTCTGTACGTGTCGCTCTACAACATGTTCATCAGCCTGTTGAGCATTCTGGGCTTCGCCCGCAGCAACTGATCGCACGTTACGCTTGCCTTCCAGGCCCCGCTCCGGCGGGGCTTTGTTTTTTGCGGCCGAAAAAATTTGCTAAACTGGCGGCCGTTCCGAATTATCCGTTATCGAGGCAGTATGTTGGAGTTTGAAGGTCAGGTTATTGACACTGACGCGCAGGGCTATCTGAAAAACAGCGCCGACTGGCATGAAGGCCTGGCGCCGCTGCTGGCCGCGCAGGAAGAGATCGTGCTCACCGAAGCACACTGGGAAGTGGTGCGCTTCGTGCGCGACTTCTATCAGGAATTTAATACCTCACCGGCTATTCGCATGCTGGTCAAAGCGATGGCACAGAAATACGGCGAAGAAAAAGGCAACAGCCGCTATCTGTATCGCCTGTTCCCGAAAGGACCGGCCAAACAAGCCACCAAGATCGCCGGGTTGCCCAAACCGGTAAAATGCATCTGACCGCTCCGCCCGCAGCGCCGCTGCAGGCGAGCGTTTAATAGCGAATGCCGAACCCATCGTAGTCAGCCACGCCGTGTGGCTCCACCAGCACGCGTTCGACGCGCGCGCTGCGCGGGCCGCCCTGTTTCAACCACTCCACCAGCCTATCCACCTGCGCCTGTGTGCCGCAGGCCACCACCTGGACACTGCCGTCATCAAGGTTGCGCGCATAGCCGGCCACCCCCAACGCCTCGGCCTGCCGCTGAGTGGAATAGCGAAACCCCACCCCCTGCACCACGCCATACACATACGCAGCAATGCAAACTTGTGTCATAATCGCCCCCTTAATTAAGTTTTCGTTATGGCATTGCCGTGCCTTTGCACCGCCGTGTCACTCTTTCTATCCTAGCTGGCAGCATTATTAATTATGACCGTACGCCTGTTTCTCGCCAAAGGACGTGAAAAGTCCTTACTCCGCCGTCACCCTTGGGTGTTCTCCGGTGCCGTTCAACGCGTTGAGGGCAAAGCCCACTCCGGTGAAACCATCGATATTCTCGACAGCCAGGGCAAATGGCTGGCTCGCGGCGCCTATTCGCCCGAGTCGCAGATCCGCGCACGCGTCTGGACTTTCCAGCAGGATGAAGAGATTAACATCGATTTCTTCATTCGCCGCCTGCAGCAAGCGCAAAGCTGGCGCGATTGGGTCGCACAGCGCGACGGTCTGGACGGATACCGTCTGATCGCCGGCGAATCCGACGGCCTGCCGGGCATCACTATCGATCGCTTCCAGAATTTCCTGGTGCTGCAGCTGCTGTCCGCCGGTGCCGAATACCAGCGCCCGGCCCTGCTTTCCGCCCTGCAGCATTGCTACCCGGAATGTTCGATTTACGATCGCTCCGACGTTGCGGTGCGTAAAAAAGAAGGCCTGCCGCTGGCGCAGGGCCCGGTGCTGGGCGATCTGCCGCCGGAACTGCTGCCTATCACCGAGCACGGCATGAAGCTTCTGGTGGACATTCAGCAAGGGCACAAGACCGGTTTCTACCTCGACCAGCGCGACAGTCGCCTGGCGGCGCGGAACTACTCTGCCGGCCGCCGGGTGCTGAACTGCTTCTCCTACACCGGCGCCTTCGCCGTTTCCGCTCTGATGGGCGGCTGCGCACAGGTGATCAGCGTGGATACCTCGCAGGCAGCGCTGGACATCGCCAAACAGAACGTCGAGCTCAACAAGCTCGATCTGAACAAGGCGGAGTTCGTTCGTGATGACGTGTTCCAACTGCTGCGCAACTACCGCGCTCAAGGCGAAAAATTCGATCTGATCATCATGGATCCGCCTAAATTCGTCGAGAACAAGAATCAGCTGGCCAGCGCCTGCCGCGGTTACAAGGACATCAACATGCTGGCGCTGCAGTTGCTGAATCCAGGCGGCATTCTGCTCAGCTTCTCCTGCTCCGGCCTGATGCCGACCGACCTGTTCCAGAAAATTTTGGCCGATGCCGCTGTAGATGCCGGACGTGATGTACAATTTATAGAACAGTTCCGCCAGGCTGCCGATCACCCGGTGATCGCCACGTATCCTGAGGGGCTGTATCTGAAAGGCTTCGCTTGTCGGGTGATGTAACTTGAAATGCGCTGCCTTGCCCCCATATATGAGCAAGGCATTGTTTCTCAGGAGGTCATCATGATTGCCAGCAAATTCGGTATCGGACAACAGGTTAGGCATAAACTGCTGGGGTATTTGGGCGTCGTGATCGATATCGACCCGGAATACTCTTTAGAACAACCCAAAGCTGACGAGATAGCGGCGAACGACGAACTGCGTTCCGCCCCTTGGTACCACGTGGTGATGGAGGACGAGGAAGGCCAACCGGTGCATACCTATCTGGCGGAAGCGCAGCTGGATGGCGAGCCCCAGGAAGCGCACCCCGAGCAACCATCGCTGGATGAACTGGCGGAATCCATCCGTCACCAGTTACAGGCGCCACGTTTGCGCAATTGACCGCGCCAAGACCTGAGAAACCCCGAGAGGGCCCGGCATCGCGCCAGGCCCTTTTTTTATTTAGCGCTCCAGCCCTAAACGCGGGATTTCGATTTTCGGGCAGCGATCCATCACCACCTGCAGCCCGGCCTGTTGCGCCAGCTCCGCCGCCTGATCGTTAATCACGCCGATCTGTAGCCACAGCGCCTTGGCGCCGATCGCTATCGCCTCTTGCGCCACGCCGTAAGCCGCCTCCGAATTGCGAAACACATCAACCATATCCACCGGCTGTGGGATAGCGGCCAGCGTGGCATAAACCGGCTGCCCCAGCAGCGTCTGCCCCGCCAGTTTTGGGCTGACCGGGATCACTTGATACCCTTGCGCCAACAGATACGCCATCACCCCATAGCTGGGCCGCGATGGGTTATCGCTGGCGCCCACCAGCGCGATGGTTTTCACCTGCTGCAACAGCTCAACAATCTCTTGATCTTGCATCTTCAACTCCCGTTTATCACTGCGTCACTTTCCATTTCGAGTGTAACCGATCGGCATTCGCTCGGTTAAACGCTAATGCGAAGGAAACTTCACCGTAATCTTATGGTCAGAGGCTGTCGCGGTTCAGCTGCGCACGGTCGTGTCTAAACGCGATAAAATATGTAAAAATGTAAACAAAATACCCAATTGAAAAATTTTGACACAACCTATGCCGTGTTCAACACTTAGAGCTACGTCACTTTATAAGGAGATAATGATGAAATTTGGTCTGGTGGTTGCGGCGTTGCTCAGCATCAGTATGCCTGCCGCGGCTACGACCCTGAAACTCTCCCCGGACATCGACCTGCTGGTGGTCGACGGCAAGAAAATGACAGGTTCGTTGTTAAAAGGCGCCGACAGCCTTGAACTGGACGGCGGGCAGCACCAGCTGCTGTTTAAAGTGACCAAAACCGTACGTTCCGGCCAGCATACACAGGCCTATACGTCCCTGCCGCTGGTTGCCACCTTCAATACGCAAAAGATTAGCCAAGTGGCGATCGAACTGCCGCGCATCGAGAACGATCGTGATGCGCAACGCTTTGACAGAACGTTGAATTATCTGGTGGTCGATAAAGACGGCAACGCCCTGCCGTTCCGACATGATGCGCTGCATCCCGACAGCGTCACCTTCAATACCGATTTGGAAAAGGTGATGACCGATTACAACCGCCAGAACCGCCCGGCCTCCGTTCCGGCCTTTGTTCAGGCGAACGCAGGCAATCCCTCAGCCCTCGCGTTGGCCGGCGCGCCGCTGAACGCCCCGACGGTAACGTTGAAAGGTGAAAACGTGTCGGAACAGATGTTGCAATACTGGTTCCAACAGGCCGACAAGGAAACACAGAAACGTTTTCTACGCTGGGCCAATAAACAACCGATTCGCTGATCCCTTCCGGCGTCTTTCCCCGTAAAGGCGCCTTTTCTTCGCATTTTCAGGCGCAAACGCTAGGCAGTGAAAAACAGTTTCAGTAATCTGTCGCACATCCCCCGATGAGCGAAGGACACTGAGATGGAATTGACTACCCGCACTATCGCCGCGCGCAAACACATTGCGCTGGTGGCGCACGATCACCGCAAACAGGCCCTATTGGAGTGGGTAGAAAGCCACAAGACTATTCTGGCGCAGCACCAGCTGTACGCCACCGGCACCACCGGTAATCTGATCCAGCGCGCCAGCGGCATTCCCGTCACCAGCATGCTGAGTGGCCCGATGGGCGGCGATCAGCAGGTTGGCGCACTGATTGCGGAAGGCAAGATAGACATGCTGATCTTCTTCTGGGACCCGCTGAACGCGGTGCCGCACGATCCGGACGTGAAGGCGCTACTGCGGCTGGCGACAGTATGGAATATTCCGGTGGCCACCAACCGCTCGACCGCCGATTTTCTGATCGACTCTCCGCTGTTCAAAAACGAGGTGGAGATCGCCATCCCCGACTATCAGCGCTACCTGCAAGACCGCCTGAAATAATCCTCACGGCCTGGCTGGCGCCAGGCCTGATGCCTACGGTTTTTTCTGCACCGGTACGCCAAGATCCTGCAGGTGTTCGACGAACACCGAAGGGCGTTCACGATCCTGCAACAGCCATACCTGATGTTTGGCGCGCGTCAACGCGACATACAATAGACGGCGCTCTTCGGCATCCGGGAAATCCTCCGGCTGCGGCAGTAGCACCTCTTCCAACACCGACTCGCGCGCCACGGCGGGGAAGCCGTCACGCCCCTCATGTAAACCGGCAATGATGACGTATTCCGCCTGCTGCCCTTTGCTGGCGTGGATGGTCATAAACTCCAGATCCAGCTTGGGCCAGCGGGTGCCCGCCTTCGCCAGCGCTTCCGGTTTCAGATGATGGTAACGCGCCAGCACCAGGATGCGCTCATCCGGCTTGGCGTAGCCGCTCAGTTTATCCAGCAAGGGCTCCAGCTGCTCGTGCGGCAGGATCGCCACCGACTTTTTATTGCCCTTGCTCAAGCTGTTGAGCGGTTTTTTCAACTGGTGCGGGTTTTGCTGCACGAACCGGTTGGCCACCTCGCCGATACGTTCATTGAAGCGATAGGTGGTATCCAGCGCGCACTGCGCGCCTTCGCCGAAGTTCGTGGCGAAGGCCGTGGTTAACGTCAATTCTGCGCCGCTGAAGCGATAAATCGCCTGCCAGTCATCCCCCACCGCAAACAGGCAGGTCTGCTTGTTCTGTCGGCGCAATGCCGCCAGCAACAGCGCACGCTGCGGTGAGATATCCTGAAACTCGTCGACCAGAATATGTTTCCACGGGCTGACGAAGCGCCCCTTGTCGAGAATGTTGACCGCCTGATGGATAAGGCCGGAGAAGTCCACCGCCCCTTCCTCTTTCAAGGCGCTTTTCCAGGCTTTCAGCAGCGGCGCCATCAGCCTGATACGTTTTGAGAACAGATCGCGGATGTCTTCATCCGCCTGCTCAATCATTTCCGACTGGCTGCCGCCGTGCATGCGCATCAGCCCCAACCAGCGTTCCAACCGGCTTGCCAGGCGATCCGCCAGGCGCTTATCCTGCCAGAAGTCGCCTTCCGGCACTTCCCATTCCAGCTCTTCGGTCAACCATTGACGCCACCCCTTGGCCTGCGCTTTCTTCTCCGCGCACTGTTGGCGCCAATGGGTAATCAGCAGCTCTTTGCGCGCTTTGGCATCGGTTTCCAACCGGCTGATGGCCGGCGCTTTGCGGCTGCCTTGTTGAATGATTTGCAGCGCCAAGGCATGGAAGGTCTTGGCCTGAATGCCGACATCACCCAAACGTTCTTTGATGCGGTCGTTCATCTCACCGGCGGCCTGGCGGCCGAAAGCCAACAGCAAGATTTGGCCCGGCTCCGCCTCCTGACGGCGCAGCAGCCAGCCGGCGCGCGCCACCAGCACCGACGTTTTGCCGCTGCCGGCCCCCGCCAATACCAGAACGGAATCCTCGCCGTTGACCACCGCGCGGCTCTGGGAGTCATTGAGCGGTGAGCTTTCGACGGTCTGGAAGAAGTCGTGATGTTGCTCCAGCATGCGATCGGTCCACTGCCGGTTGCGTTGTTCGACGCTGTGTAGCCCCTGCTGCAGCCATTGCAGACACAGTTGGTAATCGGCCCGGCAGTTATCGAATTCCTCCAGACGCGTCACCGGCATCGGCAACGCGGAGAAAGCCTCACGGATTTGCTGTTGCAGCTTGCCCAGCTCAGACTTTTTGAACCATTTATCTTGCTGCTCTATGCGCTGAATCTGTGCCACCTGCTGTTGCAACACGCCGGCACTGACCTCACTCATTTCGGCGCTCCACTGCTGCCACGCCTGCTGCAGATAGTGATAAAAACGTTGCGTTTCCTGCCATTCGGTGCCGTGCAGCCGCACCACTTTTTCGTCCGGCAATTCAAATTCCAGCTCGCCCCAGACGATGCCGCGCTTGCACCTGACCTGAATCAGTTGATTGAAGGGGATCAGGTATTCATGTTTTTCCCCGCTCACCTCAACGCCGGCGTGCAGCAACCGCACGCGGTTATAAGGGTGCTGAGCCAGGTGTTTCCCCAGCGATGTCGCTTTAAGTTCCATATCGTCGCGCCATGACTATGTTGAGATTAAATAACGGATATCTGCCAGTTTACCTGCGATAAGCAGTGGCACTCTAGCGCTAAAAAAAGGGTAGAATAGATTTTGCGTTTTTATCGTGAATACGCCCGCATCGCGGTTTGGCTATCATTAGAGCAGAATGACGTCTATGCGTACTGTACTGAATATTCTTAATTTTGTGTTGGGCGGTTTCTTCACCACGCTAGGCTGGCTTATTGCTACGGTGTTCAGCGTGCTGCTTGTCATCACACTGCCGCTTACCCGCTCCTGTTGGGAAATCACCAAGCTGTCGCTGGTGCCGTTCGGCAACGAAGCGATGCACGTCGATGAACTGTATCCGGAAAAAAGCAATGCGCTGCTCTCCGCCGGCGGCTCGCTGCTCAACATTATTTGGCTGGTGCTGTTTGGCTGGTGGCTGTGCCTGTCACACATCGCCGCCGGTATCGTGCAATGCGTTTCAATCATCGGCATTCCGGTCGGTATCGCCAATTTCAAAATAGCCGCCATCGCGCTGTGGCCGGTGGGGCGCCGCGTCGTCTCGGTAGAAATGGCTCAGCAAGCCCGTATTGAGAATGCTCGCCGCCACTATCATCAGCGTTAATTTTTTCTCCGTTTGAGGAGTTTTTCGTGCGCTCTTTTGCACCCGCAGTTCGTCGTTATACCTACAACAGCAACCTGCTGTATCACTTGCGCATCCTCATTGCGCTGATCGGCACCACCGCCGTTCCCTGGTGGCTGGGCATACCCAAGCTGACCATCCCGCTAACGCTGGGCGTGGTGGCAGCAGCCCTGACCGATTTGGATGACCGCCTGGCCGGCAGGTTACGCAACCTGCTGATCACGCTGGTGTGCTTCTTTGTTGCCTCCGCCTCGATCGAGCTGCTGTTCCCTTATCCCTGGTTGTTCGCCCTTGGCTTAACCACGTCGACCTGCGGTTTTATCCTGCTCGGCGCCTTGGGGCAGCGTTACGCTACCATCGCCTTCGGCGCGCTGCTGATCGCGGTTTACACCATGCTCGGCACCTCGATGTACGATGCCTGGTATCAGCAACCGCTGCTGCTGGTGATCGGCGCGCTGTGGTACAACCTGCTGACGTTGGCAGGCCACCTGCTGTTCCCGATCCGGCCGCTGCAAGAGAACCTGGCGCGCTGTTACGATCAACTGGCCAACTATCTGGATGCCAAAGCCAATCTGTTCGATCCCGACGCCGAACGCGACGCCGACCTGCCATGGATGGATGTCGCAATGGCCAACAGCGCCTTGGTCGCGTTGCTTAACCAAACCAAAGCCTCGCTGCTGACGCGCCTGAAAGGCGATCGTGGCCAGCGCGGCACCCGCCGCACCTTGCACTACTATTTTGTCGCGCAGGATATCCACGAGCGTGCCAGCTCTTCCCACGTTCAGTACCACGCGCTCAGCCGGCAATTTCGTCACAGCGACATTTTGTTCCGCTTCCAGCGTCTGCTGAGCATGCAGGCACGCGCCTGCCGCCAATTGGCACAATCGATCCTGCTGCGGCAAAAGTACCAGCACAACCCGCGCTTTGAACCGGCTTTCAGCCGCATTCAGGAGGCGTTGGCGCGCATCGCCGAAACCCAGGGCAATAACGAGCAGACCAAGGCGCTGGCGCATCTGTTGAAAAACCTGCATGCGATCGATGCGCAGCTGGCCAATATCGAATCAGAGCAGACGCTGGCCAGCGGGCAAGCGGAAGAGAACAGCCTGGCCGACGACCGCTTAACCGGCTGGAGCGATATTCAGCTGCGCATCAGCCGCCATTTGACGCCTCAGTCGGCCCTGTTCCGCCACGCGATCCGCATGTCGGTGGTACTGTGCGTGGGTTATGCCTTCATCCAGTTCACGGGTATGCAGCACGGTTACTGGATCCTGTTGACCAGCCTGTTCGTCTGTCAACCGAACTACAACGCTACCCGCCGACGCCTGGCGCTACGCATCATCGGTACCCTGGCCGGTATCCTGATCGGCCTGCCAATCCTCTATTTCGTGCCGTCATTGGAAGGGCAACTGGTGTTGATCGTCATCACCGGCGTTCTGTTCTTCGCTTTCCGCACCGTACAATATGCCCACGCGACGATGTTCATCACGCTGCTGGTGCTGTTGTGTTTTAACCTGTTGGGCGAAGGATTCGAAGTGGCAGCCCCGCGCGTTTACGATACCTTGCTGGGCTGTGCCATCGCCTGGGCGGCAGTCAGCTTTATCTGGCCGGACTGGAAGTTCCGCCAACTGCCGGCGGTGGTGGATAAAACGCTGAATGCCAACTGCCGTTATCTGGACGCCATTCTGGTGCAATACCACCAGGGTAAGGATAACGGCCTCGCTTACCGCATCGCGCGACGTGATGCCCACAACAGCGATGCCGAACTGGCTTCGGTCATCTCCAACATGTCCGCCGATCCCAAAGCCGACAAAGCGCTGCAGGAAGCCGCCTTCCGCTTGCTCTGTCTGAACCACACGCTCCTGAGCTATATCTCCGCATTGGGGGCGCACCGCGAGCGGCTGAATACCCCGGCCACGCTCGATCTGCTCAATGACGCCGTGTGTTACGTGGACGGCGCCTTGCATCAGGAAGAACGGAACAGCCAGCGCATTGCGCAGGCGTTGGAACAGCTGGCGGAGCGCATCAGCAAAGCCGTTCCGGAACCTGAAAGCAAAGAACAATTGGTCTTACAGCAGGTGGGATTGGTGCTCGAGCTGCTGCCAGAGCTCACCGCGCTGCATGCCCAAATCAATAAGGCAGCCTAACTATTCAGGGCCCGTTCGATGGGCCCTGAATAACCGGCTCATGCCCATGGCGGCGCATCGCCATCGTATGATCGAACCAACGCACTAGCTCGCTGCGTAATTCGGCCGGCAACGCCGCCTGATGATAACCGGCTATCGCCCCGCCCAGCGACAGCAGCACTCGTAGCCCCAAATTAGTCTGCTGTTTCAATAAACGGAGATAGCTGCGTTTGGCGCCATGCAGCCGCAGGTCATAAGCGTTGCGAATGCCCGCTCGCCACAGCAGACGTTCCATATTAACGTCAATATTCGGCAATGCCTTCAGTCGGCCGTGATCGCCAGCCTTAAGCCGCTGCTCCCGGCGCGCCTCCCTGACAGCCTGCCAGGCCAGCCCCACCAGCTCGTTGCGTTCCCGCCACAGCGACTCGTCAACCCAGTAATAACGCAAAGTGATGGGCGCTCCACGCTTGGAGTAGACCATATTGACCATCCCTCTGGCACGAAAGGCCGGTTCCATGCTCGCCGTAGCCCGCAAGTACAGCTCGCCGTCCGCTATCACCGCAAACATTACCCCCTCGGCCAGCAGGCCGTAGCCACCAAACTGTGACCGTGTTGTGATGGCTCCCAGCGCCGCAAAGCAATTTTTAGCCTGCGCGATTCTTCTCGTCGACATCCTTTTCATAGCGTTCCTCCTTTTTAGGTTCTGGCCGTATTATTTCTCTCATCAATGAAAAAAGTAACGTGAACAACTAATTAGAAAAATACGCACTATCCGCCCGCCTGCCAATCACAAAAATCATCGGTACAAAAAATGATCGCAATTATGCGAGCCGCTACGAAAATTTGGGTTGATCTTATCCTAAATCAGAGATACTGTATAAACATACAGTAACACGACGGGCGGGAACTTTATGCGTACTCAATCACTCTACCAACCTCATTTCGGCCATGGCTCTTATACAGCGCGCAATGTTGCGAAGAACACAGATGTCGGCAAAGAAAATGGCTTGATCAGTGAACTTGTTTACAACGAGCGCCAGCCCGCAGTGGCCCAATTGCTGTTGCCCCTGCTGCAACAACTGGGCAAACAGTCTCGCTGGCTTCTGTGGCTGACGCCGCAGCAAAAATTAAGCAAACAATGGCTGCAGCAATCCGGCCTGCCTGTAGATAAGATGATGCAATTGAGCCAGATCAGCCCGGTGAATACGGTCGAGGCAATGGAAAAAGCGCTGCAAACGGGAAATTACAGCGTGGTTCTCGGCTGGTTGCCTGAGCTAACGGAGGAGGATCGTCTAAAATTAAGACGTGCGGCAGAATTGGGTAATGCCTATGGGTTTATCATGCGGCCTCAACGTGACATTAACCCGACTCACGGACACTGTTCCACCCTAAAAATTCACTCTTCTTTGTATCATTAAGTAAATTTAGGATTTTTCCCATCATTTTCGCACCCCCTAAGCGGAACCTTTGCGTGGGAAGGCACAAAGCTAGTCCGGCTGCGGTTTGGCAAGCAAAAATGCTCGATGAATCGCCGTTTTTTTAGGCAAAGAATGTTAGCAAATATGTACGATTCCGCGTTTTTTTTTAGAGCCTTATCACATCACACTTGTAACTTTCGCGCCACGTTGTAGACTTTACATCGCCAAGGTTGCTCTATAACGTCAGAAAAACTGGCGAGTAACAAACGAGGGCTTAAACCTTGGCGAAGGAATTTAACCAAGGGCTTAAACAGCTTTAAAGCTCATTGCCTATTTGGATGATAACGAGGCGCAAAATGAAAAAGACAGCTATCGCATTAGCAGTGGCACTGGCAGGTTTCGCTACCGTAGCGCAAGCCGCTCCAAAAGATAACACCTGGTACACCGGTGCTAAACTGGGCTGGTCCCAGTACCACGACACTGGTTTCTACGGTAACGGTTACCAGAACGGTATCGGCAACGGCCCAACCCACAAAGATCAGCTGGGTGCCGGCGCGTTCCTGGGCTACCAGGCAAACCAATACCTGGGCTTCGAGCTGGGCTATGACTGGCTCGGCCGCATGCCTTACAAAGGCAGCGTGAACAACGGTGCTTTCAAAGCGCAGGGCGTTCAACTGGCCGCTAAACTGAGCTACCCAATTGCTGACGATCTGGACATCTACACTCGTCTGGGTGGTATGGTATGGCGTGCAGACTCCAAAGCTAACTACGGCCGTACTGGCCAGCGCCTGAGCGACCACGACACCGGCGTTTCTCCGCTGGCTGCTGTTGGTGTTGAATACGCACTGACCAAAAACTGGGCTACTCGCCTGGATTACCAGTTCGTAAGCAACATCGGTGACGCAGGTACCGTTGGCGCACGTCCAGACAACACCATGCTGAGCCTGGGTGTTTCTTACCGCTTCGGTCAGGATGACGTAGTTGCTCCAGCACCAGCTCCAGCTCCGGCTCCAGTTGTTGAAACCAAGCGTTTCACTCTGAAGTCTGACGTGCTGTTCAACTTCAACAAGTCTACTCTGAAAGCAGAAGGCCAGCAGGCTCTGGATCAGCTGTACACCCAGCTGAGCTCCATGGATCCTAAAGACGGTTCTGTAGTTGTTCTGGGTTACACCGACGCTGTTGGTTCTGACCAGTACAACCAGAAACTGTCCGAACAGCGCGCACAAAGCGTTGTTGACTACCTGGTCTCCAAAGGCATCCCGTCAGACAAAATCTCTGCACGTGGTATGGGTGAAGCAGATGCAGTTACTGGCAACACCTGTGGCTACAAATCTGGCCGCGCTACCAAAGCTCAGATCGCTTGCCTGGCACCAGATCGTCGCGTAGAGATCGAAGTTAAAGGTATCAAAGACGTTGTAACTCAGCCTCAGGGCTAAGTTTACTCGCCTAATAAAAAACCCCGCCTAGCGGGGTTTTTTTTCGTCCTATTGTTGTTGCCACAACCCTTCAAGGCCAAACGCCACAAAGGCGCTCTCACGCACTTACTTGGGATCTTTGCCAAGAATCGCCTTCAAGTCTTCTTTCAACGATGACATCTGGTTTGCATACTTTTCTTTGCGTTCAGCGTCTTCGATAAGTTGCACGACGGTTTCCGAAAGCGTAACGCCACGGCGGCGCGCCAGGGCAGCTAATCGTTGCCAAACCAAAAACTCCAGATCGATAGATTTTTTACGCGTATGCTGATGTTCTGCGTTAAAATGACGTTTGCGGCGGGCGCGGATTGTTTGCTTCATCCGGTTATCCAGTTCCGGATTCATATGAGCGGCAATCCATGCAAGTACCTTTACCGGCTCATTTTCCAGCTTCAGCAGCTCGTTAACCGCTTCCTGAGCAGCGCTGTTTTCAATGTAGCGGGTAATAAGCTCCCCTTCCCGGTGCTTCTTCACCAGGTACTTCCATTTCCAACCGCTCTCTAGATTTTCCAGTTGCTGATATTTCATCTTGAGCTCTTCAGTGACCGCGTAACTTCAAATAAGCATAACAGCTTTGCGCCGAATTTCCCCGGCAATTAAGCCGTCTTTTAGACTGTTTTTTGCACAGTCACCGCGTGATGTCAAACTCCCTGATGCCAACTGGCACTCCGCATGTATCAAGCCGCCGTTATTCTTGTATAATCGCCCTTTCCCTTTTTAACGATTGCATCTAACACTTTGACCAATAACCGACTTGAATGGCAATCTTTATTGCCGGACGTAACGCCTTATCAGGCGATATTTGATACCGCCGCTCAGTTGGCACCCGTGCCCTTTTCCGCCATTCAGCCTCGGCTGGAAAATGCCCTGACGCTATTTTGCCACCCTCAATCGCCACCGCGTTTCATGCTGTTGAAAGCGCAAGAAACGCGAGAGTATCTGGAACTGGTTGCTAACGCCGTCAAACCCCTGCTGCCGAAAAACACGGCATGCTGCGGCAGCCACTATGTCATTCACGATGGCAAGGTCAGCGTAGAACCGGCCAGCCGTGGCGATGAACCTTTCGCCGCCGGCGGTGCTTGCCTGTACCAGGAGTGGATTGAACCGGAACAGCTGTTTGGCTGCGTACGGATCCACAATGGCGACATTACCCTACAGCCGGGTCTGGTGCACCAGGCCAACGGCGGCATTCTGATTCTGTCGGCACGTGCGCTGCTTGCTCAGCCGTTACTGTGGCTGCGGCTGAAGCAGATGATCGGCCAGCGTGAGTTCCATTGGGTTTCGCCAGACGAAACCCGCCCGCTGCCGGTAGCCATTCCACCGATGCCGCTGGATCTTCGGCTGATTGTGGTCGGCGATCGTCACGGCCTGGCCGATTTTCACGATATCGAGCCTGAGCTGAGTGAACAAGCGATCTACGGTGAATTCGAAGACGACCTGCAGCTGACTGAAATTGATGATATGACGCAGTGGTGCGGCTACGTCAACGGCGTGATTGCCGACCAGCAGTTGCCGATGCTGGCGACCGACGCCTGGCCGCCGCTGATCGTTCAGGCAGTGCGTTACAGTGGCGACCAGGGCATCCTGCCACTTTCGCCGGTTTGGCTTGGCCAGCAACTGTCCGAAGCCGCACTGTATGCCGAAGAGGACCGCATTACGGCCAAAGCGCTTGAAGCGGCGTTAAATGCCCGCGAATGGCGTGAAAGCTATCTGGCCGAGCGTATGCAGGATGAGATCGAGCTGGGTCAGATCCTGATTGAGACCGAGGGCGAAGTGGTCGGGCAGATCAATGGTCTGTCAGTCCTGGATTATCCGGGCCATCCACGCAGCTTTGGTGAACCGTCGCGCATCAGTTGCGTTGTGCATCTCGGCGACGGCGAGTTCACCGACGTCGAGCGCAAAGCCGAACTGGGCGGCAACCTGCATGCTAAAGGCATGATGATCATGCAGGCGTTCCTGATCGCCGAGCTGGATCTTGATCAGCAACTGCCCTTCTCCGCTTCCATCGTTTTTGAGCAATCGTATGGTGAAGTGGACGGTGACAGCGCCTCGCTGGCTGAGCTGTGCGCATTGATCAGCGCCCTGTCACAGCAACCGATCACCCAGCAGATCGCCGTCACCGGCTCCGTCGACCAATTTGGCAACGTACAGCCGATAGGTGGCGTTAACGAAAAGATCGAAGGTTTCTTCGAGGTTTGTTTACGCCGCGGCCTGACGGGCAAACAGGGTGTCGTCTTGCCCGCAACCAACGTGCGCCACCTGTGCTTGCGCCAGGATATCGTCGACGCGGTACGCGAAGGGCAATTCCATCTGTGGGCGGTAGAGAGCGCGGCGGAAGCCTTGCCTTTACTCACAGGTTGCCTCTACTCTGACGAACAACAGCCGAATTTGTTGGCGACCATTCAGGAACGGATTGCGCAGGTGAGCCTGCAGGAACGCCGCCGTCCGTGGCCGCTACGCTGGCTCAACTGGTTCAACCACGGCTGATCGGACTTGTTCAGCGTACACGTGTTAGCTAACCTGCGTCCTTCATTAAAATAAGGCTTACTGAGAACATGGTAGATAAACGCGATTCCTATACGAAAGAAGACCTCGAAGCATCCGGCCGTGGCGAGCTATTCGGCGCCGGTGGCCCACCGTTGCCGGCGGGTAACATGTTGATGATGGACCGCGTGGTCAAAATGACCGAAGACGGCGGGACTCACAACAAAGGTTATGTGGAAGCGGAGCTGGATATTAATCCGGACCTATGGTTCTTCGGTTGCCACTTTATCGGCGATCCGGTCATGCCTGGCTGCCTGGGCCTGGATGCGATGTGGCAGCTGGTCGGTTTCTACCTCGGTTGGCTGGGTGGCGAAGGCAAAGGCCGCGCGCTGGGCGTCGGTGAAGTCAAGTTCACCGGCCAGGTGCTGCCAACCGCGAAGAAGGTAACCTATCGTATTAACTTCAAACGCGTCATTACCCGCAAACTGATCATGGGTGTCGCCGATGGCGAAGTGCTGGTTGACGGTGAAGTGATCTATACCGCCACCGATCTGAAAGTGGGCCTGTTCAAAGATACCACCGCATTCTAATCACGCTGGCGAGAAGGCGGCCACTGCCTTCTCTTCTAACGCTCTTCGCATGCCATCACGTCGAAACGTGATGGCATTTCTTTCTCTTACCCTTCCCGGCTTTCAAAGACTATCCGCATCTTCTTTTAGCCGCCGTCGGCGTTATGGAATATCTCATCACGTTGGCATTGATGCTGGGTGTACCTTATTTCATCACCCTTCACCGCCATAGGTCTCTACCCTATTCTTACCCGAAGCGGCCAAAGCAATAGGCAGCCTGAAAGACGGCCTCCCTCACTCCCCGCATCAGTGCAATAGCGCTTTTTTTGCATCCGGTTATTCTCTTGCCCCTCAAGATCCTCTAACATGACTAGCATAGTAACTACAATTATTGTACTTAGTGAGAAAGGTATGCAAAAAACCCGCTTTAGCGATGCACCTTGCCCCGTCGCGCGTTCATTAGATCGCGTCGGGGAATGGTGGAGCATTCTGATCCTGCGTGATGCCTTTCAGGGGTTGTCCAAATTCGACGAATTCCAACAAAGTCTGGGGATGTCACCCACGCTACTGGCGCGTCGCCTGAAGGATTTGGTGGCCCACGGCATTCTGTATAAAGAACGTTATCAAACGCGGCCGGTGCGCTATCACTACCTGCTTACTGAGCGCGGCAACGATTTTCTCCCGGTGTTGGCGGCGCTCTCACAATGGGGCAACAATCATCTGACCGACGGGGACGTCAGCGCCCTGTTGGTCGACGGACGCAACAATCGGCCGATCCAAGTCCAGTTGGTCAATCGTGATACCCAACAGCCGGTGCCGCCGCAGTTCATTACGCTGGCGCCAGGGCCGGCGGCAAGCGATGGCATATATCAACGCGCCGAACTGATGCGGCAGCGGCGCCTCGCCGATTTACCCGAATTTACCAAGGAGCCATCATGAGCAATTGTCGTATCGTCATTACCGGCATGGGCGCCGTTTCACCGCTAGGGTGCGGTATTGAAGCCATCTGGCAACGTTTGTTAAAAGGAGAATCCGGCATTCGAGCGTTGCCTGACGAGATCGTTGCAGATTTACCGGTCAAGGTCGGAGGACAAGTCCCGGCGCTGGCGCAAGATGCTGAAGCGGGCTTCAACCCCGACGCCTCCGTCGCCCCCAAGGACCAAAAGAAAATGGACCGCTTTATCCTGTTTGCTATGGCGGCGGCGGATGAAGCCATTCGTCAGGCCGGCTGGATAGCCGATACGGACGAAAAACAAGAGCGCACAGCCACCGTCATTGCCTCGGGTATTGGCGGTTTCCCGGCGATTGCCCAGGCGGTGCGCACAACCGACAGCCGCGGCGCCAAACGGCTGTCGCCGTTCACCATCCCCTCATTCCTGGTCAATCTGGCGGCCGGCCACGTTTCAATCAAACACCACTTCAAGGGGCCGATTGGCGCGCCGGTCACCGCCTGTGCCGCCGGCGTGCAAGCCATTGGCGACGCAGTGCGTATGATCCGCAATGATGAAGCCGATATCGCCGTGTGCGGCGGTACCGAAGCCGCTATAGATACCGTCAGCCTGGGCGGGTTCGCCGCCGCGCGCGCCATGTCCACCGCGCCGGCCGAATTGGCGCAACAGGCCTCTCGGCCCTTCGACAGCGCCCGGGACGGATTTGTCATGGGGGAAGGCGCCGGCATGCTGGTGATTGAAACGCTGGAACACGCGCTGGCGCGCGGCGCCACCCCGCTCGCGGAAATCGTCGGCTATGGCACCAGCGCCGACGCCTACCACATGACATCCGGCGCTGAAGACGGCAACGGCGCCTATCGGGCGATGAAAATCGCGTTGAAGCAGGCGAACGTCGTTCCCGAGGAGGTACAGCATTTAAATGCGCACGCGACATCGACACCCGTAGGGGATTTGGGCGAAATCAACGCCATCAAACACCTGTTTGGCACGGCCGGGACTGTCGCCGTGACCTCAACAAAATCAGCGACGGGGCACCTGCTGGGCGCCGCCGGCGGGCTGGAAACCATCTTTACCGCCTTGGCTCTGCGCGATCAGATAGCCCCTGCCACGCTAAATCTGGATAACCCCGATCCGGCGGCGGCAGGCTTGCATCTGGTCGCGAAACAGGCGGAATCGATGAATATGACCTACGCCTTATCAAACGGCTTCGGCTTTGGCGGCGTGAATGCGAGTATTTTGCTGAAGCGCTGGCAGGATAAATAAACGCCTGAAACAAAAACCTCCGCCAAAGGGCGGAGGTTATTCCTTTTATTTGACAGGGAGCCGCTTAAGCGGTCACAGCCCTGTCTTCCATGGCTTCTCGCCAACCTCCCAGCCATTGAGACCGGGCGTCCACCGATGATTGGTAGGGACAATGTTCCCTGGAACGCCCTAAAATACCTGCCTGATACCCTCTCGAATGCGCCCTTTCCAGACGATCGCGTTTCTGTCTCTTCATGCCTCGTTTCCCTCATTTTGGTCTGGTGGAAAGAAAACAATGGCTGCTTTTTGCGCAGCCACGAGTAATCAATAGCGCTAAAAGAAGAGAAGATCAATGCGCAAAATTCACGCCAATGTCATATTTGTGAGCTACGCCCGAGGAAAGTGCTAAGTGGCTGATCTGCCGGGGAAGGAGTTAACCAGTTGAAATGAAATAGAAATCCCTGCCAGCGAGAAAAAACGAATTTCCACGGCGACAGGGATTAGACGATTTTAGACCAAATTATGACTAAATGCCGCCCATCTGTGCGGCGATAGCCTGGGCTTCCTGCTGCCACCCCTGCGCCAGAGTGCGCACCAGGGCATCATAGCCGTCTTCACCCTGTTTCAGCTCCAGGCTGAAAGGCCGTTTGATCAAGCGCCCCTGGCGGTTCAGCACCCACTCGCCGCGAATGATCGCCTTGCCGTCAAAACGGCCGTGGAAGCCGCTGATGGTCACGTTCAGCACATCCTGATCGCTGCTCATCGGCTGCGAAGAGACCACCCAACCCGGCAGCGCGCTGCTCAGGTTGGTGACCAGCGTTTGCTGCAGCTGCTGGTCGAGCGGGCTGGCCCACAGGTTGTTCTGGGCTATCACATACTGCACGTCGTTGGTCTGATACACCACGCCGCTCTGCGCCAGATAATCCGCCACGCTCACGTGCTCCAGCCACAGCTGGCGCGTGGAGGCGCCGCTGCTGCTGGCCGCGGCCGGCGCGCCCAGCGCCGGCAACTGATAGTAAGTCTTCTGTGGCGAACTGCTGCAGGCGCTGAGCAACAGCGCCAGGGCTACCGGGATCCATTTCATCATTTCGTGGCCTTCTTCGGCTGAGGGTCATTACTGCCGGCGGCTTCAAACACCAGCGCGTTACTCTTCTCATTCAGGGTGCGCAACACCGGTTGCAGCTCACGCAAGACCTGATCGAGGCGCTGCATGTCGCCCACCATCTTGTTGTAAGCCGGCGAACCTGGCTGGAACCCTTTCATGCTGCGGTTCAACTCCAGCAGCGTTTTCTGCATGTCCTGCGGCAGCGCCTGCATCTCTTTGCTGGCGATGATGTCGTTCAACGACTTCATGGTCTGCTGCGTCGACTTCATGGTTTTCTGACTTTCCGCCAGCGTCTTGGTCGCCTCGTTGATCATCGGATTGATCGGCATCGCGTTGATCTTGTCCAGCGTCTGCATCAGTTTCTGCTGGATCTGCGCCAGACCGCCGCTGGTGGTTGGCATCAGCGGATAACCAAACAGCTCGCGCGGCCCTTTCCACGGTTTCTCCTGCGGATAGAAGTCGAGATCGATATACAGCGAACCGGTCAGCAGGTTGGCGGACTTCATCGAGGCGCGCATGCCGCGGGACTCAGCGTCTTTCAAGTGCCCTTCGATATCGAAGTTGCCGCCCAGCTGTTTCTGGAAGCGATCCGGCTCGATGCGGATCAGCACCGGAATGCGGTAATCGTTATCCAGACGCTGCGCCATGCCGTCTTTATAGAACGGTACCTGCGCCACCGTACCCAGACGGATGCCGCGGAACTCGACTGGCGCGCCCGGCTGCAGGCCGCGTACCGAGTCGGAGAAGAACAGCAGGTAATCCTTATGTACGGTATACAGCGAATCCTGCGTGCTGCGCTGGTTGTCGAACAGCTGGTACTCCGCCTTCTCTTTCGCCAGTTCGCCGCGATCCCAGCCGTCCGGCACGTCGAAGCTGACGCCGCCGCTGAACAGCGTGGTCAATGATCCCATCTCTACCCGCATGCCCTGCGCCGACATGTCAAACGCCACGCCGCTGTCTTTCCAGAAGCGCACGTTGGTGGTGACCAACTGATCGTAAGGCGCGGTGATGAACAGCTGATAGCGCATGGCGCGCGCTTTAGGATCGAAATAGCTGGTTTCCACCGACCCGACGCGATAACCGCGGAACAGCACCGGATCGCCGGCGTTAAGCTGGCCTGATTTCTCGCTGTCCAGCACGATACGCAGCCCTTTGGCATCCGGAGAGGCCAGCGGCGGCGCGTCGAGCAGCTGGTAGTTGTCTTTACCGTCTTTGCCTTTGTTGCCCGGCTGCAGTTCGATATAGGCGCCGGAGAGCAGCGTCCCAAGCCCGGAAACGCCTTCACGGCCGATCTGCGGCTTCACCACCCAGAAGGCGGAATCCTGGCGCAGCAATTTCTCCATGCCGGAATTAAGACGCGCCTGCACCATCACCTTGCTCAGGTCATCGCTCAACGTGACGGTTTCCACCACGCCGACGTCAACGCTGCGGCTTTTGATTTTGGTTTTACCCGCTTCCAGCCCTTCCGCCGTCGTAGTCACCAGCGTCACTACCGGCCCCTGATGGCTAAAGTGGTAAAACAGGATCCAGGCGCCGATCAGCGCGGTCACGATGGGAATGATCCACACCGGCGACCAGCGTTTGATCTTCTCGACGTCCGCGACGCTATGATTATTTTCCGTCACCTTGCGGCTCCTTGTTGATTGTTTCACTTGCGCGATCCCAGGTCAGCCGGGGATCAAATGTCATGGCGGCGAACATGGTGAGGATCACCACCAGCGCGAACAGCACGGCGCCCGTCGCGGGATAAATACTCATCAACTGCCCCATTCGCACCAGCGCCGACAACACGGCGATCACAAACACGTCGATCATTGACCAGCGGCCAACGAACTCGACCACTTCATAAATCAGGTGCATGCGCTCGCTGTCGGCGCGCGGTTTCTTCCTGCCGTTCGCATCCCAGCACAGCCAGCCGATCGCCAACATTTTCAGCGACGGCACCATGATACTGGCGATGAAAATCACCATCGCTACCGGATAAGAGCCGTCCCCCCACAGCAGGATCACCCCCGCCATGATGGTGGAGTTCATTTTGTTACCCAGCGCCTCGGTCACCATGATGGGCATCAGGTTGGCCGGAATATACAGCATGATGGAGGTCACCAGCAGCGCCAGCGTCCACTGCAAGCTGTGGCGGCGACGCACGTAGCCCTTGGTGTGGCAGCGCGGGCAGCTCACCTGATCGGCCGGCAGGATCGCCGTGCAGCACGCGCAGGAGCGCACGCCCTGGCGCATGCCGGTGCGTCCTACCGTCAGCGGGCGATCGAGACGCGGTGCCGGTTCGATGTCCTGCCACAGCCAGCGCCGATCCACGCATTGGAAAGCGCGCACCTGCAGCAGGCAGAACAGACAGTAAGGCACGAAGCTGCTGCCGATACCGATATCGCCATAGGCCATCAGCTTGACGAAGCTGACCAGCACCCCGGCGAGGAAAATCTCCACCATGCACCAGGTTTTGAACTGGAACAGCACCCGGGCCATCCACTCTTTCAGTCCCAGCGGCAAACGCACTTTGGCGCACAGCAGAATGATCGCCACCATGCAAAATGCCGGGATCAGCTGCACGAACACCATAAACAAGGTGGCCATGCTGGCGTAGTCTTCCGCCACCATGACTTCCGGGATTTGAATCAGCCGGATTTCGTTGCCGAGGCCGGCGACGCGCATGTTGATAAACGGGAAAATGTTGGCCAGCACCAGCATGAACAAGGCGCTGAGCGCGTAACCGATCGGCCGCTTGCGCGGTTCGTCCCAGCGGGCGCTGAGCGTGGTTTTGCAGCGCGGGCATACCGCTTTGCTGCCATAGGCCAGCGGCGGTAGCGCCACCAACATGTCGCACTGCGGGCACAGCATCAGGTTATCCTGCTGCGCCGCCGAAGGTGCGGAATGACTATGCTGCTGATGATTGTTGTGGGAACACACCATATTCCTCCTCAATAACGTTGCTCACCGGCACGTCGATACCGCCCGCAGCAGCGCGCGGGCGGTATCGCAACGGTCAGCCGTTTTTCATCGCTTCCAGCTCTTCCCAACGGGCGAAGGCCTGCTCGAGCGCCTGCTCGGCGTTAGCCAACGCCGTCAGCACTTCTTGCGTTTCGCTGTGCGGCCGCGTGAAGAAGTCGGCATCGCTCATCTGCGCCTGCAGCGCTTCGATTTCCGCTTCCAGCTGTTCGAGCCGCTGCGGCAGCTGTTCCAGCTCACGCAGCAGGTTGTAACTCAGCTTGGCCGCCGCTTTCTTCGGCTGTTCGGCCTTTTTCTCCGCCGCCGGTTTGCTCGCGCTCGGCGCCGCCTGACGAATCGGTTTCGCCGTCGCGCGCTGATGATGCGCATCGTAGTAACCGCCGACGAAGGCCTTGATCACGCCATTGCCTTCGAAAATCCAGCACTCGGTCACCGAGTTGTCGACGAACTGACGATCGTGGCTGACCAGCAGCACGGTGCCCTGATAGCCGTCGATCAGCTCTTCCAGCAGCTCCAGCGTTTCGACGTCGAGATCGTTGGTTGGTTCATCGAGGATCAGCAGATTGCTCGGTTTCAGAAACAGCTTAGCCAACAGCAGGCGGTTACGCTCACCGCCCGACAGCGCCTTCACCGGCGTCATCGCTCGCTTCGGGTGGAACAGGAAGTCCTGCAGGTAGCCCAAGACGTGGCGAGGGCGGCCGTTGACCATTACTTCCTGTTTACCTTCCGCCAGGTTGTCCATCACCGTGCGCTCAGGATCGAGATCGGCGCGGTGCTGGTCGAAATAAGCCACTTCCAGCTTGGTGCCGCAGTGCACGCGGCCGCTGTCGGCTTTCAGCTGACCGAGCATCAGTTTCAGCAGCGTGGTTTTGCCACAGCCGTTCGGCCCCACCAGCGCAATCTTGTCGCCGCGCTGCACCTGAGCGGAGAAACCGCGCACCAGCACTTTTTCGCCAACCTGATAATTGACGTCTTCCAGCTCAAATACGATTTTGCCGGAGCGAGTCGCCTCTTCCACCTGCATCTTGGCGGTGCCCATCACTTCACGGCGTTCTGAACGCTCGACGCGCAGCGCCTTCAGCGCGCGTACGCGGCCCTCGTTACGGGTACGGCGCGCTTTGATGCCCTGACGGATCCAGACCTCTTCCTGCGCCAGCTTGCGATCGAACTCGGCGTTTTGCAGCTCTTCCACCCGCAGCGCTTCTTCTTTGCTCTGCAGGTACAGATCGTAGTTGCCCGGCCAGGAAACTAGCTTACCGCGATCCAGATCGACGATGCGCGTCGCCATGTTGCGGATAAACGAACGGTCGTGCGAGATGAAGACGATGCTGCCGTCGAACTCTTTCAGGAAACCTTCCAGCCAGTCGATGGTTTCGATATCCAGGTGGTTGGTCGGTTCGTCGAGCAACAATACGCGCGGCGAGCTCACCAGAGCACGGCCCAGCGCCGCTTTACGCAGCCAGCCGCCGGACAGCGAGGAAAGTTCTGCGTCGCCGTTCAACCCCAGCTGCAGCAGCACTTCGCTGATGCGACTGTCGAGCTGCCAGAGTCCCTGGTGATCGAGGATCTCCATGATTTGCGCCATGCGCGCCAGGTTTTTCTCGCTCGGATCGCTTTCCACCAGGTGGGAAATCGCATGATACGCCTTCAGGTGTTCTGCCTGCTCCGCAACGCCTTCCGCCACGAAGTCGAACACGCTGCCGCCGATATTGCGCGGCGGATCCTGTTGCAGACGCGCCACGATCAGATCCTGTTCGTAGATCACCCGGCCGTCATCCAGCGGGATCTCTTTGCCGAGGATCTTCAGCAGCGTAGATTTACCGGCGCCGTTGCGCCCGACCAGACACACGCGCTCGTTGTCTTCGATATGAATTTCGGTGTTGTCTAACAGTGGCGCATCGCTGAAAGAAAGCCAGGCGCCGGACATGCTGATTAACGACATAGTAATTATTTTCCTTCGCCGGCGTGAGTCACCAGCCAGCAGTTGTGGATCTGACGGTTACGGGCAAAGTCCTGCGACAGCGTCTTGGCGGTGATCTCTTTCGCCTCCAGGCCCAGCGCACTCAGCCCTGCCATATCCATTTGGAAACCGCGCTTGTTGTTCGAGAACATGATGGTCCCGTTGCGGCGCAGCAACCGTTTCAAATCTTTCATCAGCGCCAGGTGATCGCGCTGCACGTCAAAGGTGTTCTCCATCCGCTTGGAGTTGGAGAAGGTCGGCGGATCGATGAAGATCACGTCGAACTGTTCGTTGGCGTTGCTCAACCACGACAGGCAGTCGGCCTGGATCAGCCGGTGCTGGCGGCCGGTCAGGCCGTTGGCGCGCAGGTTCTTCTCCGCCCATTCCAGATAGGTACGCGACATGTCCACCGTGGTGGTGCTGCGCGCGCCGCCCAGCCCGGCGTGCACGCTGGCGGTGCCGGTATAGGCGAACAGGTTGAGGAAGTCCTTGCCGTTGCTCATCTCGCCCAGCATACGGCGCGCGATGCGGTGATCGAGGAACAGGCCGGTATCGAGATAGTCGGTCAGATTGACCCACAGCTTGGCGTTATACTCTTCCACCAGCAGGAACTCGCCTTTCTGCGCCAGTTTCTCGTACTGGTTTTTACCCTTCTGCCGCTCGCGCGTTTTCAGGATCAGCTGATTCGACGGTAATTCCAGCACCGCCAGCGTCGCGTTGATCACATCGAACAGGCGCTGACGCGCTTTTTGCGCATCGACGGTTTTCGGCGGCGCATACTCCTGCACCACCACCTTGCTGCCGTAGCGGTCCACCGCGACGTTGTATTCTGGCAGATCGGCATCGTACAGGCGGTAGCATTCAATGCCCTGCTGTTTCGCCCACTTGTCGAGCTTCTTCAAGTTCTTGCGCAGACGGTTGGCGAAATCTTCCGCCACCTGCACGCCGCCGGTAGTGGCGCCGGCCGGGTTCGCCGCCAGCTGATAGTTTTTCTGCACGCACTCCAGCGGGCCGTTTTTCGCCTTGAACTGGCGCTCGGCGCGCAGCTGCAGGCAGCTCAACAGCTCCGGCGAGGCGCTGAACAGCGAAAGCTGCCAGCCACCGAAGGCGCTTTTCATCACGCGGCCCAGCATGTTGTGCAGCGCGATCAGCGCCGGTTCGCTTTCCAGACGCTCACCGTACGGCGGGTTGCTGATCACGGTGCCGTGCGGGCCTTCCGGCAGCGGATTGGTCAAGCGCGCCACGTCACCGACGTTGAAGGTGATCAGCTCGGCGACGCCGGCGCGGCGGGCGTTGCCGCGCGCCATTTCAATCACCCGACGATCGATGTCGGAGCCGAAGAAGCGCGAGGCGGTTTCCTGCAGGCCGCAGCGTGCGCGCACCTGCGCTTCGGTGGTGACTTCACGCCACAGTTCGGCGTTATGGCCGTTCCAGGCGCTGAAGCCCCAGTGTTGGCGGTGCAGGCCCGGCGCGCGATCGGCGGCGATCATTGCCGCTTCGATCAAGAGCGTGCCGGAACCGCACATCGGATCGAGCATCGGCGTGCCCGGCTGCCAGCCGGAACGCAGCACGATGGCGGCCGCCAGGTTTTCCTTCAGCGGCGCCTGGCCGGTGAGATCGCGGTAGCCGCGTTGGTGCAGGCCTTCGCCGCTCAGATCGAGCGCCACGCTGGCCATATCGCGTTGCAGGAAGACGTTAACGCGAATATCCGGCTGCTGCTTGGCAACCGTCGGGCGTTGGTCGAGTTTACGGGTGAAGCTGTCGACGATGGCGTCTTTCACCTTCAGCGCGCCATATTGGCTGTTGCGGATCTCTTCGTTCACGCCGCTGAAATGCACGGCAAAGGTTTTATCCACGCCAAAAATACTCGGCCAGTCGATCGCCTGCACCCCAAGGTACAGATCCAGATCGCTGTGCACGCGGAATTCGTTCAGCGGCAACAGAATGCGCGAAGCCAGGCGGCTCCATAGCAGGCTTTGGTACAGAAGACGATCGTCACCCTGAAAATGTACCCCACCCTGCACCACTTTGCAGTCGTGAGCGCCAAGCGCTTCCAGCTCGCTTTTTAACAGTTCTTCCAATCCACGCGCCGTGCTGGCAAACAGAGAGTTCATATCGTGCTTATCACCAAAAAGAAAATTGTTGCGCATTATAGCTAATCCGCACCGCTTGTCATAAAGTTGCTCCCTTCTATTTAATAATCGCACGGAGATAAGGGTGATCACGCTTTCCAGACTCTACGTACATCCGGTTAAATCATTGCGTGGCCTGCAGCTTTCTTACGCCCAGGTCGGCAGCAGCGGTCTGGCTTTCGACCGCAACTTTATGATCACCGAGCCGGATGGCACCTTTATTACCGCACGCCAATACCCACAGATGGTGCTGTTCACGCCGGCGCTGCTGCCGGACGGGCTATTCCTGACCGCGCCGGACGGCGAAAGCGCCGCCATTCGCTTCAGCGACTTCGCCACCGCGCCGCAGCCGACCGAGGTATGGGGCAACCATTTCACCGCGCTGATCGCGCCGGATGAGATCAACCGCTGGCTGAGCGGCTATTTCCAGCGTGACGTGCAGCTGCGCTGGCTGGGGCCGGAGTTGACCCGCCGGGTGAAGAAGCACCCCGAAATCCCGCTGACGTTTGCCGACGGCTATCCTTATTTGCTGATTAACCAGGCTTCGTTCAACGATCTGCAGCAGCGTTGCCCCGGCAGCATCAAGCTGGAGCAGTTCCGCCCCAATCTGGTGGTGAGCGGCGCAACCGCCTGGGCCGAGGACGGCTGGCAGGTGATCCGCGTCGGTGACGTGATGTTCGATCTGGTGAAACCCTGCAGCCGCTGCGTGCTCACCACCGTCAGCACCGAGCGCGGCCGCAAGCATCCGAGCGGCGAACCGCTGAGCACGCTGCAAAAATTCCGTTCCGCCGACAACGGCGACATCGATTTTGGCCAGAATATGATCGCGCGTAACAGCGGCATCATTCGCGTGGGCGATACGGTGGAAGTGCTGTCGACTAAGCCGCCGCGCCCTTATGGCGCCGGGAAAGTGGTGGAGAGCGTGCAAGCGCCGCAAGACAGCGAGCACAGCGTCACTATCGAATATGAAGGCAAGGTGTTTACCGGCAATAACCAGCAGATCCTGCTCGAACAGTTGGAACAGCAAGGCATTCGCGTACCTTACTCCTGTCGCGCCGGGATTTGCGGCAGCTGCCGCATTACGTTGTTGAGCGGTGAGGTCGCGCCCCTGAAGAAAAGCGCGCTGGGCGACAACGGCACCATCCTGTGCTGCAGCTGCATCCCGAAAAGTGATTTGACGTTGGCGTAATCCGCCTTATACCGCCCTGTCGTAAGCCGGGGCGGCGCTTTCATCCTGCGCGCAGGGTTTCAGCCGATCGTGCATCACCTTGATGGCATCGCCCAATACCATGGTACGGCCAGCGACCATCAGCTGATTTTGCGCCAGCAGGCACAGGCTGGCGTTATCCCCGGCCTCCACCACCAGCAAACGCGCTTCCGCGCCGCTTTCCATCACTTTCACCGCCGCCAGCTCGCCGTTTTTCGGCTGCAACGGGTAGTGTTGCTGCGAGAAATGCCAGCTCTTCGGCATCAGCGGTTTCAGGAAGCGGTAGGCGACCAGCGCATTCAACACCAGCTCGGCCCGCTGTTCATGGCTAAGCTTGACCTGTTTGCACTGTTCTTCATAAGTGAAATAAAGGGCGGCGTCATCCACGCAAAAAGCGCATTCATCGAAGGCGTCCGGCGTTAACATTTTGGCCGGGAAACGTGAACGGAAGATCATACCATTAGCTAAATCCAGCATTAGCCGATCGTGTTCGGCATCAAAATACCAACGCCAATTATCGTCAGGTTTTATCTTCATTTCGTATCCTTCTCGCTGCCTATGCCAACGCCGCACTCACCCTAAAAGGCGATTTTATCACCGATAAAATAGCTTAAACATCGGATAATTCCGCGAACGATATTTATGCTAACGAACAAAATATAGACGAGCCGGGGGCAGAAATAAACCCCCGGAATAAAATGAGAGGAAAAATATTAGATATGGGTAACGATATCTTTAATCAAACGCGGGCCGTGATAGATAAATCCGGAATAAATTTGCAGCAGGCTCGCGCCGGCCTCCATTTTTTCGCGCGCCGCCGTCAGCGAATCGATGCCGCCCACGCCGATAATCGGCAGACGCCCTTGCAGTTCAGTGGAGAGACGACGGATCACTTCGGTGCTGCGTGATTGCAACGGACGCCCACTTAACCCGCCCGCTTGTTCGCAGTAATTTAACCCTTGGATCAATTTTCGATCCAATGTGGTATTGGTGGCGATCACGCCATCGATATTATGCCGCACCAGGCTGTCTGCAATTTGGATCAATTCTTCTTCTGAAAGATCCGGCGCGATCTTTACCGCCACCGGCACATATTTGTGATGGCGCGCATGTAATTCCTGCTGCTTATTTTTAATCGCAGCCAAAAGATCGTCCAGCGCTTCGCCATACTGTAAGGATCGTAACCCCGGCGTATTCGGTGAAGAGATGTTAATCGCGATATAACCGGCATACGGATAAACTTTATCCATGCAGATCAAATAATCGTCTTTACCCTGTTCAACCGGGGTGTCTTTATTCTTGCCGATATTGATCCCAAGAATGCCGCCGAAATGGGATTTCTTAACGTTTTCAACCAGATTGTCCACGCCATGGTTATTGAACCCCATGCGGTTAATCAGGCCTTCCGCCTCAACCACGCGGAACAAGCGCGGCTTGTCGTTGCCCGGTTGCGGACGCGGCGTCACGGTGCCGACTTCCACATGGCCGAAGCCCATCGCGCCGAACGCATCGATGCATTCGCCGTTTTTATCCAGACCGGCGGCCAATCCCAGCGGGTTTTTAAACGACAGCCCCATGCAGCTGACCGGTTTGGTCGGCACGGACTGACGGACAAGAAACGCTAATGGGGTGCCGGTAATACGGCTGAGCTGACGAAAGGTCACTTCGTGCGCGCGCTCCGGATCGAGCTGGAACAACGCTTTCCTGATGAGGGGGTAGTACATGGACTCTCCTGATTTCCCGGTTGCAAACCGGGGGCGTATTATCCGGTATCCCCCGCCTAATTGGAATTGATTAAAGGCAAAAAAAGCCGTTTTTACGCAATCGTTTTCCCACTTCACCGCCAAATCGGCGCCAATCCGCTTTTGCGCATATCCAAATCAAAAAATGAGATTTAAACAACGCGCCCGGTTGCTGGTAGGTTTAAAACACTTCCCATTGATTTTCTAATTAAACCTAACTTTTAGTTATAAGGAGTGGCAATGCGCGTTATATCACTGGCTGGTAGCCCACGTATCCCATCACGTTCCGCCGCGCTGCTCTCGCTGAGTCAGAACTGGCTGCGGCAGCAAGGGGTGGAAGTGACGGCCTATACCCTGCACGACTTTGACGCCGAAGACCTGCTGTACGCCAACTTCAACAGTCCGGCGATCAAGGCGTTTGCCGAGCAGCTGGCGCAGGCCGACGGCCTGCTGATTTCCACGCCGGTTTATAAAGCGTCGTTCTCCGGCGCGCTGAAAACCCTGCTGGACCTGCTGCCGGAACGCGCACTGGATCATAAGGTGGTGCTGCCGCTGGCGACCGGCGGTTCCGTCGGCCACATGCTGGCGGTGGACTATGCGCTGAAACCGGTGCTGGCGGCGCTGAAAGCGCAAGAGGTGCTGCACGGCGTGTTCGCCGACGACAGCCAGATCCAACTGACCGGCGAAAGCGCCACGCTCACCGACGCCGTGGCCGCCCGGTTGGAAGAGGCGCTCGCCAGTTTCTATTTGGCGCTTGGCCGCCGCAAACCGCCCGCGCTGCGCGTCGCCTCGCCGCTGACGGCGCGTCAAACCGCCTGACATGCCTGGAAAAGGAGGGCCTGAATGAAACAACGCAACGCTTTGCGACGTTGGCTGAGCACCGCGGCCTTCACCGGCCTGCTGTCGCTGGTCTGGGCCAACGCCGCCGTCGCGCAGGATCCGGCGCAATTTCGCATCGGTTACCAGAAAGGATCGGTGAGTCTGGTGCTGGCGAAAAGCCACCGGCTGCTGGAGGAACGCTTCCCCGCCACCCGCATCAGTTGGATTGAATTTCCCGCCGGCCCGCAGATGCTGGAGGCCTTGAACGTCGGCAGCATCGATCTGGGCAGCACCGGTGATATTCCGCCGATCTTTGCGCAGGCCGCCGGCGCGGATCTGCTGTATGTCGGCGTTGAGCCGCCCAAACCGAAGGCCGAAGTAATCCTGGTGCCGGAAAATAGCCCGATCAAAACCGTCGCCGATCTGAAAGGCCATAAGGTCGCGTTCCAGAAAGGATCCAGCTCACATAACCTGCTGTTGCGATCGCTGCAAAAGGCCGGACTGAAATTTACGGATATCCAGCCCGCCTATTTGACGCCCGCCGATGCGCGCGCCGCATTCCAGCAGGGCAACGTCGATGCCTGGGCTATCTGGGATCCTTATTATTCCGCCGCGCTGCTGCAGGGCGGCGTGCGGGTGCTCGGCGACGGCACCGATCTGAACCAGACCGGTTCCTTCTATCTGGCGGCGCGCCCCTATGTCGAAGCCAATGGCGCCTTTATCAGCCAGGTCCTGACGGTGCTAACCCAGGCCGATGCACTCACCCGCAGCGACCGGGCGCAAAGCGTGACCCTGCTGGCCAACGCCATGGGGCTGCCGGAACCGGTGATCGCCAGCTATCTGGATCACCGCCCCCCGACCGCCATCACACCGCTAGATGCGCATACGATCGCCGCGCAGCAGCAAACCGCCGACCTGTTTTACGCCAACCGGTTGGTGCCGGTGAAGGTCGACATCTCGCAACGCATCTGGCGCCCAAGCGCGCAATAAATACGGGGGAACATTGACGATGAGCCTGAACGTTTTCTGGTTTTTACCCACCCATGGCGACGGCCACTATCTTGGCAGCGCGCAGGGCGCTCGCAGCGTCGATCACGGTTACTTGCAGCAGATCGCCCAGGCGGCGGATCGGCTGGGATTCGGCGGTGTGCTGATCCCCACCGGTCGCTCTTGCGAAGACTCTTGGCTGGTGGCCGCCTCGCTGATCCCGGTCACCCAGCGGCTGAAATTTTTGGTCGCGTTGCGGCCGGGCATCATCTCCCCTACGCTGGCGGCGCGTCAGGCGGCGACGCTGGATCGCCTGTCCAACGGGCGCGCGCTGTTCAATCTGGTCACCGGCGGCGATCCGGAAGAGCTGGCGGCGGAGGGGTTACATCTCAGTCATGAAGAGCGTTACGAGGCCTCGACCGAGTTCACTCATATCTGGCGCCGGGTACTGGAAGGCGAAACCGTCGATTTCGACGGCAAGCATATTCAGGTGAAAGGGGCCAAGCTGCTGTTCCCGCCGGTGCAGCAACCGCGCCCGCCGCTCTATTTCGGCGGATCCTCCGCCGCCGCGCAGGATCTGGCCGCCGAGCAGGTAGAAATGTACCTCACCTGGGGAGAGCCGCCGGCGCAGGTCAAAGAGAAGATCGAAGAGGTGCGCGCCAAAGCGGCGGCGAAGGGCCGACAGGTGCGTTTCGGCATCCGTCTGCATGTCATCGTGCGGGAAACCACCGAAGAGGCCTGGCGCGCCGCCGATCGGCTGATCGCCCACCTCGATGAGGAAACCATCGTCAACGCGCAGCAGGCCTTTGCGCGCTTCGACTCCGTCGGCCAACGGCGCATGGCGGCGCTGCACGGCGGCAAGAAGGACAACCTGGAGATCAGCCCGAACCTGTGGGCCGGCATCGGCCTGGTGCGCGGCGGCGCCGGCACCGCGCTGGTGGGCGATGGCCCGACGGTCGCGGCGCGCATGCAGGAATACGCCGATCTGGGCATCGACACCTTTATTCTCTCCGGCTATCCGCATCTGGAAGAGGCCTACCGCGTCGGAGAACTGCTGTTCCCTCACCTCGATCTGGCGCAGGAAGAAACGCCTGCGCGCCTTCAGCCGGTGCGCCCGCAGGGCGAAGTGGTGGCCAACATTTATGTTCCGCAAAAAGTGTCGCAGAGCTGAGGAGCACCCCGATGGCAAATAACGTACAACGCATCCTGTATCGGCTGGCTCCCTGGGCGCTGCCGTTGGCGCTGGTGATCCTCTGGCAAATCGCCGTCGAAACTGGCTGGCTGTCCAACCGCATTTTGCCGGCGCCGAGCGCGGTGCTCGCCGCCTTCTGGCGCCTGAGCCAAAGCGGCGAGCTGTGGCAGCACCTGAGCATCAGTAGCCAGCGCGCGTTGATCGGCTTTGCCATCGGCGGCAGCATCGGACTGATCCTCGGCTTTATTACCGGGCTGTCGCGCTGGGGTGAACGCCTGTTGGACAGTTCGGTGCAAATGATCCGCAACGTGCCGCACCTGGCGCTGATCCCGCTGGTGATCCTGTGGTTCGGCATCGATGAGTCCGCCAAGATCTTTCTGGTGGCGCTCGGCACGTTGTTCCCGATTTATCTCAATACCTATCACGGTATCAAAAACATCGATCGCGGCCTGCTGGAGATGGCGCGCAGCTACGGTCTGAGCGGTTTTCGCCTGTTTACACAGGTGGTGCTGCCAGGCGCGCTGCCGTCGATTATGGTCGGCGTGCGTTTCGCTCTCGGCTTCATGTGGCTGACGCTGATCGTCGCCGAAACCATTTCGGCCAATTCGGGCATCGGCTACCTGGCGATGAACGCGCGTGAATTCCTGCAAACCGACGTGGTGGTGGTGGCGATCGTGCTGTACGCCCTGCTCGGCAAGCTGGCGGACGTGGGCGCGCAGCTGCTTGAGCGCGTCTGGTTGCGCTGGCATCCGGCCTATCAACTGAAACAGGGAGAAGCGCTATGACCCTTCCCGCTCGCCTTGCCCAAGGCACACCAGTGACGCTGGAATCCATCGGCAAACGTTACGGCAACCGCACGGTGCTGGACAATATCCAGCTGCGCATTTCCGCCGGGCAGTTCGTGGCGGTAGTCGGCCGCAGCGGCTGCGGCAAAAGCACCCTGCTGCGCCTGTTGGCCGGCCTGGAACAGGCCAGCAGCGGCGCGCTGCTCAGCGGCAACGCGCCGCTTGCCGCCACCAAAGAGGATACCCGGTTGATGTTTCAGGACGCACGCCTGCTGCCGTGGAAAACGGTGATAGACAACGTGGGCCTGGGGCTGCGCGGCCACTGGCGCGACGCGGCGCTACAGGCGCTGGACGCAGTCGGTTTGGCGGATCGCGCCCGCGACTGGCCGGCGGCGCTGTCCGGCGGACAAAAGCAGCGGGTCGCCCTGGCGCGCGCGCTGATCCACCGCCCTCGCCTGCTGCTGCTGGACGAACCGCTCGGGGCGCTGGACGCCCTGACGCGCATCGAGATGCAAGGGCTGATAGAGACGCTGTGGCAACAACACGGTTTTACCGTACTGCTGGTCACGCATGACGTCAGCGAAGCCATCGCGCTGGCGGATCGGGTGATCCTGATCGAAGAGGGACATATCGGGCTGGATCTCACCATCGATCTGCCGCGGCCACGCCGAAAAGGCTCGGCCCGGCTGGCGGAACTGGAGGCCGAAGTGCTGGAACGGGTGTTATCGCCGCCGGTCACCGCGGCCAGCCCTCGTCAGGCAGCGAATTGAACGGATAAAAAATCTATGGTCACCCCCGTTTTTGCAACACCGATTTTGATTTATGATGGGCTTGCTTAAATCTATACGGCGTCTGATGGGTAACACTGCGTTACCCGCGCCACGATGAAGTCCGCA